>JBDUDV010000004.1:0-70577 GCA_040002755.1 Acidobacteriota bacterium | reverse complement strand
TTCCCGAAATTGGATCGGGATGGACCGGAAAGGTCATGTTCTGATGCACGCCCACATCGCTCCACCAAATGCGCAGCGTATCCGGATCACTGGACTCGTAAGGCTCGGCGCCTTTCTCGCGCCGCAACCCCCACTCCGTTCCTTCGTGATCGAGCTTCACGGTGGCCATCAGTTGTCGCTGACCTTGTTCACTTAACTTCCAGCGACCCATGTGATGTGAACACGCGACGATGCCTGGCCTAATGCCTTCCGTCACCCAGGCGCGCACAACGTAGTAACCAATCTCAGTTTCAACACGCAGCAGATCACCGGTGCGCACACCGAGCTTCAAGGCGTGAGCGGTATGAATCCAGAGCGGATTCGTGTGCGCGATTTCGTCAAGCCACTTGGCGTTGGCGCTGCGCGTGTGAATCTGCACCGGCAACCGAAACGTGGAGATAAGAATCGTTTGATCTTTCTCAAGATTGTCAGGATGAACATGACTTTTTATGTAACCGGGTATGGCATATTCTTGCCAGCCCCACTCCGCGAGCGTCGTTGAATAGAATTCCAGCTTGCCGCTCGGCGTCGGAAACCCGCGCTTGATTTCATCGCCTACCCTAACGCCCACAAAGCGCCGGCCATCCTCGTCGCCATCGGGACTGGGAACCGGAACCACGTTTGGCGAAGCAGGTTTCGCCGCACGCGTGAACACGCGACCGCGCGCGTCCTCGCGAATGTCCTCCAGCTCCTCCGCGTCCACGGGTTCTTCATATATCGCGCCGACCCGTTGTTTGATTTCAAACGCGCCGTAGCGACGCATGAACTCCAGCGGTGTTAGACCTTCAGCCCCCGCTTTCTCCGGCAGGCCCGGAACAGAATTATCGAAAATCCATTCATAGTATTCGTCAACACCGAGACGCGTGCCGGGATTCTTTTTCGATTCGACGAACTGGCGAATGCCGAGCGAGCCGTCGCGATCGATGCGCCAGGTTAGTTCCATCCAAAACTCGTTCTCTTCCCAAACCTCGCCTGGATTCACTTCACGAGTATCGTTAACCGTTTCGCCTTCCCGCTGCCGGTCGGCTTTTTTCACCGGTTGGCGGAACCCGAGCCACTGCGCGTCGTGCGTCTCGTAAGAATGAATGTCGTGACGCTCCGAACCGTGGCCCATCGGCAACACGTAGTCAGCGAAATACGACGTTTCATTCCACGTCGGCGTCAGCGCCACATAACAACCGACTAGGTCCGGATCAGTTAACATTTCGATCCAGGAGAACCCATCGGGATTGGTCCACACCGGGTTGTAAACGCGCGTGAAGTAAACGTCGAGTTTGGCACGACCGTCTTTCAGGAAGTGTGGCAGCAGGAACGACATCTCGTGCATCGCCAGCGGGTACTCGCGCGGCCACTGCGTTTCGTTCCACATCTTCGGATGGGGCGGTGTGTAGATCGGCTTCGGCACAAACTTGTTCCAGGCATTCGGAAACACGCCGCCTTCAGTAGCTATCGCGCCCAGCAACGCATTCAACATGAAGACCGCACGCGCGACAGCCCAACCGCCGCTGACGCCGGAGGTGACGCTGCGCCAGTTATGACTGGAGAAGCGAGTGCCGGCGGTGGCGATCAGTTTGGCAATCTCTTCAATCGTTTTTGCGTCAACGCCGGATTCCTGAGCCGCGAATTCGAAAGTGTATTCTGCGTAGAGCTGTTTGAGGAGTAGCTCAAAGCTTTCAAAGGTCAGCGGGGGCAAGCCCACCTTCCCGACCTGAGAGGCTGCGTTCGTTGTGCGACCTCTCGAATCCTCCGCCGTGACCTCGGACTTGGAACTTGAAACTTGAAACTTGGAACTTTCTTCGAGGCACTCTTCCCAATTCCACCAGCGCCGAACGAACTCGCGATTGTAGAGGTTGTTTTGAATCAGGTAATTCGCGATTGCCAGCAGCATCGCGCCTTCCGAGCCGGGATAAGGCGCAACCCAGTAGTCGGCATGCGTGGCAGTGTGCGAAAGACGCGTGTCGAAGACGACGAGCTTCGCGCCGTTTGCTTTGCCCTCGATGACGCGCTGCGCGTGCGGGTTGAAGTAGTGGCCTGACTCAAGATGCGCGCTGATGAGCAAAATAACTTTGGCGTTGGCGTGATCCGGACTTGGACGATCGAGCCCCATCCAAAGTTGATAACCTTCGCGGCTGCCGGATGAGCAGATGTTGGTGTGCGAGTTGTGCCCGTCAACTCCCCAGGCGGCAAGAATGCGTTCGGTGAAACCATCCTCACCAGGTCGCCCGACGTGATACATGATCTCGCTGCGCCGATCTTCGACGATCGCCTTGCGGATCCTCGATGCGATATCGTCGAGCGCTGCGTCCCAGGTGGTCTGTTCCCACTTGCCTTCACCGCGTTTGCCGGCACGCTTGAGCGGATAAAGAATGCGATCGGGATCTTGAATTTGGTTGAGCGTCGCCGGACCTTTGGCGCAGTTGCGCCCGCGCGATCCCGGATGCTCGGGATTGCCCTCAAACTTTTGAATGTCCCCGGTAACTTTGTCGATGTAAGCAAGCAGCCCGCAAGCCGACTCGCAGTTGAAGCAAGTGGTGGGAACCAGTGAATAGTGGCGCTCCTTCCTTCGCGGCCAGGCCTGCGAATCGAGCTCAGTCCAGTTGTCCCACCGTTCCTTCGGCGGAAACGCTGCGAGGTGATTTCGGCTCGGGCCGGGATAGAAGGTTTCGTCACTCACGTTATCTTTAGAGTTCATTTAGTAGACAAGCAATTTGTAAACTTCAAGCCAGCGGTACTGATTGTCCCGCCTGCACGTAAGCATTCTCGTAAAGCATCATACCGATCAAACCCAGCGGCGCGCCGGCGACGCCCAGCGAGATACTGATGACGCCGAAGAGAGCGAGCGCGGGAATCAATCCGCCAACGATGGACAGCACTGTTCCCATCCAGAAGTCGCTCCTATATCTGCCGCGCACCATCTCCCAAATTGCGAGACGCGCGTGTGCTGTTGGATGCGTCAGAGAGACTTCGCCCCAGATCATCAGAAGATGAAGCAGGCTCGTGATTGCCAGTATCCAAAGCGAAACCACAACCGCGCTCAGCGGACGAGCGAGCGTTCGGCTGAGTTCATCATCAGCAGTTTTTTCAAACCACGACGCCATTAATAACAGCACAGCCGATCCGAGCAGCAGCGCCTGCGTGAGCAAATGTGGTGGCAGCAACGGGTTTTGCCACATGTCGCGCGCCTTCGCCTGCGCGAAAAGATAAGCTGTGTAAACCGCGGTCATAATCGACAAAGGAATTCCCGCGAGCATCAACCAACTTTGAAATGCTCTCCATCCCAGCAAACTCGCGAGGAAGTGCAACCCGAGCACCAGCGTGTATCCGGCAATGATGAACGCGCCTTTGACGAGCCAACTTTTCCACTGCGGTCGCGTGAAGATGAGATAGAAACGCTCTGGGTGTTCCAGGTCCCAAATCAGCAGTCCGCCGGTGATTGCCAGGAAGACGCCGGAAACAATTGGTGTTGCCCACAACCAGATCGAATTGTTCGCGCTCAGGAAACCAAACAGGATGAGCAACGCGGCAACCAGGTAAACACCGCTAGCGATGCCCTTGGTCCAGGTGTAAAGGCTGACTTTCCAGTCCCAGGGAATCGCGTGTGCCACATCGTAAGACAACAACGCTGCCGCCGAACTGTTGTTGAAGTTTGGATTTCCGGAAACTACCTGCGACGAACTCTCCTGTTGTTCGCTCCACATAAACAAGCCGCCGTCCGGTCGTCGCGCCGCGAGCGGATCGAGCGTCGCCTGGTGTGCGCCTTTGTAGAAAAGTTTTGGCAGCGTTTCTTTTTCCGGACGACGAACCGCTACCGCTTCGCGATTGACGATCTGCGCCACGTACGAATCAGTGTCGTTTAGATCACCGATCAGAATTGACTGCGTCGGACAGACGACAACGCACGCCGGTTCAAGGCCGACGTCGATGCGGTGCGCGCAGAAGTTACACTTCTCGGCGGAGTGGTCCTCGGGGTTGATAAAGATCGCGTCGTAAGGGCAGGCGGCCATGCAGGCTTTGCAGCCAATGCAAATCGATTTGTCGAAATCAACGATGCCGTCCGCGCGCTTAAACATCGCCGTGGTCGGGCAGGCGGTGACGCAGGGCGCGTGCGCGCATTGATTGCAGCGCGTTACCTGATGCGCGCGGCGAGCTTGCGGAAAGACGCCGACGTCGACGTGCTTGACGTAAGTCCGCGTCACCGAGAGCGGCACGAGGTTCTCCGACTTGCATGCGGTTGTACAAGCATGACAACCGATGCAACGCGTTTGATCGATGACCTTGGCCCATTTTACCGGCCGGGTTTGTGGTTCCTCGAGCATGAAAGCTCCGTGTTCAGGATTTGGTGAGTGCGAACTATAGCACGCAAAGAAGTAAAGAAAACACGACCATTTGTCCTGGGCTGTGGACTGGCGGCATTGACAAATGCAGATGAGCATAAGAAATTAGCTGTGGATAATTTACTATGTGCCCGCGATCGTGGGTCACGGGCTTTTTTGGAGGTCATTTTAATGCGTCTTTATATTTCCTTTTTGGCCCTCGGCCTTTTAGGGGCGGTCGTGCAAAGCGGCTGCAACTCGGCTGAGCAGAAAAACAAGAATACGGCTCCGGTCACAGCGGCCGCTCCGGTGGCGCCGGCTCCGACTGACGGTGCGCGCCGCGTGACCGTCGCTGAACTCAAGGATCTGTTGGATAAGAATCAAGCCGTGGTGATTGATGTGCGCAATCAGTCTTCGTGGGACATGGGGCACATCAGAGGCGCTAAATTGATTCCTGAGGCCGAGATCGTAAATCATTTCGACGAGTTACCGAAGGATAAGCTGATCGTCACCTACTGTTCTTGACCAAGCGAACATACGTCCGCCCGTGCGGTGGTCGAACTGAAAACAAAAGGTATCGATAATGCTGGTGCGCTACTTGGTGGTTTCGCCGCCTGGCAAAGCGCGGGGCTTCCGGTCGACTCCAAGCCGCCAACCCCTTAGGCTAACTAATATCCGAAGATGCATTGTTCCAACTGCGGATCGCAACTAGAGCCTGGCAAGCGTTTTTGTTCCGGCTGCGGTTCCCCCGCCGACGATCCGGAGGCAACGCAAATCGCACGCGCCGAGCGCGCCCTTCCGGTGCCCCCGGATCCGAGCGGCAAGGTGGATGACGACGATCTCGAGAAGGTCGTCTTCACGGTTCGTCCCACCATGATCTTCATCAAGCTCGGTTACGCCCTGGCGATGGCTGGGGCTATTGCGCTGGTTGTGCTGCTGGCCCTGTTACCGGTCGATGTTCAGCCTCCAATCTACATCTCAATCCCGTTGGCGCTGACGCTGCTGCTGATTCCCGCTTATTACCATCTGAAGCGAAACATGGTCCGGTATACCTTGACCGACTCAAAGATTGAGATTGATACCGGCCTGATCGCGCGGACGACGCGCAACATCCCGCTGACCAAAATTCAGGACGTCACAGTTTCTGCCAGCATTCCGCAACGCCTGCTCGGCTTTGGCGATTTGTTGATCGACAACGCCAGCGAAATTGGCGGCACCACCGTCATTCACAACATCAGCAAGCCACGCTATTACGCCGACCTGCTTTTGCGCGAACTCCGACGCCGGACTTAAACTACCGAACGTAGCCGCGCGCTGCCAACCGCCATTTTAGGCGGAACATCCAAAGGACCTCGGGTTCTAAAGGACCAGCGCTTATTCTTGAGGTGAAGTTGTGTTTTCTCGTGCGTTCAGAACATTCTTGCTGATGTTGGCATCTTTGCTGCTCTCGTTCGTCCCCGTTGTCGGCCAGAGTCTGCCGACTGATCCTGCGGCCAAACTCCTCCCGGATAAGTTGGGAGACTTTCGCGGGATCAACCCGACTGAGTTACAGAACAAGTCGCTTGAAAGCTCGTACCAGCGTTCCAGTGTTACGTCGGGCGCAGGTCGGACTTACGTGTCGAAAGACGGTCACCGCTTTTCGATAGTGTTAATCACCTTGCCTTCTGACTCCGCAGCATACGCTGAGCTGACACAAAGCAGGGAGCTTGCGGAAAAGGCGGTCAGTGGCGACAAGCCAGATAGTGCAGATGTTGGAACATCGGGTTTTTATCATTCGGGTCCCGCTCCGGATACATTTCTGATTTTCTTCAAGGGTCGGGCTGTCGTTGCCGTGAAAGATGAGAACAAGTTACCCGACCCACAACGGCTGACGAGTTTTGCAAAGAGTCTGGCCGACACGCTCGATAAAGGGGCCGGTGAGATTCCCGTCCTGGTGAAGCATCTTCCTGATTGGGAGAACAAGCAGGCGCAAGTGCTGTACGCCGCAAACAAAGAAGCGTTAATAAATGCGTACAGCAATCAGCAGGTGCTGGACGTGGTGAGTTTCGAAGGGGGCGCTGAAGCTGCAGTTGCTGATTACGGCGCTCAGAAGTTGATCATAGTTGAATTCAACACCGCCTCGTTGGCAACAGAGAATGACCAGCGCATCAAAGCGAAGCTGCAAGAGCTTGGCGCTCAAGGACAGCCGGCGCCGACGGCCTATCGTCGGGTGGGCAACTATTCGGTGTTTGTTTTTGACGCACCAAGCGCGGAAGCGGCCAACCAACTCATCGACCAGGTGAAGTATCAGCAAGTAGTTCAGTGGTTGGGACGAAATCCGTTTTCTTACGAGCAAGCCACGCGTGAATTCACTGAGACGACTCTGGGCGTATTTGTCTCCGTAGTTAAGACATCTGGGTTAGCACTGGTAACTTGCCTGGCTGTTGGCGGGTTCTTTGGCGCGCTCTTGTTTCGCTCGCGCCGGGCACAGCAACGAGCCCGCGAGGCCTATGCTGACTCCGATGCAATGCTCCGTCTTAACCTGGACGAGTTGACTCCGGAAACCGATCCGGCTCGACTGCTGGAGCGGAGAAACTAAAACGGGTAAATAGTAAATCGTGAATAGTAAAGAGTTGCTGCAGCAGACGCGCAGGATCTACTTACTATTCACGATTTACTACCGGGTCACAAAAATAATGCGGGCTGCTGATCTTTCCTGGGAAGCTCCCCCAAGCCTCGTCAAGACGACGATCAGCAGCACCGCAATTTTTGCTCTTCGATTGCTGCGAACGCTAACTCTATCCCCCGAAAGAGTCACCACCCGCCTTTTGAATTGTGAGAGGACGCCTCCCCCAAAGCTTCCACTCACTCAATCTTGAGCCGACCCGATTACTCTTACCCTTTTGTTCTGATTTCTCTTTGGCAACGAGCGTGCCAATACTCGGTTCAGGCCATCGCCTTTCACCTCTTCTGAGTTTTTCGGGTATTTTGGCCGACTGGGATGAGGGGCGGCATCGGTAAGTAAAAAAACCGCGTACAACTTCAATACGTCAGGGCTTCAACAGCGAACGATAATCGCTCGCCATGGAAAGAAAAATATTTCCTGTCTGTCCAATATTCTGTGATTGGGCCTAGGGCTGGCATCTCGGACAGGCAGGAATGTCAGTCCTACTGCGGCAGAGCCTTCACGAGCTCATCTATTTCAGCGAGCGTGTTGTAAAAATGAGGCGAGATGCGCAGCCGGTCACCACGCGGGGCAGTGATAATGTTTTTCTGCTTGAGGTGGGCGTAAAGATCCATTGGACTCAAACCACCCGTGTGTTGAATGCAAACAATCTGAGATTTTTCTCCCGCTCGCCTGGAGCTGATAACTCGATAATCCGTGTTGCGGAGTCTTTCGCAGAGATGGTCCGTCAATGTTTCCAGGTAAGCCTGAATGCGACCAATGCCAACTTCATTCAAGAGTTTCAGGCTTGCCTCCAATCCGTGGATAAGGGCGACTGGCGCCGTCCCGGTTTCCCAGGCGAGTGCCCCCTGATTCCAACCCTGCTCATAATTGCCGTAGTCGTCCGGATTGGGAACGCTCGTCCAGCCCACCAGCGTCGGCTGAATGCGTTCGCGTGCCCGCGCCGAAAGATACAACAGCCCCACGCCTTCCGGCGTTAGCAGCCACTTATGACAGGCTGCCGCGGCGACGTCGACCAACTCGGCTTCGACGTCGATCGGAATCACCCCCAACGCCTGAATCACATCAACGACCAGCAGCGCGTCGTGGGCGTGTGCGACGCGCCCAATGCGTTCGAGGTCGGCGCGATAACCAGACGCATACTGCACCTGGCTGATGGCGACGATTCTGGTGTTGCGGTCAACCAAGCGAATTAGTTCATCCGTGTCAACACGAGCATCGCGTTCTTCGCACACACGCACTTCCACGCCCAATGCGTCTCGCAGGCGCAGCCACGGATAGAGGTTTGAAGGAAACTCATGACGGAAAGTCACGAGGTTGTCCCCCGGTTGCCAGTCAAGTCCGTTGGCTACGGTCGAGAGTCCATCAGAAGTATTTCGCATGAACGCGACTTGTTCGGGAAGTACGCCCAGCATTCCCGCGACGAGCCGGCGGGCATTTTCCTTCACTGCGAGCCAGCGGCGAAAGTTTATCGAGCCGTTTTCTGAAACGTCAGCAAGCTGCGACTTGATCGCATTGATGGTTGGAGTTGGCGGTGCTGAGACCGCAGCGTGGTTTAAATAGATAGCGCGCTCTGTTACCGGAAAGAGCGCGCGAATAGTGTCGTTCATGTGGTATGGACCAAAGGACGGACTCACGGTGCGAAAGCTTTACCGTAAAATTCCTGGTAGAGCCAACCCAGCACACGCGCTTCGGCGGTGCAGAGTGTTTCGACCCAACAGTTGATCAGAAAATCGCGCCGCCCGCGGGCCGACGGAATCTTATCTGCTTCCTTCACAATTGAGCCGCCGGCAGCAAGAGCGAGCTGGTAAGCCTCGGCGGCTGCCTCATTCGCCTTCGAGGCCTCGTCGAGCGCGTTGAGAAGTTGACTAATCCAGGAATGAAGCGCGCGTTCGGTGTTGTGTTCAGCCAGCGCCTGGATGATCCCGATGGCCAGACGATCCTGCGCCTGCTTGAAATCAAAAACAACTTCACCCTGGCTGCGGCTGTTTTCCTGTTTCCACTGAAACACTTCTTCGACGTTTGAGTGTTTAACGATGGCGACGCGCTGGTCGAAATCGAGGAACCATTGGATAACATCGGGAACGGAGTCGAGATCGATATTCCCGGCTGCATTGCGCAGCGGGGGCGGGTTAAGTGGCGCTTCTTCCAACCGATCGTCGCCGCCGTTACCGTTTCCCGACTGTGATATCCCAGCGCTGTCCATAACTTATCCTTGAATGTTACCCGCTTGATTCAGTTTAAATTCCGGCGTCACTTCGCCAACCACATCTCCACGACGATTGCGCACCGGAAAAAAAGCATAGCGCGCGACGGCCTCCAACGACTCATTTGCTAGTATGCCCAGCTGCCTGAGCGACTCAATCACTACGGTGGGGCGCGCGCGATGATCGTCTCCGTCTTCGATCTTGAGGGCGAGCCCCAAGCCGCGCGGCCAATCCTTGCAAGGCAAAACGCCGACTGTGTAAACACCTTCCGCTCCCACCTTGGAGACAAGCCGACCTGGCGCGGCACGCATGATCTCAGTGTCGAGACGTTCGGATGTGCCACCGATCAGTTCCGGATGGCTGGTCATCGCTGCAACGATTCGTGCGCAGGCTTTCTTAGTCGGCTCGTCAAACTCCGCCGGCGTTGAAACCAGTCGTGCGTACATTAACGCCATTGACTTGACCGTAATTCCAAAAACCGGAACGCCACAACCGTCCGTACCGACCGCAATATCTTCAATTGGGATCCCTGAAAACTGGGAGACTGTTTTGCCGATTGCGAGCTGCACCGGATTGGTGGCCTCGTCATATGTTTCCGTGGGTGCGCCGAGATGCAGCGCGAGCGCTAACATGCCGGCATGCTTACCGGAACAGTTGTTGTGCAAGACATTCGGCGCTTCACCTCTTTCGCGAAGTTGTTGGGCTACCTCCGGGCTGAACGGCTCATGTACGCCACACTTCAGCGCTTCAGGTCCGAGCCCAATCTTCCTTAGCATCGACGCGGCAACTTCGGTATGAATTGGTTCGCCGCTATGCGAGGCGCAGGCCAGCGCAATCTCTTCTTCAGTGAAGCCGAAACGATCAGCGGCGCCGGAAGCAACCAAGGGAATTGCCTGATGTGGCTTCGCCGAGGAACGCAGGTAGGTCACTGTCGCCGGTGCGCCGAGGTATGCGGCAATGGTTCCATCAGGTTCCACCGCGATGATGTGGCCGCGATGTCGCGACTCGGTGATTCCACCACGGGTCACTTCCACCAGTGGTTCAGCTGCTGGTATCTCTTGGTTGTTCTCAGACGGCTGCCTGGAAACTTGCATAGTAGGCCAGTTAGTTCGCGGACAATTGGAATTAGTTTACGCGATTATGGTAACACGAGTGATGCAAACTGTTAGGCTGCGCTTTAGACGCACTGCAAAATAAAAAGGGCAGAAGGTTTGTCCTTCTGCCTTTCCAATTCCCAAAGAAATTTGCCTTAGCTTTTGGCGCTTCGTCTTGACCTTCTGGCGCCGTAGCTCAGCACAGTCAGCCTTACCGTGCGACGGCCAAAACGCATCGCCTCGATTGTACTCGGCGTCCAAATATCAATCCGGCGTCCGCGGATAGCGCCGCCCGTGTCAGCCACCAAATATTCACCGCTGTATCCCGGATGATCGAGTCGCACGCGCGAACCCAAAGGCAAAATCGAAGGATCGGCAGCTATTAATCCCCTGGTTACCATCCGGCCGCTGGCAGTTCTGCCCTTGAGGCTGTAAGCCGTTGCGACGTAAGACGACGCGGGGACTCCCGGTGCGAATTCTTCGACTGTCCGGCTTCGACTAGCGGAATCGGCATCCGGCGCGATTACCCTCGCGGCAGCTTTTGCCTCAACCGGACTCTGCTGACTTTCGACTTTTCGGGAACGAACCTGCGTAAGAGGACTGTCTGCTATAGATGGCGTAGCGGAAAAAACTAACAAACCTGTCAAAAACGAAGTCGCAATTATGGCGCTTCGACTAACCACTGATTTCATTGTTCGGGTCTCCTGTCCGAGAGTTCGTTCTTTCCTATAACTCGACCCCCGGCCCTAGGAGTTGCGAACAACGTCGGCCGGAGTTGGGGGCTTGCATCCTTGATGCATGCGCCGGAAAGTTGAAGTGCATTACAAAACAAAAACAAGCGAGCTTAACTCTCGCCTGTTCACGTAGGAAGCTAACAAAGGGTTGCAACTGTGTCCAGCCTGGCGAGGCCAAAAAGGCCCAAAAATCGGCCCAATTTGGCGCAACTGCTGGAATATTTAGAGTTAAGAAGGGGCTGGAAATGTGACCGAAACGTTTCGGTACGTCTAGAGGATTCCGCGTGTTTCAGTCACACAAAAGCAGGCGGTTTTAGTCATCCGAGGGGGTTAAAGCCTTGTTGTTGGGACTCAGAGCCGCAAAGCTACCTTTTCAAGCCGCACATTTGTGCCTCGGAGACGCACGATTTTAGGTTGGATCTGAGTTAAAGCAACGGTGTTAATGAAAGGAAATTGTCGAGTATCCGCCGCCCATCCGGGTGTTTGTCGTCAAACAATTCCGGATGGAATTGCACGGCAAACAATGGTCGCTCGGTGTGTTCCATCGCCTGAATCGGGCAGGTCTCGTTCCATGCCGTCACCCGGAAGCGTTTGGGTAGAGTCTTTACCTCGTCGAAGTGGGAATGCCAGACAGTAATTTCTTTGGGCAAGCCCTTGAAGATTCCTTTGCGGTTGGTTTCCACCGGGAAATAACCGCGCTCCCGTTTGGCGCCTTCGTATCCTTCGCCCGGCTCGAGCCGGCCCATCAGATCCACCGGCGCGCCGTAAGCCAGGGCGATCTGCTGGTGGCCGCCGCAGACGCCGAGGATGGGTTCCGAGGCTTTCTTGATCACTTCAATCACGCCGGCGAGCGCTTCCGGATTGTAGCGATCCCAGGGATGACTTTGTCCGCTCAGAATGATATGTGACGGACGCAGTGAGTTTATGCGCTTGAGTGAAACCGCGTGATAAGGCTCGGTCAGTATTTCCACCCCTTCGTGCAGACGACTGAGCACCGCACGCAACTCGCGAGGGCTGGCGCCCTGGCCATCAAGCGTGTTGTCAACGAGATAAATCAGCGATGCACTCATCCGCCCATTCCCTCCGCCTTTTCCCAACCGCCCGCTCTTGCTTCGACACAATGAAGCTTGCCGTTGAATGCGCCAATGTAGATCCGGCCGCCCACTACGGCTGGCGTGGAGTTTAGGTTGTCTCCAATTTTGATTTCGCCCAGGGATTTACCGTTCTCAGCGGAAAGTATGTGAAGCCAACCACTCTTATCGCCAAACACTACCCGGCCATCGACTACTGGTGACGTTCCCCAGATCGGCGCTCGCATCAGTTGTTGCCAGACGATCTCGCCCTTGTTTGCGGTCAGGCAATACATGTATCCGTTGTTGGAACCGATGAAAATCCGATCCTTTACAACTATCGGACTGGCCCAGAACCCGCTTCGCTCCTCATAACTTTTGCTCAAGCCACCGTCAGCTTTGAATTTCCAGACCGGTTCGCCGTTTGACTGGCGGAAGCAGTAAACGTAGCCGTCCTCGGCGGCTGTATATACGAAGCCTCCGGCGACCGCGGGGGTTGAATCTGAGTCGGCGCCGATGCGCGCCTTCCAGATAGTGGCTCCGTCAGTCTGGTTGAGGCAGTAAAGATCGCCGGTCTCAGTGCCCACATAAATTCGCCCGTCAACAGCTGAGCAACTGCCCTCCATGGAGCCGAGGCGCTCGGTCTTGTACACAAGAGAACCATCGGCGAGATTGAGGCAGTAAAAGAAACCGTCTTCGCAGCCAAAGTAAATGCATCCATCGCGCACGGCTGCCGAGCCATCAATTTCAAATCCGGCCTGGTATTCCCAAATCAACGTGCCGTCGTGTGCGTTTAAGCAATAGATGTAATGGTCCAACCCGCTGGCGATGATCCGATCGCCGAGAATTGTCGGCGTCGACTTGAAACTGTCTCTGCCTTTGAATTTCCAGATGACGCTGCCGTCCTGCGTGTTGACGCAATACACATTGCCGTCAGCAGAGGGAAAGTAAACACGACTACCATCAACCGAAGGCTGGCCCGGCCATGACGTGCCACCCCATGGATCAGGATGCAGCCTGCCACTGATCGACTTGGTTTCGATTTCCCAAACGATTTCAAGTGGACCTTCGCCCAGCGGGCCACTCCCATAAAAGTTACGCTGTGAATTACCCAGCCAGAAAGGAAGGTCGGCAGGTGTTTGTTTGACGGAACGCTTTGACCCGGGATCGACTTCGGCTTTGGAAATTGCACTGCCGCCGCACGCAGTCAGCAGCAGCGCCGCCGCCAGCACGACTGGAATCAGGTGACCACTGGGGACACGTCGGGAGAGTTCGTCGGGGTTAATCATCGGGGGAGTTTAGCGACAACTCCAAGGGCCGCGTAATTACTAAAACACTTATCGGACTAGGAAAAAGCCACTATTTCGAAAGCCAATCGCCCTCATAAATTACTCCAGCGGTGCCGGTAATCACAACCTCGCCATCTCCACGCCAATTGATCTTCGCGCGGCCGCCCGGCATCAGCACGTCCACCAGTCGTTCAGTTTCGCCCTTGATCATCGCAGCCACCGCGGCGGCGCAGGAGCAAGTGCCGGAAGCCTCCGTTTCACCGACGCCGCGTTCCCAGATTCTTAACTCAATCAATTCCCGATCAACGACGCGGACGAAAACAACATTTGTACGATCCGGAAACTGTTTGTGCGTCTCGATCGCTTTGCCGATGCGCCGCCAGTCAAGCGCATCAAAGTCGCTGACGAAAATGCAGCAGTTAGGATTTCCCATCTGCAACGCGGTGACTGGAAACGACTCGCCGGCAACATCCAGATCGTAGTCGATAACTTTCCGCAGCGGCTCGCGCGTCGTCATAGGAATCGAACTTGAGTCAAACTTCGGTTGCCCGAGTTCGGAGTCAAACACGTAACGACCAGCGCCGTCCTGTTCACGAAGAGTGTAAAGTTTGATTCCGGCGCGGGTGGTGAGGCGAAGTTCTGCAGTCGTCCAGAGTTGTTTGTAGTAAAGATAGCTCGCGGCGCAGCGGGTGCCATTTCCGGAGAGCGACGCTTCACTGCCGTCCGGGTTGAAGATGCGGACCTCAAAATCAGCGCCCTCGGTTTTGGCGAGGCTAACGACCGCAATGCCATCGGCGCCCGCGCCGTAATGGCGCTTGCAAATGCGCTGTGCGAACGCGCTCAGCTCAGCGGTTTCGGAAATTCCAGCGAGCGCGAGGTCCTTCGACTCGACAACGATGTAGTCGTTGCCGAAGCCGTGAAACTTGATGAACTTTGGAGCCATTTTCAGTCTTGTGCGCTACGGCTTCCCGCCGAACGAGGCCAACAGGACGGCAATCGGCTCGATGCAGTTTGTTCTGACGTCTGCATCTGTAGGATAGTTATTGATCATGATTGAAAAAGCCAGATCTTCGCCAGCGGCGTCGCGGACGTAACCCGAAAGACTACTCGCGGAGCTTAATGTTCCGGTCTTGGCGCGCAGGTTATTTTCTGCCGCAGTACCTTTGAAACGATTTCTGAGCGTGCCGTCAACCCCTGCGATCGGCAACGCGTCGCGAAAGATGGCGGCGTAACGATGTCGATGCATGTAAGTCAACAACTGAATCGTTGCTTCCGCGGTGACCATATCGTTTCGCGAAAGGCCTGAGCCGTCAGTCAACACCAGCGAGGCTGGAGTAATTCCCGCTTCCTGCAGGAACTTCTTGACGACTGCGATGCCGTCAGTTTCACTGGTGCTATCGGTTCGTGATGGATTCCCGGGCGGCAGTACTACCGTTCCGAGCGTGCGCAGGATGATTTCAGTGTAGAGATTCTGGCTTGGCTTCAACGTATTCGCTGCGACTGCGCTTAACGGAACCGATTGCATGCTCGCAAGCTCCACCGGCCCCGAGCCGGTATTGACAGGTAAGAGGCTGAGCGGAACTTTCGGAATCTTGCTGTTGCCCGAACGGCTATCGACCGTTCGCGTCTGGCCTTTGATGGTCACGCCGCGCTGGGCCAGCGACGCTCGCAGCAGATAAGCGAAAAGAAGTGCGGGACGCGAGATGCCGACGCCGCCGGTGTAGCCTTTGTCGTCAACCGCAATCGAGCCGCTTATTTTCAGTTCATCACCGGCCAGCTCCCGGTAAACATTCAAGTCTCGCTTGGTTCCTCGCGCGCCGGTAACAACCTTATTAACAATTCGCAGCAAGGGATCAGGTGGTCCGGTTGTTATCAGTGCCGGAGCGCCAACCTTCGCACCCGGCTTAACAAACAGATCGAGCGCATTGTCGTTAACCGTCAGCGCGCTCACCTCCGCGCCAAAATACCACTGCAGATCTTCCCATTCCCAGCCGCTGCCGTATTGCGGGCCGGTGAAATAACTTTCGTCCCCGACCAGATCTCCTTCTACCTTCTTCACGCCCGCCGCCGCGATGCGCGTGGCGAGATCGTCAATGCCTTTGAAGTAGTCGCCATTGTTGAAGCGCGCGGCCATTGATGGATCGCCGCGGCCGTAGACTGTCAGATCGCCTTTGACGACGCCTTTGTCGGTTGGCTTTTCGTTGGCATAGACGCTGGTGACAAAGCGATAGTCAGGCGACAGGCGATCGAGCGCCGCCGCCACCGTGTAGAGCTTCATGTTCGACGCCGGACGCAGCAGCTTGTTGGCGTTTTCCTCGAAAAGCACACGGCCCGTTTCCAGCGAAGTAACCTTGATTCCCACCATTGCCGGGGTCAGCTCGGGCTTCCTCAGTATCTCGGTGATGCGGGATTGCAACTCAGCGAGCGAGCGCGTAGTGGCAGTTCTTCGGATCTGGACAACGTCCGGCGTTGACGCCGGCGAAGACTGTGGGGTCTCCGCCGGATTATCAGCCGTTGATGGCGCTGGACTTGGCGTCGGTGTTGCAGTTGCCGCCGTCGTGACTCGTCGTTCGCGTTGCGGTGTCTGCTGCGCGCCGATCGGTGTTGCCGATTGGATCAGGGAGAAGAGCAGAAGGACGCTGAGATAACTGTGTGCTCGAAGAGTTTTGACCATTATTGTTTCTGAAGTTCGATGCGAGAGTGGCCGCGTAGCGGCGAAATGTTTATAGCACCGACGCGAGACAAAACATTCCTTCTCTGCAGAGCTCCATTCCGAAATAGAATCTATTAAAGGCTCGGAGTTTCTCTAAACATTTGCGTCTGTGGCGCTGGATCGGCTGACCTATGAACTCTAACTTAATCGCCTAGCCAGCCGCGGGCTTGGTTGTGTGTGCGACATGAGCTGCATGCACCTGTGTCATTAGCTTCTGAAACTCTTCATCTTTTCGTAGCGAAGTCCAGTTTGGATCGCTCTCAAAGCAGAGTTGGTTTTCATTTCCGAGCGCAATCGCGCGTCTGAGCCACTCGAGTGCCTCAGTTCGCATTCCTTCGAGCGCATAAACTGACGCTACGGAGTAGGCGATGTCTGGATCAACTTCCGCGTTTCTGATCACCGAGCTGTTCAGTTGCGCGCGCGCCTCTTCATGTTTCCCCTGAGCACTCAAGAACATTGCCATGAAGGGGCGAATGCCATGCAGGTTTTGATGTTCGGCGATATTTTGTTGCATCAGCTCGGCGGCTGCGTCGGTTTGGCCGGTGTAATACAACGCGAGCGCGCGAAAAGTTTTGACCAGAGGATTGTCGGGATCGCCGGCCTGATCTAGTTGCCGGTTCGTTTCCTCGAAGTTTCCCATGTACATGTAAACCAGCGCGCGATTGTAACTGGCGACCACATGAGCGGCGGGATCGAGACGCATCAGGCGATCGAAACTGCGCAGCGCGCGTCCATATTCACCATCAAGCCGGTGCAGAGTAGCTTTAACAAAGTGAACGACCGGCTCATCCGGCGATTCACGACGCGCCAGCGCGACTTCCTCGCGCGCCTTCTGCTTTTCGCCACGCCAGAGGTACACGAAGACCATTAACATGCGCGCTTCAGTCAACTTCGGATCGATGGCGAGCGCCTTGGAAAAGGCTACCTCAGCGCGTTCGTAGTCTTCAGCACCGCCGAAGCCTTTGAAAACTCGATTGACGTAAGAAGCGCCCAGGCCATCGAGCGCGAGCGCGAAGTTGGGATCGAGCTCGATCGCACGTTGAAAATGTTCGATGGCGGCGTCGCAATCTTCCTGGGCGATGGTGCGGAAAATGAAACGGGCGAAAAGGTCGCGACCGCGCAGATACTGTTCGTAGGCTGCCGGATTTTGCGTTGCCGGCTTCGCTATACCGTCCTGCTCAGCGGGACTCAGTTCCAGTCGTAAGCCCTCTACAATTCGCTGCGCGATTTCGTCCTGCACCGCAATGATGTCTTCAGTGGACGTGTCGATACGATCGCTCCAAAGTATATCGCCCGAGCCGACGTCAAGCAGTTGGGCAGTGACGCGGAAGCGGCCGCCGGCGTGAATGAAGCCCGCGGTCAACACTGCATTGACGCGCAACTCGCGACCGATGTCACGCGGATCCAGTTGCTGTCCCTGGTATTTCGCGATCACGGACGAAGGTCGCACCACCAGCGAACGCACGCGCGCGAGCTCGGTAATCACAGCGTCAGCCAGCGAAAACTCATAAAAGCTCGAGGCCGGATCGTTGCTCAAGTTGCGGAAACAGAGAATCGCCAGACTCTTCTTCTCAGGATCCGCGATGGTTGTAAACGGTGTCTCGTGAATCGTCGGCTTGGTGGGTGTTGCTGCGCCCGGCGCGGAAGTCGACTCTGATTTCGATTTGCCCTTCAACCAGCGCATCGCTTTCGACATGGTGCTTTCGCCGGCCAGATGACGCGGCGGTTCGGGCAGGACGCTCGTGAATGCCTGGCCGCTGCTTTCTGAAGCCGAAACCTCCTGCAACACCCCGCGCAGATCGTCGCGCAGTTCTTCCATTTCCTGATAACGGTCCCGCGGCTGCTTCGCCAAACAACGATCCAGAATTTTTTGGAGCGTCGTGGGGATTGCTTCCTTGCGGAGTTCAATAACCGGCGCGGGCTGATCGTGCAGCACCGCGTGTCGCACATCGATCGTGGTCATGCCGCGAAATGGCCACGTGCCCGTAAGCATTTCGTAGAGCAGCACACCGGTGGAAAAAATGTCGGCGCGTTTATCAACCCGATCGCCGCGCGCTTGTTCGGGCGCTGCGTAAGTGGCCGTACCATATGGGACGCCGACTTCCGTCAAGTCAGTGCGATGAATTGTCGACCTCGAACTGTCGTCCGTGTTGTCCAGCAACTTCGCCAGACCGAAATCCAAAATCTTTACCTGTCCCGAAGGCGTGACCATCACATTGCCCGACTTGATATCGCGATGGATTATCTCCCGCGAATGCGCCGCTGCCAGTGCGTCGGCGACCTGAATGCCGATGAGCAGCGCGCTCTTCAACTCCAGCGGATGCCCGTTCACCAGTTGCCGCACGTTGCTTCCTTCGACGTATTGCATAGCGATGAAGTGGTGACCCTCGGCTTCGTCGAGATCGAAGATGGTGCAGATGTTGGGATGATCGAGAGATGAAGCCAGCCGCGCTTCGCGTTCGAAACGTCGCAGGTTCGCTTCGCGCGCAGTCAACTCGGCCGGCAAGACTTTCACCACTACCGTGCGACCGAGTTTTCCGTCAGTGGCTTTGTAAACAGTGCCCTGCCCGCCCACGCCGAGCTTTTCGAGGATCTTGTAATGGTTGAGCGACTTGCCAATCATGTTTTTCGCTTCGCGATCATTGCGGGCGGACGCCCGCGCTCCCCGGTGTTAGGCAAACGTTGCCAATAACTCATCAGCGCTTGCCGTCGCCGTCCCCACCTTACCGACAACAATGCCCGCGGCGTGGTTCGCCAGGTTCGCGGCCTCCAGCATCGTTGCTCCTGCCGCCAGCGCCGCCGCCAGCGTCGCGATCACGGTGTCGCCGGCGCCGGTGACATCATAAACCTCCCGTGCAGCCGTTTCCACGAATACCGGATCGCGATCGCCTTCCAAAAGCATTATGCCGCGGTCGCCGCGCGTGATCAGCACCGCATCGCAGTTGAGTTTCTCACGTATCACTCGAGCTGCCTGATGCAGGCCTTCATCAGAGTCTGCTTCGAGGTTGGTCATTCTTAGCGCTTCGTGATGGTTTGGTGTGATCAACGACGCCGGGCGATAGTGGATGAAGTTGCGAATCTTGGGATCAATCAGCACCGGCACACGCGCGTAAGCCGACGGCAGGATCTCGCCAAGAATACGTGCCGTGATCACGCCTTTGTCGTAATCAGAAATTACGAACGCATCCGCATCCTGAAGGGCCTGATTCAATGAATCAAGAATGCCTTTTTCGGTTTGACCGTTGACTGGAGTGCGCAGTTCGCGATCGGCGCGCACCACGAGTTGACTGTGGGCGATAATGCGCGTCTTGGTTGTAGACGGACGACTCTCGTCTACTACGAGGTAATCATCCGGCTGAAGCGGACTGACTTCCTTCAGGCAACGGCGCAATCGATCCCCGGCAGAATCGTTTCCGATGACCCCAATAACACTTGCCTGCGCGCCGAGCGCAACAACGTTAGCGAGTACGTTCGCCGCGCCGCCAAGGTGAGACGACTCGCGACGAATGTCGACGACGGGCACCGGCGCTTCCGGAGAAATTCGCGTGACATCGCCCCACACGAACTCATCAAGCATCACGTCGCCGAGCACGACGATTTTTCGATCGCGCATCGCTCCAATAAGTCCCTGAGCGCGCTGTTTCGTTAATGGGGCCATGATTGACGATTAATCCAAATCTGGAAACTGGATCAGTGTCCAGGTCACGAATGTCCGCCGCTTTCTCGCAATACCCGTTCAGTCGCGGCGATGACACGTTCCAGCGGCACGCGCTTGATGCACTCCGCCTCTGCAAACTTTTCGCAGAAGTAGCCATGACAGGGTTGGCATTCCATCTCTTCATAGACAACTTCGGCCGCGGAGCTGGCCCACGGCCGCCAGTGCGCTGTGTTCGATGAGCCAAAAATGACGACTGACGGAGTTTCGACTGCCGCCGCAATGTGTGCAATGCCGCTGTCGTTTCCGATGAACAATCGCGCGCGCACGAGCAGCGCTGTTACCTCCGGCAGAGATAAATCCGTGAACGCCGCAACCGGCGTACCAGCATTCTTGCTCATCTCATCGACGATGGATTTCTCGCTCGGCGTTGTTATGGCAATCACCGCAAGACCTCGACTTCGAACGTCCTCTGCCACCAGGCCAAACTTAGCCGCCGCCCACTGCTTCGTCGCAAACGCTGCTGCGGGATGAATCACTGCCAACGGCGCCTCGTCTAATCCCGCAGCTTTCAGCCGTGCGGCGATCTTGGCCGCTGCTTCCGGAGTTACTGCGAGCTGAGTTGGCGGTCGGTCGCTGACAGGGACGCCCGTCCACCCAAGCAGCGCGAGTTGTTGCTCGACAGAATGCGTCTTGTCTCGCCCCCAAAGCAATGACGAAGAAGGTGACAGGTGATTATGCAGGCGGGCGTATTGATAAGTTTCGTAACCGACGCGATGCTTTGCACCGCTGGCGCGCGTCAGCAACGTCGACGTTGTGCCGCCGTGCAAGTTGTAAACAACGTCGTAGTTATTGGCGCGCAATTGCCGGGCGACGCGCGCGCGTGCGGAAGTGCTCTTTCGTTCGAGCGTGATCACATTGTTAACGGATGGAAATCCGGCGAGCACGGGAGCTACCCAGTCTTCCAACAAAATGTCGACGCTTGCATGCGGCAGAAATCTTTTTAACGCCAGGAGCGACGGAGTTGTCAGTACAGTGTCGCCGATGGAACGTAAACGAATGACGAGAACTCGCTCGACAGTTTTCCATTCCCACATGGCCGGCGCGAGCGGCTGCGCGGTAACTTCGCCGCGCAATCCATGATGGAGTCCGCGTAGTTGGGGAGACGATTCAAGAATGTCCTTTAGACTATTCAAGAGAGTAGTTCAAGGTCGTTCGGCGGGTTCAACTTCTGTTTCGCCTTCTATCGTCGCCTCATCAACGAGCATCACCGGAATGTCGTCGCGGATAGGATAGACGCGCCGGCACCCAACGCATTTCAAGCCGCTGCCATCGGCCTTTAATTCGACCTTCGCCTTACAGGCGGGACACGCGAGTATTTCCAATAAATCCTGACTAATTGACATCGGCATGGACCTCACATTGCGGTTATCCGGAGGAGGCAAGCTTACCATAAGGAGAGGAGGCAGAAGCAGAAGGCAGACGGCAGGTGAACCAAGGCACGCTTCACCTGTACCCTGCTCCTGCCGTCTGCCTCCTGGTCACCGTCATCCGCATCCCATGCTTCGGTCTCAGCGTGATCACCGGCTTGAGTGCCACCGGATGGTTCGGAACTAGCCTCATTTGCCAGTGCTGGGCGATGGTCGCGATCAGAAGAATGCCTTCCATCCACGCGAAGCCTTCGCCGATGCAGCGGCGCGGACCGCCGCCAAAAGGAAAGTAAGAAAACTGCGGGCGCGACTCGCGCGCTTCTGGCGTCCAACGCCAGGGGTCAAATTTGAGCGGGTCGGTGAAGTAGCGCGAATCACGGTGCATCACGTATTGGCTCATGAGCACGAGGGATTTTTTCGGAACCAGGTAACCACCAATCTCGAAATCTTCCATGGCGAGGCGGCCGAGGGCCCACGCCGGCGGGTAAAGCCGCATCGATTCAGCCAGCACCATCTCGGTATATTTCAGTTGCGCCACATCGTCGAAGCCGGGCAATCGCCCTCCGAGCACGCGATCAATTTCTTTATGCATTCTGGCTTCGGCCTCAGGATTCTGTGACAACAAATACCAGGTCCAGGTCAACGCGTTTGCCGTGGTCTCATGGCCGGCCAGAAAGATAGTCATGAGTTCATCGCGCAACTGCTCGTCAGTCATCGCGCCGCCGTCGCCTTCAGTGTCCTGAGCCAGCAACAACATCGACAACAGATCGCCTCGGTCTCTATCGCTACGCCGCCGCTCCTCGATCAAGCGATAGATGATCGTGTCCAGTTTCGCTTTGGCCGCATCGAAACGGCGCAACTGCGGCAGCGGAAGCTTCTGTAGTAACTCAAAGAACGGAATAGTAATGATGTTGAAGAGATCCATCACCACGGTCATTGCTTCGCCAACTTCCTTGGCGTCCGAAACGACATCGGCGTCGAAAAGTGTCTTGCCCACAATGCTGAGGGTCAGTTGCATCATTTCTTCAGACATGTCGAGGGTGTTGCTGTCGCACCAGCGCGCGCGGGTTTGCGACGCGTAGTCAGTCATCACGCTGGCGTAGGAAGCAACGCGAGCACGATGAAACGCCGGCTGCGCCAAACGCCTTTGGCGCCGGTGGAATTCATCTTCGCTGGTTAGCAGTCCTTCGCCGAGCAATCGCTTCGCGCGTTGCAGGGCGAGGCCTTTGTGAAATCGCTGGTGGTTAGTGACCAGCACGTCTTTGATGTATTCGGGATGATTTAGAAAAAACGCCTCCTGCGGGCCAAGGCGGAAGTAAGAAATGTCGCCATACTGCGCCGCCAGGTTTTGGAAAAATGGCAGCGGGCCCTTGCGGTAAGCGAGCAAGCCTGACAACGGAATAATCCGGCGCGGGCCAGGCGGATAAATGGAACCTTGCATCAATTCTATTCTAGCAGTATGAGGTGGCGCGTCCTTACTCAACTGAGAAGTAAGCTATTCTTCAGTCCAGCTTATGTATTTCGAAATCATTGGCGAGATCGTTGAAACGGAAACAATTGCGGCCGGTCCTTCTAGTCGGGAGTTCGGGCGGCTGCGAAAGCAATTTGGAGTTGGTCGTTGGCGAAGCTCAAAGGTGTTGCCAGAGTTCGGCTGGCCAGTGGTAGGATACGAAACGTGGAATTGCATTGGTATGAGGCACACGGGATAGGCAAGCGAAAGATGAAAATCAAACGCTATTTGGACTAAAAGCCATGAACCAACGAGAACGAGAAACACAATTCGTCCTCTGCATCCGAAACGAGGACTGTGATGATTTGGAGACACGGAAGATTTATCGACTTGGGCCTGACAAATCTGCAATAGCTGATGGCTACGTGCGTTTAATCGACGAATCAGGCGAGGACTATCTTTATCCCGGGGACTACTTTGTCGCAACAGAGCTGTCTCAAACAGCCCAGAAAGCGCTTTTGTCAGCAGCCTAGAACAGCGATTGCTCCCCAACGAACGTTCGGATTCCGATCTCCGAGAATCAGCTTTGTCACTTGAATTCGCCGTCCAATATCCCTGCACGCTGCGCGCTCGCTACACCGAGAAGCATCTGCGCGAGTGGGGCCGGCTCAGCAATCTTCATGCGCAACTGACTACCGGTGACACGGGCGCGCCCACGCAGGAAAAACTCGAGTGGGTGGAAAACGCGCGCGACGAAGTTGAACTCATGCAGGCTGAAACTGAAATCTGTGCGAGTTGTCCGGCTTGTTTACCTGAGGGCGCTGCTGGGATTGCCGGCGAGGGTGAAGCGGTGGGCTGCCTCGGGCGCATCACTTATCCAATCGAAGCGCAGTTTGAAAAATTTCTTGCCGACCGCGTCCAGCTCGCGCTCGACACGGTGGATAGCGAAGATCAACCACGCTTGCTGCGCATACTGATCGATGCGGAGTCGCCGTTTGATGGCGAGGCGACGAAAGAACTGCGCCGCGTTACCACTTCCGAAGGTTTACGTTTTTTTGAGCTGCGTCTGCCGATTCGTTTGTCGCGAGAAGCCGCGCGCCTTACGACTGACAACGTCTTCGATGTGCTTGCCGGGTTTCGTTCCGAGGATAATGAGGAAACGACTTACGTTCGCGAACTTCCGTTTGCAGCTACTGCCGACTACCACGACTTTCTCGACCTTATGCTGCGCAACGATCTAAGCCAGTCGGAGATTGCGCGTCTCACCGCGCGCGGAAAAAACTATTCGCAGTTTCTCCGGTTGCTGGCGGCGATTGAGCGGGCGGAGGCGTTGTCGACGCGAGTGCTGCTCGATTGAGGAACCCTGCCCGTTAACATCAATTTAAGGTCGTGTTCACTTGACCTTAAGACTAAAGTGACATTGTGGGGCGTTCCCGGTGTGATTTCTTCAGGAGTCTCTTCACAAAAAGGATGATGAATCATGTTGATATTCAGTTCGCATAGCACCAGATCCCTTTTCCTGTTGTCACTGCTGGCACCTTTCCTTTTTTCCGCGACTGCTACTCACGCGCAAAACATGGCCCCGGCGAATTCCGGCGAAGGTCACAGCTTCCTGCGCGAGACAAGCGAGACGGAAAAGAAGAAGGGAGAAGCGTCACCGGGCGACAAAAAACCGGAGACTACCGAAGAAAAACTGGACGCGCTGGCCCAGCTGTTGGAGCAACAGAACGAGCGGCTGAATCAAATGCAACAGACTATCGCGGAGCAACAGGAGACAATTCGCTTGCTGGCGGGCAAAGTGAATGGGCAGCCATTGACGGCAGCAACTCCAGCCACCAGTGCGACCATGGGTGTCGAAACCGCGCAGACTCCCACCGTCGAAGACCGACTGAAGAAGGTTGAGACGCGCGTGTCAGAAATAGGCGCGATCAAGTTTAGCGGCGACATTCGCCTGCGCTCAGAATCTTTTTTTGGCCTGTCAAACAGTTTGACCAACGGTGACAATCCGGCGGTGTTAGGAAATGAATTGAGTCCGCGTCACCGCATGCGTCTGCGTGCGCGGCTACAGATGCGCGGTAGCATCAATAACGAGTTTGACTGGGGGATGCGTTTGGCTACCGGCAGCTTCGCCGACAATATTTCGACCAACCAAACTCTCACGGATTTTTTCACTCGTAAACCTTTCGAGCTCGATCAGGCCTTCATAACTTACAAGCCGAAACGCGTTGCCGGGTTGCGGCTTCAAGGTGGAAAATTCGAACCGCCCTGGGCGTTCACCGAATTGACTATCGACAACGATTTGATGGTGGAGGGCTTTAACGAGTCGTACACGCACGCGTCAAAGAAATCCAAGCTGAAGGAAATGATCTTTGTCGCTTTCCAGCTTCCTTTCCTCGAGCGCAACTCTGCGTTTGTTCGCAACGCCAATGGCACAGTCAATATTGATCAGTCGCGGCGTGGCGGCCGCGACCTGGCGCTCTACGGTGGCCAGGTGCGGGCGCGCTTCGAGCCGAACGCGAAAGTAGCGCTTAGTCTTTCCGCTTCAGATCTATATTTTTCAGGAACACAGTTCATCTCGCCGGTGCAGGTTTTCGGAAGTAATTTGCTGCTGCCGTTAACCTTCACAATTCCCGCGGCCGGCGGGAATCCGGCGCAAACGATTACGACGCAGGTGGCGATATCGCGTGACCTGCTGGTTGCCGGACACGGCGGACTGGGGCTGACGAACGCGAGCAACAACGCGACAAATCGCGACGGACGGCTGGCTTCAGGCTACAACCTCGTTGACCTGCTGGCTCGGCTCGAGTTGAAACAAAGCAAACGATTTCCCGTGACTGTGCTGTTGAATCTGGTCACTAATACGCAAACGCACAACGTTGTCAGCGCCGGGCCTGGAGGCGCGGACTTGCTCGTTCCTAATCATGAAAACCAGGGCTTCTGGGGTGAAGTTCAGATTGGCGCCACGAAGGCGCGCGGCGACATGCAGCTTGGTTACACGTTCATGCGGATCGAAAAAGATGCAGTGCTTACGCCGTTTAATTTTTCTGACGTGACGCAGCAGTCTGATATTCGCGGCCACCGCTTCCAATTCTCTTATGCTGCGGATGCGCGCGTGACGCTATCGATGACGGGCATTTTTACCGAGCGTCCCAACGGACTGTTGGGTCCCTTCGTCGCTACGCCGCCCGGCTCATTGAACCGTTCCACGTTCCGCTTGCAATTCGACACGGTGGTGAAATTCTAACGTGACGGGGGCGTTGTGTTAGTCTGTTGCCCTAGTGGTGACACCGGTCGACAAGCGGGCGAGTAGAATAAGGAATCGTGCACGCAAGATGCGGACGCGCGTGCGGGATACTAGCCGCGAAATCGAGCGCATCGCCCAGACCCCAACCCTCGGCGGACTCTTTCTTTCATTTCTGAAAATCGGCACGGTCGGTTTTGGCGGCGGACTGGCGGTGATTGCACAAGTCAGAACGCTCGCTGTGAAGCAGCGCCGTTGGCTCACGGAGCAGGAGTTCGCTTCCGGCTTTGCGCTTGCGCAAACCCTGCCTGGCACCTCTGCCGGCAACATGACCACTTATGTTGGGCTCAGGATTCGCGGTTGGCGCGGCGCCGCCGTGTCGATGGCGGGCTTCATTTTGCCGTCGATGCTGATGATGATCGTGCTCGCCATTCTCTATCGCCACCTGCGCTACCTGCCCGACACTGATCGGCTTTTTCATGGACTGAACGCCGCTGTGGTGGCGCTGATAATCGTGACTGCCTGGCGCATGGGACGTAACACGCTGGGCCAACCATGGCAGTGGTTTCTTTCAGTCTTCGCCTGCATCGTCGTCGCGTTTTTCAGTGCCACTGTGATCGAGGTGGTGCTGGTGGCCGGTCTCATCGGCATCTTTATCGATTCTTTTGCCGAGAAACAACTGCGCAAGCTGGGAAAACTTCGCGGCGTAGCTTCACGTAGGAAACGCATTTCCGCGCGCGTAACGCTGCAAAGAAGACGCCGGCGGCTTCGTCGCACTAACTTCGTTGGTGGTTATCTAACCCGCGCAATAGCGGAAGAGCGCGTTCGGCGGGCAGGGCTGCCGGCGCAAAGTGAAACTGCTGAAGCGACGGATCAAACAACGGACAGCGCAGCGACGGAGGAGAATCTCGATCATGGTCACGATGTTTCCGATCCATCGAAAACGAAACTTCGATCACTGGCTGTATTTGGCGCTGCTATGCCGGTCTTTGCGAAGTTTGCCTTGCTGCTGACGCTGTCAACCCTTTTTCTGCGCATCGGCACGGTCACGTTTGGCGGTGGCTTCGTGATGATTCCTTTGATTGAAACGGAAGTGGTTGACTTGCATCATTGGCTCACGCACCAGGAGTTTGTTGACGCCACCGCGCTCGGCCAGATCACGCCCGGCCCCGTTTTAATTACCGCAACCTTCATCGGCTATCGCGTAGCGGGAACACTTGGCGCGCTGGTGGCGACGGTAAGCATTTTTCTGCCGTCGTTTCTGATGATGGTGGTTGCCGGATCGTCGCTCGCGCGTTTCCACACCAACAAAATCGTGCAATCGTTTTTGAAAGGAGTTACGCCGGCTGTTGTTGGTCTGCTGGTAGCTGCCGGGATCAGCATCGGCCGCGCCGGTATTCACAGTTGGGTAGGCTTGTTGATTGCGGTGATCGCTGGTGTGGTGCTGGTGCGCTATCGCCCGAATGCAATTTGGGTCATTCTCGGCGCGGGTTTAGTTCGCTTTGTGCTGGGGTTTTTCCTCGCCTGAAAACCGATGGCAGATGAACGCAGATCAGATCAATAAGAGATTACAAATTTCATAGCCCCTCGATTCTGATCGCGCTCATCTGCGTAAACTCGCGGTTAATTCGTTACCAAACCTGGCAACGCTTCTCCGGCGGTCGCACCATCGCGTCGCCCATGTTGCAGTGAAACGCCTCCGCAAACTGCGGCATGTTTGAAAGCGGCCCGTTGACACGAAAACGACCGAGCGGATGCGGGTCCGTCAAAACCTGTTGTCGCATCGCTTCGGGAGTTTGCTTCCTGCCCCACACCTGCGCGTAGCCGAGGAAAAAACGCTGCTCAGGTGTGAAGCCGTCAATGTCTGCCGGCCGCGGTTTGCCCTGCATGGATTTTTGAAAAGCGAGCCACGAGATCTTGAGTCCGCCGAGGTCGCCGATCGATTCTCCCAAAACGAGTTTGCCGTTCTGATTCAGGTTGATTTCGTCCACGTGGAAGCTGGAAAACTGTTGCTCAACGCAGTTGGCGCGTTCGGTGTAGTTCTTTGCATCAGCTTCAGTCCACCAGTCTTTGAGATTACCCTGAAGGTCAAACTTGCGTCCCTGATCATCAAAGCCGTGCGACATTTCGTGACCGATAACGGCGCCGATGGCCCCGTAGTTCAGCGCATCGTCGCCGGTCAGATCGAAGTAGGGTGGTTGGAGAATGCCCGCGGGAAAAACAATCTCGTTCATCAGCGAGTTGTTGTAGGCGTTGACGGTCGGCGGCGTCATGCCCCACTCAGTGCGATCGACGGGTTGGCCCATCTTCGCGAGGTTTCGTTGTCGTTCAAACTCACTTGAACGAAGGAGATTGTCTACGAACGAAGTGCGTTCGATCTTCAACGCCGAATAGTCGCGCCACTTATCTGGATAACCAATCTTCACGGTGAAGGCATTCAACTTCGCAATCGCGGCCTGGCGGGTTGGCTCGCTCATCCAGTCGAGCCTCGGGATGTCTTCGCGCAAGGCCACGATCAGATTATTGACTAGTTGCTTCATGCGCGCTTTGGCTTCAGGCGGGAAGGCTCTTTTCACGTAGACTTCGCCGAGCGCTTCGCCAAGCCGCTGATCGCTAGCGATGACGCAACGGCGCCAACGCGGCTGAATTTCCTTCGTGCCGTTCAATGTCCGGCTGTAAAAATCAAAATCCTCGTTGACGAAAGGAGTTGAGAGCGCATCAGCAGCATTGTGGACCAGATGCCAACGCAAGTAGGTTTTCCAATCGTCGATCGGCACGCTGGTGAGCATTTGATCGACGCCTTTGAAGAAGTCAGGGTGTGCGACGTTGATCTCGGAAAACTTCGGCGCCCCGAGCTTAGTGGTGTAGGTCGTCCAGTCGAAGTTTGCCATCACAGTCTTTAAGTCCGCAGGCGACATTTTGTGATACTGCTTCGATGCGTCGCGGCGGGCCACGCGATCCAGCGAGACTTGCGCGAGCTGCGTCTCAATCTTCATCACCGTCTGCGCTTCCGCCGCGGCGTTATCGGCATTGTCGCCAAGCAGCTTGAACATGTTGGTCACGTGCTGAACATACGCAGTGCGGGTGCTCCGGGATTTTTCGTCGTCCTTCAAATAAAAATCGCGATCGGGAAGACTAAGGCCACCCTGCCCGGTAACGGCGATCACGCTGGAGCTGTTTTTGAAATCCTGGCCGGCGCCGAAACTGAATATCGAGGGCACGCCGATACGGTGCAAGTGGGCGAGCATCGCCGGTAGGTCGCGCACGCTTTTCATATTGTTGATGGCGGCGAGTTCCTTCGCCAGCGGCGTAGCGCCGGCCGCTTCGATCCTCGCTTCGTCCATACAACTGGCGTAAAACGATCCAATCTTTTGTTCGTTGCTGCCTTTCGGAGCCGCTGTATTCTTCGCAGCGTCTTCGAGAATTTGCTGCAGCGTGGCGACGTTCTTTTCACGCATTGGGCTACTTATGCCCCACGTCGAAAACGCCGGGGGAATTTCGTTCCGGGCGATCCAGCCCCCGTTGGCATACTGATAAAAGTCTTCACACGCTTTGCAAGTGGTGGTGCACATGTTGGCCGGATCGAAACCGTGCGGCGCAGTCTGGGCGAAGGCCGCGAGCGCGATCGACGCCGCCATGACGAGCGCCGTCAAAAAACGCAGATTGAGATGACGCATGTAGATGCTCCTTAAAGGATCGTTGGATTTAATTGATGATGGCACGAGAAGGATTTTACTAAAACCAAAACGGGATGGTTGCCAATTCCCGCGAGTCGTTGACGCGCCTGTTTCGGGTTATCAATATGCCGATGCGCCAGTTAGTACGCAGGTTCCGACCAAAGGTTTCGCTGGCAAGCAAACGGGGTTTGCTGGTGGCGGTCAATCTCTTGCGCTTCGTCCCGATCTGAAAAAATGGATACGCCGCTACTCTGCGGGATTGAGTCGCCTCGTCAGGAAAAATGTGCGGAAAATCTGAGTCAGGTAGCGTTAACGAACTAAGTGTTGACACGTTTGAGACGCGTTAACTAAGATGAACAGACTTCGTAAGCGGAGCTCCGGCAAAGTTCTTAACTCGATCTGAACCACAGACTCAGATCAAAAACCTACAGGAGAAGATCATGCGTAACCCCCTGCTTCGCTCCTTTGCCCAACGGGCTAAGGGATTGGGTATTTGTCTGTTCGTCACCTGCTTGTTTGCCACAGTAGTTGCTGCGCAAACCCAAATTACTTCCGGCACGATTCAGGGCACCGTGCTTGACGCTAACGGGGCAGCTGTTCCCGGCGCCGACGTTGAAGTTAGAAATATAGATACCAACTTCGTCCGAACGACAAACACGGATGATGAAGGGCGATTTGTGGCGCCGCAATTACCGTCGGGCAGGTATACGGTTACTGTCGCCAAGACCGGCTTCGCGACGCTGGTGGTGGAAAAGGCGGATCTAACTGTAGGGCAGGCGATGAACCTTCCGCTCGCGATGAAAATTAGTTCTGTTCAGGAGACCGTGACAATCACAGCCACGCCAACGGTCGATACTGTTAAGACAGAATCAAGCACCACCCTGAACGAGACGACCGTAAACACAACTCCCATTCTCGGCAGAAAGTTTGAGGATTTGTTGACTCTGACACCAGGAGCGAGCGTGGTGCAGGGACCGGATGGCGACGAGATAACTTTTGCCGGACAGCGAGGCGTGTTCAATAACGTCAGCCTTGATGGCGGCGACTACAACAACGGGTTCTTCGGCGAGCAGTTGGGCGGTCAACGGGCGGCCATCGACATCACGTTAGAAGCCGTGAAGGAATTTCAGGTGGTGGCTACTGGAGCGAATGCCGAATTCGGACGTACGGCGGGTGGTGTTATCAACGTAATTACGAAATCCGGCACCAACAGCGTGCACGGCAGTTTATTTCATTTCCAGCGTCTCGAAGCGTTGACAGCCCACACTTCAGACGGGAAACCGCTTAAGGATTTTCGCCGCGAGCAGTTTGGCGGCACCATCGGTGGTCCCATCAAGAAGGACAAGGCCTTTTTCTTTTTCGCGCTCGAAGGCATTCGCGAGCGACTGACGCGCGCCAATCTAAGCGATCCGATTGGCACGCCTTGTCCAGTCGCTGCTCCGGTTATTACAAATCCGGCCCAGGAGGCTTTGATCGCCTCCAGCGCTGACTGTCAACGTCTGGCGCTGATCAATTTCATTCAGGCCAGGACCGGACAGAATGAAGGGCTGCCAGTGCAGCATCCAATCAGAAACTATGCATTGTTAGGCAAGGGCGACTTCAATCTCAACAAATCGAATCAACTGGCAATCTCATACAACTTTGATTACTCGAAGAACACCAACCAGACATTCGACGTAGCGACGTATGGCACTTCCGCAAACGGCATCGAGGGTCCTTCCAAGATTAATAATCTGAACTTCAATCTTTTCTCGACGCTTTCGCCGACAAAGCTAAACGAAGCACACTTTTCCTACTCACGCGAGTTCCGTCCGCGAAATGCAACTCCTTCCGGTGTTCCCGCCGACACGGGCGTGGGCTTTGCTCCGAGTTTTAGGTTTGGTAATCCTTTTTTCCTGCAACCCGCCGTCGACGAACTTCTCTGGCGAACGCATGTGAAGGATAACTTCTCGATCATTTCGGGGAACCACACGGTCAAACTTGGCGGCGAGTGGGTGCATACGCTGAACGACCAGGTCTTTCGCGGATTTTTTACCGGACGATATTTGTTTGATTCGGCTGCGGGCTTCCTGCGTTACGCGTCGCCCGCCGGTCCAGGGGGCTTTGGACCAAACGCGTTCAGGTGCTCGGACGGCAGTTGGACCACCGCGCCGACTCCCTGCCCCGTGGGCTCGACCCTGGCTGGTGGTCCGTTGTTGCTCTATTTGCAAAACGGAATTTCAACCGGCCTTCCCGGTGTTCCGCCGCCGGGCAAGTCCACAGTCAAAAACGAGGACCTCGGCTTATTTGTGCAGGATAAATGGCAAGTACGTCCAAACTTCACCTTGAGTTTGGGGCTGCGTTGGGAAGCGCAGATTTTCCCGAAGGTGATAGTTCCTCCCAGTCAGACAGCGTATGGATCGTTGCTAAGCAATCCCAACTTTCCTTCCGACGGCACATTGCACAGCCCGAAGAAAGAAGTCCAACCTCGAGTGGGATTCGCCTGGGACATCGGCGGCAAAGGGAAGTCGGTGTTGCGAGGTACGTACGGCATTTTTTATGGCCGCCAGAATATGTTGTCGCAGGTCGGTTCGATTACTGACAACGGCGTCCAGCAATACGGGATCGCATGTGCTTCAAGTTTCGGCTGTTCCAATGGCGCCGCCAGGCCTACCTGGCCCAACATCGTGCCCGTTGCGCCGGGTGGCGGGATTCAGCCTGGTTCATCTGTGCGAGTATTTAGTAAGGACTACGCCAACCCGCGCATCTATACAACCAATGTGCAGTTTGAGCATGAGATCGCCAAAGATCTTTCGCTCTACTTCGATTTCACGCACTCGAAGGGAATTCATCTAACTCGCTTCTTGAATTATGCAAGGACTGGTTTGTTCCCAACTTTGGGGGACGTCTTCGTGACGAGCGCCGTGGGCAAGTCACTCTATCGCGGTTTCACGGTGGGCATGAGAAAGCGTTTGAGCAAGGGCTACCAGTTTGAATGGAACTACGTTCTCTCCAAAGACATGGACGACGACTCGAACGAACGCGATCCCTTTACTGATCGTTCTCTCAACATCTTCAATCTTCAGCTCGACTATGGCTTGTCTGATCGCGACATCCGCCACAAGTTCAACTTCATAACGTTTGCGCAATTGCCATGGGGGCTTGAGGGTAACTTCCGGGTGCAGGCGCGTTCAGCGCAACCAATATCGGGTAACCGAACGCTGGCGAGCCCGGCGCGCAACACGCTCAGGAAAGACAATCAATACTTCTCGTTTGATTGGCGCTTGCAGCGGCCGTTCAAATTTGGCGAACGCTATGCGCTGATTCCAATCGTCGAAATGTTCAATACATTCAATAACAAGAACCTAATCAACCCGCTCAGCGGAGCGGCGCTGTTCAATTTCGACGGCTTCCTGCGGCAGGGCGTCGGCGATCCGAGACAGTTGCAGTTGGCTGTGAAGTTTACTTTTTGAAGACAACTCATTCGAGGTGGCGTTAGCGTTTGGGGGCATGGTCAATCCGTGTCCCTTTACGTTCTTATTGAAGTAAACCCCGGTTGATGTGTTCGTAAATCAGTTTGGCCGCAGCGGCTGCGGGAGTGTTCGTAGTATCGAGTGATATTTCACTCGGAAGTTTGGGAAATTGAAATGCGCCGGCGTCTTGCAGCGATCGATATTGCCCAACTGAAGCCAGCTTGCCAAATTCCTGGCGTGACGCATCCTCGAGACGTCTTTCCAGTTCAGCTTCAGCGCACCTAAGTTCCACGAAAACAACTCGCCCGCCCGCAGCTTCGACAATATCGACCGTGTCTTGAACGAAGCGTCCCCTAACTGTGCGCTCCGGATTGAACGTAAAAATGAGCGAGACTTTATCTTCTGCAGCCCTGCCAAACGCGGCCAGCCAAATCTGTTCACGGAGAAGGACAAAGGGCTTGCTGCCGAACGGAAATAGTGAGCCGACCAGATCAACCGTCAGGTGATTGTGAAACAAGTGAAAGTCTGTGAGCGTGGCGAGCTCGCGCGCGACAGTCAGCTTTCCAACTGCCGGAGCGCCATGTAGGAAAACAAGTTTCATCTGGTCCATTCGTGTCTCCTAACAGTTCGCGAGTTGCGCAAATAATATCGGAACTACGCCCGTAGTTCACCACTTAACTAACATTTAACCTGCCGGTAACGGCAAATTAGGATTCAGGATTCACCATCCTGAGCCAGATACTCATTGCCGGCAGATGGCGCAAGCGACGCGATATTCGCAGGTGACCTTCGTGGATCATTCTCCGCGTAGCCTGTTGTGCGGACTAAGGGGGAACGCACAACGGAGAAGGCAGTTGGAATGAAGTGATCTGAGCCGATAGTTAGTATTCCCGCCTGAACAAACACTGCGGCGAGTTTTAGTTGCCCGTTGCTGTTTGCCGCTGAAACGACCGGGGCCCTGGTGGTACCGACCTCCACCAGGGCTTTTTTCTTTTGCGTCTATCTGATAAACATTTCCGCCATTATGAAGACACTCTTTCTCTTAAGGCACGCCAAATCGGAGAATCCCGAACCCCTCTCAAATGATCTCAATCGTGCGTTGAACGAGCGTGGCAGACGCGCTGCCCAGGCGGTCGGCACGTTCATCAAAGAACAGAACGTAAAGTTTGATCTGGTTTTGTGTTCAACGGCAACGCGCGCACAGGAGACAATGGGGCTGGTCCTTGCCGCGGCTGAGTTAGAACCAAACATAAGTTACGATCAAAGGATCTACGAGGCGGGCTCGCTGCGACTGCTGGAAGTGGTCTCCGAAATTGAGAATGACGTCAGCACGGTTCTTGTGGTTGGGCATAACCCTGGACTGGAAGAATTGGTCCAACTCCTGACCGGTCAACCCGCGCAGATGTCAACGGCCACGCTGGCAAAAATTGATATTGATGCTTCTGATTGGAACAAGGGTCAGGAAGGCAAGGCTACGCTTGACTGGATCGTGAGGCTTAAGGAACTCGCCGCGACCTTGAGATCGCCGCCGCTAAACTAGCGGTCGCTTACGTACTCGCCTGCTATTACGCGCTTCTGGGTGCGAAGTCTCAGAGCCAGCATTGCGTAGAAGCACCGCAGGCACATTCCATGCGAATCGTCGCTCGCGTTTTCCCGGATCTTCACTCCACACGAGATACAGATCACTCTAAATCGTCGTTCGTTCTTCGGAGTCGGTCTCGTCATTTCTTGTCATCCTCCAAAAATAGTTTCGCGACTACTTTCGCGCGCCGATGTTATCGGCAAGTAGCCGAACGATTAAATAGAATTTAAAAAATCGAGGCGGATCCGCAGCCCCAAACGCGCGAATGTTAAGACCACATTCAGCGCACGTTCAGATGGTGAGAACCTGTGGAAAAAATTTCTATCCGCACAGTTAACATTTTGGTAACATCGGCCCCATCGCGCCTTCCCTAATGGCGCAGAGCGCGAAGCAAGCGCGAAACACAAGTCATCAAAAACCTGAACCGACATTCACACATGTTTGCCGGTTCCATTCGAACAGGAAGCTGAATGCTACCCGGACCACGCAGGACATCTTTTTCTTCAATTACTCGAGCAGCGTGGCTTGCCGGCATCGTTCTACTTCTCTCGCCGGTCGATCAATTAGCGAACGAAATTCGCGGCAACGTTGATGGCGGCAGCGTTGTTTGTCGTGAAGAACTCTCGGTCGCGCGTCGCGAAGAGTTGGCCACCAAGCTACAAAAGATCAGCGGCCTGACGGATTTGAAGTTTGACGATGACGGCATACTGCGACTGGCAGGAAATAGAACTGCCGGCGGCTCTCAGAGCGCCAGGGAACTACTCGCCAATGCAAGCAACGGCCGCAACGTCGTGGTGCTTGAAGATGCGAGCAATCGTTCAGATGTGGCGTTTTGTCGCGTGATTCCGGGTAGATGGAAAACAACCGCGGCAAACAGTCGGCCCGTCTTCGTTGTCCAAATTGACTTCGCGGATTTCGATAAGGTAGTCGGAGATGAGCGGGCGCTGGAAGCATTTAACGTTGGGTGGGGACTGCTTCACGAACTGGATCACATTGTCGACGACAGCAATGATGCGACGACTCTTGACGAGACCGGTGATTGCGAGACGCACATCAATCAAATGCGCCGCGAGTGTAATCTTCCCGAGCGAGCAGATTACTTTTTCACTCTCTCACCGCTTGCGGCAAACACCGTTTTCATGACCCACCTCGTCCGACTCGCTTTCGAAGAGCAAAAGCCGGCGACAAATAAGAAGAAGCGTTATTGGCTTATCTGGGACGCGAATATGGTTGGCGGCATCGAGCACAGTCAGATTGCGGCCCTGCGCTAGTTCTCCTCAGAACTCTCTCCCAAAACATATCAAGTTCGTTTTTACCGAAGCGCCAGTCGAGATACGACTGTGCCAGCCGATTCTGCTCATCTACCTGCGATCGCCTTCTTTATCGCCGGTCGAGATTGAAGGTGAGCCTCGCGCTCCCGCTCGGTTAATCGTTGGAGTGTGGAGTGAATAATCAGAAGGATTCTTTTTCGGTCCTGTAATTCGCGCGGAGAGCTGTTTTTGGCTGCGAGTAGGGCCGTGGCGATCTCGCTGCTGAGCTCGTGTGAAATTGCCATAACGTCACCCGAAGAACAAATAGACTTGAACAGTCGAAGCAGTTTTTAGAAGAAAAGTGGAGGGCATCCTACTCGCCCGTTGTTACCACGACATTAACAGTATGTTAACTAAGTCGATGTCATGCTTTGTTCCGCGCTCACACACCCTCTTCGGCTGTTTAGAGTGTCTTGGGATTAACAAACATTTAAGGCGCTATTCACAGCACCTTAACCTCACTCCCATAGAGTCTGCGTTCGCAACCAATAAGCATTTGCATCGGCTTCAGCGTGTCGCTCCTTACTTGAGGAGTGAAATTTTCAACAAAACAGCAGTCATTCCAAGTCGAGGAGAAATACTATGCGTAGTCGAGTCCCCCAATTGCCGCACATCGTGATTGCGCTGATCGCTCTCGCAACACTATTTGTGTCGCCGCTTGTCGCAAACGCGCAAACCGATCAGGGGCGAATTGCGGGCACGGTAACTGATGCCACCGGGGGCCTGGTACCTGGCGCCACGATCGTTGTGAAGAATGAGCGAACCGGTGAAGAACGAACGGCCACCACGAATGAGGTTGGCTACTTCATCATCTCCTCGCTTCGTCCCTCGTCTTACACCGTAACAGCCAGCGCGAAAGACCTCTCGGCGAAGACCACGAATGTTGAAGTGCTCGTCGGCCAGGAGTTTGCTCTGACGCTGGTTGCGCAACCGGCGGCACTGGCGGCAACCGTTAATGTTGCGGCCGGGGGTGAGGCAACGTTGGAAACAAGTTCGGCGGCGATGGGCGCAAACGTAAATCCGCGCGAGGTTGAAGGTCTTCCGATCAATGGGCGCCAACTCTCGCAGCTCTACCTGCAAGCTCCGGGTTCAGTTAACAGTGGATCCGGCACATACGGAGATATCCGTTTCTCTGGTCGCGCGGTCGAACAAAACGAGATTCGCTTTGACGGGATCGAGGGCACCGCGATCATTGATACATCGCCGGGCAACTTGAACGGCGAGATACCCACTCCTTTCCGACTCCAGTCTTCCCTCGAGAACGTTCAGGAATTTCGCGTGGATTCAAATAACTATCCGGCCGAGTTTGGCACGGGAACTGGCGGCCAAATCAGTGTTGTTACCAAGTCTGGCAGCAACCAATATCACGGTTCATTGTTTGAGTATTTCCGTAATGACGCGCTGGACGCAGCCAACTTCTTCGACAACATCATTGGGAAAAAAAGCAAGTTGAGGTTGAACCAGTTCGGTGGTTCGATCGGTGGTCCAATCAAGAAAGACAAGGCGTTCTTCTTTTTCTCGACTGAAGGCTATCGGTTGCGGGGAGGCGTTAATGCTATCGAGGCGGTGCCTGGTTTGGCATCGCGGATTTGTGCTCCCCCGCTCGGCTCTGGCGGCGTGACTTGCAATGCAGCCACGGCCGCCCTCATTCCGGCGTTCCGCGCCCCAAGCGTCGTAACCCTGCGGACTGGACCTGACCTGTTCGACACGGTGCAGCTACAAGACAGCAATATCGTAAATGAAACATCAGCGGCCTTGCGTCTGGACCTAAAACTGAATGCGAAGCATTCGACCTATTTCAGGTTCTTCCGCGATCAGGCTTTTAATAGTCAACCCGACGGCGTCACCGGCAGACGCATCGTCATTCGCCAAATTCCGCAAAATGGCGTATGGGCCCTGCAGTCAATTTTAAGCTCTACTCTGCTTAATGAATTCAAGATTGGCTATAACGGCGCTTACTCGCGCATTGTCGCGAACGCGCCCACGGTAAACGGAATCGACTTATCGAATTTATCATTCAACATCGCCGGCAGCGTTGCCGGGTTTGCTCTTCCCGGTCAGGGATCCAATGCGGGAGTGGCGGTGCCCGGCGGACTGATTCGAGCCAATAGTGCGCAGAACGGCCGCGGTCAACCGTACACGCCTTACTCGGTTTCGTTCATCGACAGTCTGAGCTGGACTCATGGCAATCACAACATCAAATTCGGCGGCGAAATTCGCGCGATTCGCCTGTACACTGACCGACAGGGCGGAGTCACTTACACCTTCTCAAGCGTCAATAACTTTCTGGCAAATTCGTTGCAGTCAACACAACTGCTCGGCGATCTTTCAGCGCCGTCACCATTCTTTAACGGTTCGACTGGCGTCGCTCTTGCGAAGCAGACTTATGACATTGCGTACGCACAGGACGAGTGGAAGATCAAACCCGGCCTTACCCTAAGCTATGGTCTTCGCTACGAGTATTACTCGCCTCTAAAAGAGGCCAACAACCGCCAAATATATTTCAACATCGACACCGGGGTTTTGCGCAATTCGAGCGAAAACCCGTATCACTCGTCCAAAAAGAACTTCGGCCCCCGCGTTGCGCTGACGTGGTCCCCGAATCCGACTGGCGCTGGCTTCTTCTCTGGAGGCAACACGGTGCTACGCGGCGGCTTCGGCATCTATTACGGTCCCGGCCAAACTGAAGATCTGGTTCAGCCGATTGAGTCCAATCGCATTAGCTCAACGCTGACCCCACCTGCCGGTACAGTATTGTCCTATCCACAGGACCCCGCTCTGATCGCCGCCAACTTCAACAACCCAAACATTCGGGCTTATCAGCCGCGCGCGTATGCGAATGAATACACTGTCCCCGAAAAGATCTACCAATACGGTTTCTCCTTGCAGCAACAGTTGCCCTACCAGACGATATTTACTGCTGGATTCGTAGGATCGCAGGGGCGGAATCTTTTCCTCCGTAGTGTGGCGAACCGGATTCTGCCGGGACAGACAACCATACTGAATGGAACACCTCTGCCGTCAGGTTTCGGTGTTATTAACCGCTGCAACGTGGATCCGGTGAATGGAATTTGTCCGGGACAGGTCGTTGCCGTCACTCAGGCCGTGCGGGAGTTTTCAATCATCTCCGGCACTTCAACCCTACAACAGCCGTACGCCGAAGTAGACTACAAAACCAGTGGCGGCCGTGACAGTTACAAGGCACTACAGCTTTCGCTCACCCGCCGGCTCAGTTCGGGCGTCACATTGAACTCGCAGTACACTTTCGCCCACTCGTTTGGCAACACCTCAGGATCGAATGAAGCTCGCACTGCGGCCAACAACGCGCGAGCTATATCTGATTACAACTACGATATCGGCGATAACAATTTCGATGTTCGCCACAGCTTTAACTTTAGCGCTATCTACGATCTGCCTTTCGGCAAAAACAAGAAGCATGATTTCGGCAGCGTAGGCAACGCGATCCTCGGCGATTGGGAGATCGGCGCAATTGTGAACGCCCGCTCCGGACTGCCGCTTGAGATTGGCATCGTTCGCCCTGACGTAGTAATGCAGTGCGTGAATCCGGCTGGCTGTGGAACTCTACCTACCGGTTTTGTTGCCCAGCTAGCGGCGAATCCTCTGCCGCCGGGTTTTGCGGCCGTTGTTAATACACCGGGCGGCGGTGCTTCGCGAAATGTGCGCCGTCCCAATCTCGTCCCCGGCGTGAGCCCGTATTTGACGAATGATCGCTTGATTTTGAATCCGGCTGCATTCACCACGCCCGCTCCGGGAACCTTCGGAAATGTACCGAGAAATTTCCTGCGCGGTCCAAGCTTCCGGCAGTTTGACATGATCTTCAATAAGCGCTTCAAGTTCTCGGAGACCACCAACCTGGAATTCAGGACGGAAGTTTTCAATCTCTTCAATCGGGCAAACTTCGACGTCCCTGGTTCACGGTTGAATCTGGCATTGCCGACGGTCGCCTTCGCGGGCGGTGTCTATACTGTAGCCGGCGCCAACGTTCAGCCCGGACAGCCATATACGCAGAGCGCCGCTGGCGGACCCTTCGGTCTGCTGCGCCAAACAGTTGTTCGTGATGTGGGTCTGGGCACAAGTCGCCAGATTCAGTTTGCGCTGCGGTTGAACTTCTAAACGAATTGTCGGACGTACTTCGGCGGCGCACGACACCCGGGCAGCAACAGCTGAAGTACGTTGGGCAGTTTGCGGGTTTCAAGCATCGAATATGTCAACAACAGAGATGTCCCTTACTGAGAGCAAGGACCCGCCCGTCATAGAAGATGTGTATGACGATGGCTATCTGCGAGTTGAGCACAAGAGCTATTACGTTGCCTGCGGTGGTCAATCTCTAAAGTTGCCACGCACCGAATTCTTGATCCTGTCTCGCTTGGTGCGTTCGCCCGACAGGATTGTCCTATCCGAAGAACTCTGGCAATACGCGTGGGGCAACGACAAGCCCGTGAACATGGAAAGCCTCCACGTATATGTCTACCGACTTCGTCACAAGATCGCACCTCACAAATTGCAAATTGAGACGATGGTCAACGTCGGCTACAGGCTAATTATCGGTTGACGAATCTATTTAGTGGGCATTTTTGTGACGCTGCGTCTGGACTCGACGGTCGCGGCCTCGCTTCGCAGATGACAACGTTTGTGACCCTGAAGGCCGTCTTCGGGGCTCCATCCCTCCCTTCAAAGCCAATCTCGGATTCGCGACGGCTTTCCAAACTCTAATCCCGGCGGCCTTACATGCTACCTCGGTCTTCAGAGGCTCATGCTTAACATAAAGTTCAGGCGTCGTTCAGATAAACGTAACATCGGCTAACTAGAGTGGGCTGCTATTCCACGACTCTTGCCTGTCTATTTGAGGAAAAATTATGTCCGTGTTCAAGCAAAAATCTACAACCTTAATTTCGATCTTAATATTGGCGTTGGCTGTAATTGGGTCGTCCTGTAGTGGTCAAAGCGGAAGCGGAGGGCCAGGCGGAGCGATAACTCTGCAAGGCGCCGGTGCAACGTTTCCTAATCCGCTTTACCAAAAGTGGGTCAGCGAATACGGCAAGGCCAACCCGAATGTGCGCATCGATTATCAGTCAATCGGATCCGGCGGCGGGATTAAACAGATCCAGGCACAGACGGTTGACTTTGGCGCCTCGGACGCTCCGATGAGTGACGCAGATTTGAAAGCTGCCCCCGGCGAGTTGCTGCATATCCCGACAGTGTTGGGCGCTGTTGTCGTCACCTACAACGTTGCATCTGTTACCGAGCCGCTGCACCTTTCTCCGGAAGTCATCGCTGACATTTTCCTCGGCAAGATCAAGAAGTGGGATGACCCGAGAATTAAGCAAGACAACACCGGCATCAACCTGCCGGCGACGGATATCACTACCGTGCATCGCTCTGACGGCAGCGGCACGACCTACGTGTTCACCGATTATCTTTCAAAAGTGAGCCCGGAATGGAAAACGACTGTCGGCACTGATAAGTCGCCTAAGTGGCCGGTCGGCCAGGGCGGTAAAGGTAACGAAGGAGTCACCGGGCAAATCAAGCAACAGCCAAACACGATTGGTTATGTTGAGTTGGCGTATGCGGTGCAGAACAAACTTCCCGTGGCGCTGATCAGGAATGCGAGCGGAAAGTTTGTGGAACCGTCAATCGATGCAGTAACCGCGGCGGCAGCTTCCGCTTCGGCGCAAACGCCGGACGACCTGCGAGTGTCGATCACAAATTCAGCCGGCCAGAATGCCTATCCGATCTCCAGCTACACCTACATCCTTGCGTACAAGGACCAGAAGAACGCGGACAAGGGCAAGGCGTTGGTTGATTTTCTCTGGTGGGGAATTCACGACGGCGAACAGCATGCAAAAGACTTGCAATACGCGCCGCTGCCTGCCGAAATCGTGAAGCGCGCGGAAGCTAAAATCAATTCCATCACTTCGGGTGGAAAGCCATTAAGGTAGGCAGGTGACGACTCTTTGGAGCGCGGGGACGTGGCTGCCGCGCCGGGGCCCCGCCTGTCGCCACTTTGGCCCAGGGCGGCTTGACGCCCTACTCTCTTGATAGTCTCAACGGGGACCGCGACAGGTCGCCGCCGACCAAAGCGGTGACAGGTCACCGCACTCCAAAGAGGCGCGCCGGATTTCACGGCTGTCTTTAGCCGTCGCTGAGATGGAAGAAACCATTAAGTCACGTCCGCTGGGAAATAAAACTCTTGCCGATTTACGACGCGCGCTCTCGCCCACCGGCAACACGGGTGATGCGATATTTCGCCTGCTGTTGTTGGGCGCCGCGACGCTGATGCTCGTGATCGTGGGGGCGATGATCGGCGCTCTCGCTTATAAGTCAAGACTCTCAATCAACCAGTTTGGCTTACGGTTTCTATCCGGCACGGATTGGGATCCGGTGAAGAGTCAATTCGGAGCGCTGGCGTTTATTTACGGCACAGTCGTGTCTTCGTTAATAGCTCTGGTGATAGCCGTGCCGCTGTCGCTAGGGATTGCAATTTTTCTGGTAGAGCAAGCGCCGCAGAGTCTTGCTCGTCCGTTAGCGTTCCTCGTTGAACTGTTGGCGGCGATTCCCTCGGTGGTTTACGGACTATGGGGGATTTTTGTGCTAGCCCCGTTTCTGCGCGTTCACGTCGACCCAACACTGCAACGATGGGTCGGCTGGCTGCCACTTTTCAAAGGGCCGATCACCGGGATCGGTTTACTTACGGGCGGCATCATTCTCGCGATCATGGTCACGCCGATTATTTCGGCGGTGGTGCGTGACGTACTGGCGGCAGTGCCGGGTTCACAACGAGAGGCGGCGCTCGCATTGGGCGCAACCAGGTGGGAGACAACGCGCGTGGTTTTGGTAAACGGCGCACCCGGCATTGCCGGCGCCGTGATACTCGGGTTAGGCCGCGCGATTGGCGAGACGATGGCTGTGACCATGGTGATTGGCAACCGCGCGCACATCAGCGCCTCGCTATTTGATTCGTCGTACACGATCGCCTCGGCAATCGCCAACGAGTTTACCGAAGCAACGCAGGACCTTTATCTCAGCGCCCTTGTGGAGCTCGGGTTGATCCTGTTCTTCGTCACGTTTGTAGTAAATGCACTCGCTAGAATTTTGGTTTGGAACGTGACGCGCAAGACGAGCGGACTTGGCAGCGCGGTCTGAAAGCGGTTTCAAGTCAAAAGTTTCGAGTTTCAAGTTTCAGGTCAAGAGAAAACTTGCAACTTGAGACCTGGAACTTGAACTTCGATAATTAGAGATGCGAAGAGTTGATCAGATACGCCGCACCACGAGTGCGACGATGACATCGCTAACGGCGCTTTGCACCGTCGTGGCGATTGGCGTTCTCTTGATCATTCTCACCTACATTGCTACCCAGGGAATTAGCGCACTCAGCCTCGGTTTCCTTACGAATGATCCGCGACCGGTCGGTGAAGGCGGCGGCATTCGTAACGCGATCATGGGCACTTTGATGCTGCTCGCGCTTTCGTCGGCGATCGGCATGCCTTTCGGAATTGCTGTCGGTATTTATCTTTCTGAATTTGGCAGCGGACGCTTCGGCAGCCTGGTTAGGTTCCTGGTGGACACATTGACGGGCATTCCGTCGATCGTTACTGGTGTCTTCGTTTACACAATCGTCGTGGTGCCGCTGAAACATTTCTCCGCACTCGCCGGTGGCATCGCGCTGGCGCTGATAATGATCCCGATTGTGGCCCGTACCACCGAGGAAATGATCAAGCTCGTCCCGCACAGTTTGCGCGAAGGCGCGTTGGCGTTGGGCGCGCCGCAATGGCGGGTGACCCTGGGCGTCATAGTTCCAGCGGCCGCTTCCGGAATTGCAACCGGCGCAATGCTGGCTATCGCGCGCATCTCGGGCGAAACCGCGCCGTTGTTGTTTACAGCCTTTGGCAGCCGCTTTTTCAGCTACTATTTCGATCAGCCGATCGCATCGCTCACGGTACAGATCTATAACTATGCAATTTCGCCCTATGACGAATGGCACGCACAAGCATGGGCAGCGACGCTGGTGTTGATGGCCCTGATCCTTTCGATCAATATCGCCGTCCGCTTTCTGACCCGCAGGAAGTTTTGATTCCGAGATCGAAGTTTGTAATTTGAAATCCAAGACTTAAGAATGTCGACATCCGCACCAATACCTGCACCGAGATTGAAAGTCCCTGAACTCACAGGCGTCCATGATTCTCCGCGAGTGGGAGACGCGGCGAAGATCGCGGTGAGCAATCTCGATTTTTATTACGGCAAGACTCAGGCACTCCAAAGCGTGTCGCTGCAAATTCCTGAACGCATAGTGATGGCCTTCATTGGCCCGTCGGGCTGTGGCAAGTCTACATTCCTGCGTACGCTGAACCGGATGAACGACGTTATCCCCGGAACACGCGTCGCGGGAGAAGTGTTGATGGACGGCGTCGATATCTATCGTCCCGGCACGGATGTGGTTGAGCTGCGAAGGAAAGTGGGGATGGTGTTTCAGAAGTCGAACCCGTTTCCCAAGTCGATTTTTGATAACGTCGCCTACGGTTTACGAATAAACGGTCTGACTGCGAGCAAGGCCGAACTGGCGGAGCGCGTCGAGCAGGCGCTCCGCGACGCTGCGCTTTGGAATGAAGTGAAGGACCGCTTGAAAAGTTCGGCGCTGAGTCTGTCCGGCGGTCAGCAGCAACGATTGTGCATTGCGCGAGCGCTGGCCATTCGGCCTGAGGTAGTATTGATGGACGAGCCGGCGTCGGCGCTGGATCCGGTCGCCACACACAAAATCGAGGAACTGATCGTCGAATTGAAGAAGCAGTACACCATCGTGATCGTGACGCACAACATGCAACAGGCAGCACGCGTTTCCAACATGACAGCCTTCTTCCTGCTGGGCAAACTTATTGAGGTGAACTCGACTGAGAAGATGTTTACTAATCCCGACGAGAAGTTGACGGAAGACTACATAACGGGAAGATTTGGTTAAAAATGCTCTTTGTTCTTAGTACTCTGAACTTCGAAGCGGCGATAGCACAAATTCAGAGAGCAAAGGCCAAAGACCAGAAACAGAGTTCAAGCACCTAGCACAAAGTACCAAACGATTATGGATTACCACAGACATCTTGACGACGAACTCGACTCGCTTCGCGACCGCGTCTTACTGTTGGGCGGAGAAGCCGAGACGGCACTTGAGCGAGCGATGAAGGCGTTGCTGGAACGCGACAGCGATCTCGCGCGCCAGGTCCTCGAACAGGACGACAAAATTGATCAACTTGAAGTTGAAGTTGATCGTCAGTGCATCGATATCATCGCCCTGCGGCAACCGGCGGCGCGTGATCTTCGTTTCGTTATATCTGTTGCGAAGATGGCGCCGGTACTGGAACGCATCGCTGATCACGCGGCCAACATTGCGCGCGTGGCTATCGATCTCAATAACGAACCAGAGTTGAAGTCAGTTGTTGATTTGCAACGCATGGCCGAACACGCGCTCCGGATGTTACGAGCGGCCCTCGATGTTTTCACGGCCGGCGACGCGATTGCGGCGCGCGAGGTCATTCAAAGCGATGCCGAGATCAATGAACTCTACAACCACATTTTTCACCGTTTGATCGAAATGATGGTGACCGAACCGGCCACGGCGACCCGCGACGCGCGACTGCTTTTTGTGGCGAAGCACCTTGAGCGCATCGGCGACTACGTGACCGATATATGCGAATTGACCGTCTACATGGCTGAAGCCGCTTTTATCAAACACTTCAAGTAGGACAGACACTCCTGCCAGTCTTGAAGCGAAGTTGAAAAGCGGACCGACAAGCATGTCGGTCCTACAAACATGACACGACCAATCCTAATCATTGAAGATGACCCAGACATCTCGGAGAGTTTGAAGTACAACTTCGAGCGCGAAGGATTCCCGGCCATCACAGCCCTGACCGGCGAAGCAGGATTGAGCGCCGCCCTCAGTGAGCGTGAACCGCCGTCGCTGATAATTCTGGATCTCATGTTGCCGGGAATGAGCGGCACCGAGTTGTGCCGGCGCCTGCGTAGAGAACCCGCAACTCGTCGCACACCAATCATCATGTTGACGGCTAAGGCTTCTGAGTCAGATCGAGTTGCGGGATTGGATCTCGGCGCTGACGATTACATCACGAAACCATTTTCAGTAAGGGAGCTGCTGGCACGCGTGCGCGCCGTCATGCGACGCATGGACGAGACCAGCGGAAAAACTTACGAAGACGATCACCTGCTGATCGATTTCGACGACATCCGCGTAGTCTGCCATGGACAGAAAGTGAAACTGACAAACAAGGAATTCAGTCTCTTGTCGGTGATGGCCAAGAGTGCCGACCGTGTGATCACTCGCCAGCAGTTGCTTGATAACGTTTGGGGCTACAGCTATTACGGCGACGCGCGCACTCTCGACGTTCACATCCGTCGCCTCAGGCAGAAGCTCGGCGAATGCGGCGATTGCATTGAAACTGTCGTCGGCGTCGGCTACCGTTTCGTCGGCTGTCAGCGCGCTGCCTAGAGTTTTGACCGATAAGCTTCAGGAATGTCTCAACAAGTCCCCACCGGTCTGGAACGAGGCGGCTCCTTGGAGTGCAGCGACCTGTCGCCGCTTTGGCCCAATGGGCGGCTTCACCCTATTTTTTGCAATTGCTTCAGGCTAACCGTGCCGGCGCCAGGTCACGATCGGACAAAGTGGCCTCCGCAGGCGGGCGTTGCCCGCCGTTTCAGTTTGTGAAAAGATCAAATCGTGTCTAAGCGCAATGCATTGCTAGCCGTTGCCGCTGCACTTGCTATTGCAGTCGCTCTGTTATGGCCTTCGTTTACCGTGCGCGCGGTTATGGCTGGCCTCGTCGGGCTGGCTGCCGTGGTGTTAGTCGTCAGAACTCTCTCAGACAGGCCTGCAACCGAAGAACTTCAGGCGACACACGTTGGTGTCGATCCGATCGATGAAGGATCCCCGGCAGACACCTTCGCCCTGGGGAAGTTGTTTGAAGCGACGATGAACGGAATGCGCGAGGGTTTGCTCGTAGTTGATAAGGACATGAAGGTCGTGGCTTCAAACACCGCAGCGCACCGTTTGTTTAATCTTTCCCGGGGCAGGCTTGACGCACAACGACTTACCGAGCTCACTCGCAATCCGGCGATCTACGGCGCTTTCCTGGACGCACTCAAAGGGACGGAACGGAGTGGCGTCAAGGTTGAGACTCACGGACAGGAGCGGCTGGTGTTTGATCTTCGGGTGGTTCCGCTGGCTAACTCAAAAGGCAGGCCCGCGGAAGGACCAGCCGAGGGCGCGTTAGGCGTTTTCATCGACGTCACGCGGCTCGAGCGACTTGAGCAAGTCCGGCAGGAGTTTCTTTCCAACGTTTCCCACGAATTGCGCACACCGCTAACGGCGATTCTGGCGTTCATCGAAACGCTCGAAGCCGGCGCAATCGACGACAAAGAGGCCAGCCAGCGCTTCCTTTCAATCATTCGCCGGAACGCGACGCGGATGCACGACCTAATCGATGACATCCTCGAACTGAGCCAGATAGAGGCCGGTAATGTGCAGGTCAAAGCCGAGCTGATTGAGCTCGCCCCGATCGTCAACGACGTTATCGCGTCGCTCGCAACCAAAGCGTCGGACCAGGGAATTATCGTTAGCAACGGCGTCGCTCGCGAAGCGATGGTTTACGCGGACGCGCGCCGGCTGGAGCAGATGTTGACTAACCTGGTGGAAAACGGGATCAAGTTTAATCGTGAACACGGCTCGGTAAAGATCAGCCACGAAGAGCACACGGATGCTGCGGTCAACCCGCGGTCGCCCGTCTCTGGTCTCCGGTCCCGCATCATTGTGGAAGATTCCGGCGAGGGCATTCCCGCGCAGCATCTTGAGCGTCTGTTTGAAAGATTTTATCGCGTGGATCGCGCGCGCTCACGCGAGATGGGTGGTATCGGCCTCGGGTTGGCAATTGTGAAGCACCTGGCCCGTGCACATGGCGGCGAAGTTTCAGTCACCTCTGAACTCGGCAAAGGCAGCACCTTCACAATCGAGTTGCCAACAGGTTGAGCTCACTGATTGGCTTCGTCGAGCTGTCGTAGCGTGTCGAGCATCAGGTTGGTGTTGCTCGCTGCCTGAATGCGTGTGGGAAATTCTTCAGTTGATTTTTGAAATTCAAAACTGCCACTGGTTATCTCGGCAATTTGCCGAAATCCCGGTTCGCCAGTAGCGCCAGCCGCCTCGGCGTCAACAATCATGCCATCATTGAAGCGAACGGTTCCCGATTGAGTATCGTTTGTTAGCAGAAGTGTGCCGGTGAGCCTGGCGTTTTCGATTACCTGGATCGCATCAAAGACGCTGATCGCCGTCAGGTCGCCGGCCAGCGTGACGAGCGGGTCTCCAGAAGCTTGAATCGGAGCCGCTTCAGGCCGCAAGTCTGGACGGCGCGCACGCCGGATTGCTTCCAAGCCACCGGCGATGTTGATGCGCGTATCGAGCTGCTTAGCTTCCAACAGTCGATCGTAGGCATCGTCAAACTCTTCACGTTCGATGTAAATCTTCGCCAACGCCAAACACTGTCGCGCCGCTTCGTCACCTTGCTTCTGCACGATACAGATTTCGCGCATGCGTTCGCGCAGCGGAATTGAGCGGGGATGTCCTTCGATCGCTTCTCGCAATCGTTTGATGGCTCGGTCGTGCGCCTGGTATTTGAGAAAGAGTTCGACGTCGAGCAGCGCAGTATCGATCTCGCTGACGTGCTCAGATTGTGATGAAGGGTTGGGCATCAGCTTCGAAATTTACCACAGAGACACTGAATGTCGTACCGCTGGTGGGCCGCGGCGCGACGCCGGGGAGGTTTGCTAAAAGTCGAAGCGAATACCCAGCCGAACCTGTCGCGGTCGCATGGTGCGCGTGGTAACGAGAAAGGAGTCGAGGAATGCCTGACGCTGTGCCGGCGTCGCCGTAGGAGCGAAGGAGTTAAAGTTAATGAATTCGCTGCCGAAGCTGAAGACGGTTTTGTTGAGCACGTTATCAAATTCCACCACCGGCCGCAGCTTCATGGTCTCACTCAAACGGAATTCGCGCGTGACGTTTAGATCGAAGAAAAACTGTCCCGGTCCCTGGCCGGCGTTGCGCGGCAGGTTTCCAGTTTGGCCGATCGTGGGCAGCGTAAATAGGTTCAGGATTGCAGGATCAATTGGATCGCCGGGGCCGCGCCAGTGAAGCAACCCGGTGTCGCCGGTGAAATTTGGCCGATCGTTTCCGACGTCGTCAAGATTGCGGTCCGCGCCGCCGATGGAAATATTGAAAGGAGCGCCGGAGGTGAGTCTGAAGATTGGCGACAAGCGCAATTTGCCTAGATAGTTTGGCGTATCCAGGGTGCCGGAAAAAACAAAGCGATGCTTGCGATCCAACAGGCTACGCGCGCGTTCGGAGAAAAAATCCCCCGGGATCAATGCATCGGAAGTGTTCACAATGCCATCGTCAGTCGTGTGCGAATAGGTGTAGGCCGAGCGGAACGAGAAAGCGAAGTCTTTCGCGCGTTTTAACCGCTGGCGAATTTCGAACGTGATGCCGTGGTAGAAGCTGTTACCGGCCGCGATTAGTTGCTGAATATCAGCGTGAGTTGGGTCAGGCCGGAAACGGTTCAAGGCCGCCTGCGCCACTTCAACCGACGTCGAAGAAGTGAAGCTATTTAGATTGATCACAGAGACAGGCACGCCCCGTTCAATGATGCGCGCAACTGCATTTGGATTTGCAGGATCAGGAGGGCCAAAGACGAACCTGACAAGATCACCGGCGGCAGATACATTATAGAGCGGACGAATACCAAACGGGTTGCTGCGGAAGTTTACAAAATCACGCGAGCCGAGATACTCGGAAAAGCTCTTGAAGCCAGCCGGCAGACGCGGCGCGTTGGCGTTGAATTCGCGCCACAGATGTATGCCGCGATTAAACGTATAGTTTGTTTCGAAAAGAAAACCGTTTCCCAGGTCTCGTTCGAAACCGACGTTGGCCTGATAGCTTTCAGGAATGCTCAGGTCGGGATCGAGCCGTCGAGAAAATCCAGTGTTAAGCACCCCAAATTTTTTGACGATTGGCGAGTCAACTGTAAGTGTCCCGGGAAAATCGAGGTTTGCAGCAATGAAAGCGCGGCGGTAATCGGCGCTGCCCAAGTGTCCAGTGGTCGGATCGATCAGATTGTTGGTATCGAAGAAGCGCTGCTGTGCGCCGAGCGTGAAATCGTCAATAGTGCGAAGCAGGGCGCGGTTGTAAAAAATTCCAGACCCAACTCTGACGACAGTCTTCCCGTTCTTGAATGGATCGTAAGCAGCAGAAATGCGCGGCCCCCAGTTGTTCTTATCATTGATGATCGTCTCGTTGTCATAACGAAGACCGTAATTCAAGACTAAATTGGAACGCAGTCGCCAGTCGTCCTGTATGAAGAAACCCATGTAAGCATTGTGCTGGGTTGATTCTCCATGAAAGTTTTGCCGGAAGCGGCTTGGCGTATTCGCGATGAAGTCGCGGGCGTTAGAAAAGCTGTAGGTGCCCGAGATATCGGAAAGATCAATGAAGGTCGAGCTAATGTACTGTGCGTCAGCTCCGAGTTTTGGTGAGTGGGCGCCGTGCACCCAGGAAAGGATCTCTTGTACCTGCGCGCGAGACTCGCGCCGATCCGAAGCGCCCGACGTTGACGAGCCGGCCACCAACGTGCCGGAACGTTGATCAGGATCGCTGGAAGGCAAGGGGTCGTCGAGAGTGATCAGCACTACAGGTCTGCGGCCGCCGCTGGCTGCTACCCCTGGAGTCAGGCGGGAAAACTGCACCCGAGTTTGATTGACGAGGTTGGGTGAGATTACAAAGTTGTCCGTATAGGAGATGGCATCAGTATTTCTTCTCTTGCCGAGCAACGCCTCGGCGAAACGATTGCCGCCGGCAAACTGGCGCAGATTGTTTTGCCGTCCTAATTGATAAAGCACAGAAGCATTGTGCAAATCAGAGAACTTGTGGTCGATGCGCGTCGTCAGAATGTGATTCTTTACCGGAGTCGAGAGTCCAGCAAAATACGGCGCGATGCCTGCGGCGACTCGTAGCGGACCAATTAGCGCCGGGTCAGTCACGGTCGGACCCGGGATGTGGAAGCGCGGATTCTGCTGGATGGGCACCAGCGTGTCTACCGTTGTCGAGTCAAGAGTCGTGTCGTATTCGTAAGCGGTAAAGAAAAACGTTTTCTTGCGGCCGTCATAGATATGCGGCACGCGCAGTGGCCCGCTAAATGTGAAGCCCGGATTATGTTCCGTAAGTGGCAAGCGTTGCAAACCTCTGGCCTGGTTATTGGAAGTGTTCGCGTTGAGAAAGTCGTCGCGGAAAAAGTAGAACGCCCGTCCTCGATACTTACTCGAGCCGCCGCGCGTACGAATGTTGATTCGTCCGCCCGAAGCGCGACCATACTCCGCGGAAAACTGGTTGGTAATGATCTGAACTTCCACGACGGCTTCAAGCGAGGGTTGAAAACGTTCGCGGGCCGCGCGGTCGTCGTTGTTGTCGAGACCGTCGATCGTAATGTTGTTTGAATAAGCCGTACCGCCTGAGAGCGAAAACGTCCCGGACTCTTCCGGAGTGTTGGAAGCCGACGAGTTGCGATCTTCAGCCAGGTCGCGCGTGGAGAGAGCTTCTTCGGAAACGCCTGGCAAGGTGAAAATCAGATCCAGCGGTGATCGCGAGTTCAATGGCAACGATTCGACTTCCTGCATAGTGACCGTGCCACCAACGACGGTTCGCGTAGTATCAACTGCGGGCGCGTCATCGGCAGTGATGGTAACAGGGTCGACTTTGACACCTTCCGGAACGAGCGTGAGGTCGAGCTGCACGTTTTTGCCGGCAATGAATGTCAGTTCCTTTTTCTCCGCGGGCGTAAAGCCGGCGAATGACGCACGCAAGTTGTAGACGCCGGGCTCGAGCTGAATGATGCGGTAGCGTCCCTGGTCATCGGTAGCTGTCGTGCGCGTCGCGCCCGTCGTCACCAAGATGGCCTCGATTGTGGCTCCGGGAATAACGGCGCCGTTCTGATCCAGCACGCGTCCGATGAGCGTGACATTATCAAGATCCTGCGCAACCACGTTAGGTTCGGCAATTATTGTGGTAACGAGAAGCAACGCCGAAAGAAGGGCCGAGACAATAAGACGCACGGAGGCAAGTCTGGTCATCGTATTTTGCTGCCGATGTTGGCGAAGAGGGTTAGGGTTTGAAATCCTTCGCCGAACGTAAGCGGTTGGACAACTAGAAGCGGTGGTTTCGAGTGGCGGACAGTTTATCGCAGGGCGCGACATTTGCCAGCACGACGCGGGAGAAACAGGTTTTGGGTCGGATACAAGAACGCTTGCTTAGCTACGGGAGGCGGTGCGGCGACGGAGGGCCGCGGCGCGCGTTAGCGGAACGAGCGCGTCGGAGGTGCCTTCAGCCGGAGGTTCGACAAAGTTGGTTAACTCGTCAGCGTGTGATTGGAGATAGAGGAAGAAGCGTTCAAACTCTTGCTGCATCGCATCCATCTTCTCGCGCATGTTTAGAATGATCTCGACGCCAGCGAGGTTTACGCCGAGGTCACGCGTTAGCGCAAGAATCAGTTCCAATCGAGCGAGGTCGGGATCGGTGTAGAGACGCGTATTGCCTTCAGACCGCGACGGCTTGAGTAGTCCCTCGCGTTCATACATGCGCAGCGTTTGCGGATGCAGACTGTACTGCTCCGCCACGGCGCTGATTGTGTATGTCTTAGGTTTACGCTTCATAAGAGTGAACAGTGAATAGTGAAGAGTGAAAGGTGAAAGGAAAAAAGCACGAACAGGCATTTAGAGATGTCTCTCGAAGCCCGCTTCGGTTCTGCTTTTCACCTTCCACTTTTCACCATTCACTTCCTTATTCCAGTCCCATTTCCACTCGCGGGTTCTGGTCGTTTAGTTTTGAATACTGTCGCAGCAGTTCCTTAGTTTCTTCTGAGATCACTTTCGGAAGTGTCACCTGCACTTCAACAAATTGATCGCCGTGCGCGCCAGGCTTGCGGAGCGACGGCGCACCGCGCCCGCGCAAACGAAACTTCTGACCCGATTGCGTCCCCGGCGGAATGCGCAACTGCGCTTTGCCTTCGACGGTCGGCACTTCAATCTTGGCACCGAGCGCGCCTTCAGGCACCGTTATCGGCACCGTGACGTAGATGTTGTCGCCTTTGCGCGTGAAATATTTGTGCGTGCCGACATTTGTAATGATGTGCAAGTCGCCCGGCGGTGCGCCGAGTCGTCCACCTTCACCCTTACCCGGGATGCGCACGCGCGAACCAGTTTCTACTCCGGCGGGAATCCGCACTTTTACAGTTTCTGTCTTCGGCAGCGTGCCTTTGCCTTTACACAACGAGCATGGTGATCGTCTGCGGCCTGTGCCACCACAGTCCGGACATTCCTGCGCGAAACGTAAACGACCGCCAGCGCGTTGCACCTGGCCTGAGCCCTTGCAGGTTTGGCAAACCATTACTGGTCCGCCGATGTCTCCCGCGCCGTTGCAACGCGAACACTGCTCGGAACGGCTCACGGTCAGATTAGTGGTGATGCCTCTGATCGCTTCTTCAAACGAGAGCGCGAGCGGCATCTCGATGTCCGCGCCGCGTTTTGGCTGTGCTCGCGGCGGCTCTGGTTCCTTCGCTGCGCTGCCGCCAAAAAGATCCGCAAAGATGTCGCGGAAACTCGAGCCGCTGCCAGCACCGCCACCCGGTGCCGTCGTGGTGTTCCAGTCAAAGCCACTGAAATCGAAGCCCGGCGAGGTTCGTCCCGCGCCGCCGCCTGGCGTCGCGCCGCGTGCAGCCGCGTCCGCTAAGTTGTCGGAATACTGCCCAAACTGATCGTAAACTTTGCGTTTCTTTGGATCGGAAAGCACATCGTGCGCTTCCGTAGTTTGCTTGAAACGCTCCTCGGATGCTTTGTCGCCGGGATTGACGTCAGGGTGATGCTTGCGCGCGAGTCGGCGGTAAGCCTTTTTGATCTCCTCAGGCTTCGCGTCTCGCTTGATACCCAGAACTTCGTAGTAGTCTTGTTTCGCCATTGCTGGAAAATAAGTGAGCAGTTAGCAGTCGAGGTCATCCGCCCTAAACCGCTCACTGCTCACCGTTCACTGTTTACTTTCACTTGTTCTCGTCCACGTCAACGTATTCAGCGTCGATTACATTGTCTTCGCCTGGGCCCCCCGCAGACGATGCTCCTGCTGCTGAAGCTTGATCCTCAGCGGGCGTTTCGGTTCCGGTCGCGCTGGTTTGTTGATAAAGCGCTTCCGCCATCTTATGCGAGGCAGTCTGCAGTTGGTTGTAAGCTTCGTTCAGCTTTTCAACGTCACCTTCAGCCAACGCCTTTTTGGCTTCCGCAATGGCTGTCTCAACATCGCCGGCAGTGGCCCCAACCTTTTCGCGATTCTCGTTGAGCGTTTTCTCCATCTGGTAGACGAGCGTGTCAAGCTTATTGCGCGCTTCAATTTCCTCGCGCTTCTTGACGTCGTCAGCCGCATGTGACTCAGCATCGCGCATCATCTTGTCGATCTCCTCTTTCGAGAGACCGGAAGACGAAGTGATGGTGATCTTCTGTTCGCGACCCGTGCCCATGTCCTTGGCTGAAACGTTCACGATGCCGTTGGCGTCGATGTCAAAAGCCACCTCCACCTGCGGCATACCGCGCGGCGCCGGCGGGATGCCGATCAAGTGAAACTTGCCGAGCGTGCGATTGTCGCTGGCCATTTGCCGTTCGCCCTGCAGCACGTGAACTTCGACGGACGTTTGATTGTCCGAAGCCGTTGAAAATATTTCCGACTTGCGGGTTGGAATTGTTGTGTTGCGTTCGATCAGTTTGGTGAACACGCCACCAAGCGTCTCGATGCCGAGGCTAAGCGGTGTCACATCCAGCAGCAGGATGTCGGTCTTCTCGCCGGAAAGCACGCCCGCCTGAACCGCCGCGCCGATCGCTACCACTTCATCAGGGTTAACGCTCTTGTTCGGTTCCTTGCCGCCAAACAGGCCCTTCACGATCTCCTGAACTTTAGGGATGCGCGTCGAGCCGCCTACCAAAACAACCTCGTCGATCTTGGTGGCGCCAAGCCCGGCGTCCTTGATCGCCTGTTCCACCGGCGCTTTCAAACGGCCCAGGATTGGCTCAGCCAGCTGTTCAAACTTCGCGCGCGTGAGTTTCATCGCCAGATGTTTTGGACCAGACTGATCCGCCGTGACAAACGGCAAATTGATTTCGGTCTCCATGGTGCTGGAGAGTTCGATCTTTGCTTTCTCCGAAGCTTCCTTCAAACGCTGCAGGGCCATCTTGTCGTTCGAAAGATCGATGCCCTGATCTTTCTTGAACTCTTCGATGATCCACTCGGTCAGGCGTTCATCAATATCGTCGCCGCCAAGGTGCGTGTCGCCGTTGGTCGACTTCACTTCCACGACGCCTTCGCCCACTTCAAGGATTGAAATGTCAAATGTGCCACCGCCGAAGTCGAACACTGCAATCGTCTCGTCCTTCTTCTTGTCGAGTCCGTAAGCAAGCGCCGCTGCGGTGGGTTCATTGACGATGCGCATCACTTCGAGACCGGCGATCTTGCCGGCATCTTTGGTCGCCTGGCGTTGCGCATCGTTGAAGTAAGCCGGGACGGTAATCACTGCCTTGTCCACCTTTTGCCCGAGGTAGTCTTCAGCCGACTGCTTCATCTTCTGCAGGATGATTGCCGAAATCTCCGGCGGGCTCCATTCCTTGCCGCCGGCTTCGATACGCACATCGCCGGTGCCGGCAGATTTCACCTTGTAAGGCACTTGCTTTGTCTCTTCGGTGACTTCATCGAAGCGCCGTCCCATGAATCTCTTGATTGAATAGACCGTGTTTTCTGGATTGGTGACTGCCTGGCGCTTCGCCACCTGACCAACCAACCGGCTACCATCTTTGGTAAACGCGACCACCGATGGGGTGGTGCGACCGCCTTCTGAGTTTGTTATGACCGTAGGTTCGCCGCCTTCCATGACTGCCACCACGGAATTGGTCGTTCCCAAGTCGATTCCGATAATCTTGCTCATTTGTTTTTGTTCTCCAAAACGATATTTAGCTCACTATCCCGCTTCTCCATGAGTAGTGCGGCACACTCGACGGTTCGCGCTACCTTGCTGCAGCTTGCCGCCGCGACCTCTCAATAACTCTAGTTGAAGGGTCGCTTACTATAATATGTGAGCCCATCAGTGTCAACTTTGGCCAATAGGTCCCCGGCAGCTTCTCTTGAAGCAAAACATGGAGGTTTATGAGTGCTGTTCGGGTGCTGGCGACGGTTTCCGGTCTTCGTTCATGAGTTTCGAGGCGAAAAAGATGTAGTGGAGGCCGGAGAGAATGGCCAGTATAAACACGGCGGCATAGACCGTGGGAAGATAGTAGCCATGGTAATGAGGAACACTTGCGGCAAACATTATGGCGGCGATTCCCACAATCTGGACGGTGGTGTTTAGCTTGCCCAGCCAGGAAGGACGGAAACCTCTAAAGCCGGTGGTCATATTAATAGCGGCCGCGCCCACGATGATGAAAACGTCGCGACTGATGACCGCAACTGTGACCCAGAAGGGGACCGGCAAGTGGCTCGGCAAAGGTTGCGGGAAGATGCTGCGCATTGAGAGGACGATGAACGCGCTTACCAGCATCAGTTTGTCAGCAACTGGATCGAGAACTGTGCCGAGTTGTGACTGCTGGCCAAAACGCCGCGCCAAAAGTCCGTCGAGCCCGTCGGTCAGTCCGGCCAGGACAAAGACAGCCAGCGCCGAAAGAAACCGATGATAGAAAAGAAGGCTGACAAAAACAGGGATGAGCACCATCCGAAAGACGGTGAGCAAGTTGGGGACGGTAAGTACTCGGGAGGACATTGATTAGTAAACAGTGAATTGTGAATAGTGAATAGGCAAAGCAATAGCTCATTGCTATTCACAAATTAGTCTCACCATCCACCCATCTCAGGCGGTTCGTAATTCGAGTAACGAAACTTCAGGAGGGCAGCCGAAGCGAACCGGCAAAACCACAGTTCCCAGACCACGCGTTATGTAAATCTGGGTTTCGCCCTGGCGCGCCAAACCTTTAAGCAAGCGACGACGTGTCCGGCCAGCCCCGCTGCGTTCAGGTCGCAGACTAACCTGTCCGCCATGGGTATGACCGCTGAGGACGAGGTCCACTCCAGCTCGAGCGGCTCGCCGGAGGATAATCGGATTATGGGCCAGCAGGAGCTTAAACTCGTGAACGCTCGCGCCCGCCAACGCGAGGGGCAAGTCTTCCAGTCCGACCATGGTGTCGTCTACACCTGCGAGCCAGAACGCGGCGCCGTTATTCTCGAAACGCATCCCCTGATTGACCAGCACAGTGATTCCTTCGGCGCGGAAGAGGTCAGTGATCAAGGACGCGTCCGTCCAGTGGTCGTGATTGCCCAACACTGCGTAAACGCCGTGACGCGCGCGCAAGGCGCTTAACAGTTCGGCGCATGGAGCAGCGTAGGCTCGTTCTTTGGATACATAGTCGCCGGTTAGCGCCACGATGTCAGGCTGCAGGCTATTGGCTGTTTCAACCGCGCGTTCAATCTGTTCGCGGCTCGTGAAGGGACTGTGATGGATGTCAGAAAGTTGAACAACGCGAAAACCGTCGAGTTCAGGAGGCAGACGTTTTAGATGGATTTGATGGTGTTCGACCGTAAGCCGGAAAGGTTCCGACAGTGCTGCACGCGCCGCGTCACCCAGGTTGAGCGCCAAAGAGCGCAGAGGTGTTTGTGGTCGCTCAGCACCAGCAGCTGCGACACGTCTGCGTTCTTTCCACCTGATAGGAGTTGACATGTTGTATGTTGGCTTGCCTTGTGCCTTCGCAAACTGCCGGGTTCGCTATGGATTACTGCTAAAAGCCGGGGCGTTGAAATTTGCCGCATTATAGAAGGCGAGTGAGGGCGACGCAACCTGAGCAAACATAAAACCAGCATTGCATCAGATATGTAATAATCGCACTGCTCCATAACCAATCATGAAAAACCATGCAAAATCGAGCCTGGTTGCCGCTGCACTCCTGATGTGCGCCGCATCTCCGTGCGCAGCGCAAGCAGCACCGCCGGCTGCAGGCGCTGGTCACAGCCTCCAGCCAATGGTTCTGGTCGGGCTCGCCGCGATGTTGATCGTGGCCAAGCTTGGCGGAGAACTATTTGAACGACTCAAACAGCCCGCTGTGTTAGGCGAACTCATTGGCGGAATCATCCTGGGAAACCTGGTGTTGTTTGGTTTCACTGCCGCCGAACCGCTGAAGACCAACGAAATCATCGCGGCGATTGCCGAGATCGGTGTAATCATTCTGCTGTTTGAAGTCGGCCTGGAATCCGACTTGAAAGAGATGATGGAAGTTGGTTGGTCATCATTGCTGGTGGCGGTGCTTGGCGTGATCGCTCCGTTCTTTTTGGGTTGGGGCGTGTCGGCTTACTTTATTCCGAATGAATCGCGTCTGGTTCATATCTTCATCGGCGCTACGCTCTGCGCGACGAGCGTTGGCATCACCGCGCGCGTCTTCAAAGACCTGGCGAAACTAGCGACCCGCGAGGCGCGCATCATTCTCGGTGCGGCGGTGATTGACGACGTCCTTGGTCTCATGATTTTGGCCGTGGTTGCTGGGGCGATCAAAGCAACCGCAACGGGCGCCGCGCTTTCTCTGATGAACGTCGGATTAATCGCCGTCAAGGCCTTGCTGTTTCTGATTGGCGCAATCGTTTTGGGTAAGTTTGTTGTGCCACGCCTGCTGCGCGGTGCCGGACGGTTAGAGTCGGAAGGCGTGCTGCTGACCTTGGCTATCTCCTTTTGCCTGTTTCTTTCCTGGGCTGCGGCTAAAGTCGGCCTCGCGCCCATCGTGGGAGCGTTTGCCGCTGGTCTGGTGCTTGATGAGGTTCACTACAAGCCGGCGCGCGCGCGCAAGGAGCGCAACCTTCACGATCTACTGCGGCCCGCAAGCTTCGTGCTGGTGCCGGTCTTCTTTGTTTTGATGGGGATGAAAGTTGACCTCAGGAATTTTTCGCAGCTGAATCTGCTGGGCTTTGCTGCGGCACTCACTTTGGCGGCAGTCATTGGGAAACAGATTTGTTCCGTGGGGGTGCTCGAGCGGGGCACGAATAGGTTGGCAGTCGGCTTGGGAATGATTCCACGTGGCGAAGTCGGATTGATATTCGCCGGCATCGGCGCCACCCTGGTGCTGCCCGATGTGAAAGGGGTTCCAGAGCCGGTCATTGGCCCGGCGACGTTTGGCGCGGTTGTGATCATGGTCATCGTCACCACGTTAGTGACGCCGCCGCTGCTTACATGGTCGCTCGGGCGAAAGAAAAAGTCGGCAGCAGGCAGCCGGCGGAGGCCCGACGGTTAGGGAGGCTCTCCGGACACTTCTTATAGATCAACACCGCACCGCCGAATGCTTGTTTGAAAATGCTTGTTAGAAGCGCAAGAGCCAACGTTTGGCGCCGTTAACATCCCCGCGTCGTGCTACATCCAACGCTTGAGCAAGCGGCGGCAGACTGCCCGGACTTCCCACCCGTGGACCGGTGAAGTCGTATGGTTTGCCGTCGAGACCCTGGATATCTGCGGCCGTGACCGCGAAGACATTAATCGGGCCCCCCAGCGAATCGTTATTCAGTCCACTGTTATGTGGGCCAGCCCCGGGCCCAGCTTCACAGGTTTTCCAAACGCCACCCCCGCCTTTAGTACCTATCGCAGGATTAACTACGGCATTAATTGCGAAGCCACCCGGTTTGATTCCCGTCAAGGTCCGCTTCGCAGTAAACACGCCGCCCGTGACTTCTCCAGGCTGCGCAATAATGGTTTGTGTGTCACCACCTTCCATGCGCACTGTCGCCGGACTCGCATTCGTTAACTGCATTGGCACAGGACCAGTCGCGCCATCCAGGCCGGATAGAGTTACAGTCACGGTTGTCTGCTCTCCGCGAATTAGATTCAACTTGCCGGCCGCCAACCTCACGCCAATGCTTTGGTAGTGACACCGGGCAACGACTTTATTCTGTTCATTAATCTCGATAGTGGAGGGACCTATTAGGTTCGCAGGACTCCTCACCACCACTTTCCGCGGCGACTCGGCCAGAAACTGTGCAGTGTTGTTACCCAGATTGACTGCCGTGTTGTTGAAGTCACCATCAAACGGGCCAGCTACCGATATCGGTCTCCCGGCCTGACCAAACGGCGGCATGGAATAGCTGCCCTGTTGCGGAAGTTCTCCATTCGATCTTGGTTTGACTACCGTCCCTTGATTGACCGGCACCTGGGTTCGAGCAACGACTTCGCCGTTCCTGTTCTTCAGCACCACGGGAATGAATTGGGCCATTGGAGGGATGACCCATTTGCTGCCTTGCTGCTGCGTTGGGGTGTCTTGTTTGGCTACTTCGACAACAAAGCCATTTAATGAATCTTCATTCTTCGCCTGCTCATCTTTAGTAGTCCCTTTTGGTTCTGTGATCACGGTACCGGAAATTGTGTCACCGGCAGCGACATCGTCGGGAAGGTTGACGCTGACTGTTCCCTGCAGCGTGTCGAAGGTGGTTGTGATCAGACCAAACGCAGTTTCTGTCCGCGCCGACAAGCCAGAAGCGCCCCCGGATCCATCCGGTTTTTTTGGCGGCGTCGAAGGGTGCCCACAAGCTTCAACTTCCACGAGGCGCGCTACTTTGTCTGGCGGGGCGACGCCATTCACCACCACTCTGATCATAGTAGTAGTTAGGGGCGGGAAGTTAATCTTCCTCACTACCAAATTGTTCCCTGTAATCGATCCTCCCGGCACAGTTTGCCAGTCAGTCCCCGTCCAATACTGCACGTCGAAAGCGGTGGCGCCGAACCTCTCGAAGGTCTGGGTGTCAGTCGGGTCGATTGCTTTTTCAAGGCCGGGGTCCTGGATTGTTACGACAGTAATTTCGTCGATCATCCTGGATTTTGTGAACTTGACTTGCAGCCATGAAGGTAGCGGGTCGTCGTCGCGCCAGTAATTTCCGCCATCGGTTGTCGTGTGGCGTATCCCATCTATCGCGTAAGAGGGGTCGAAGTGGAGGCCTGGAAAAACGCCATCTTTCGTGTAGTTCTGCGCGGTAGCCTCGGCGCCGATTGCGTAGTTTGTACAGGCAACAAATGCTGTTGCGTCTCCCCCGGGAATGCCAGGTCCCGACCTGCCAATTGGGGTGGGCGACGGAGTGGGCAGAGTAATGTGGAGCAGCGGTTTGTCGTACCTGTACTTCACGGTCAGACTGAACTCTCCATAACGCGCCAGGCAAGCGTCATTGTCCGAATACTCAGCATCACCTTCCAACGTGCCTTTCAAGACAAAGCCAAAGTTTGGGTACCCTCCGTGGTCATCTCCCTTTAACCAGTTGTTAACAATTTCCTTTACCTCGATGTCGCACCCTCCAGATCCACATGAGGCGACCTTAGCTCCTAGCAGAGGGCCGGATCCGAGAGTGCTGCCGATTTTCGCGAATGAGTCCCCCGGTACAAGGTCTTCGATTTCATCGCCCTTCAACCAGTTCTTGGTGGCGATGAGCAGCTCGCCGTTACAGCTCCCGCTGAGCGGCTTAAAGTGAAGCGTGGCGCTTTGCACCGACACGTGCAACGGATCTGCCTTGCCCATGATCTCGCTCAAGTCGAACCATACGCTCCCACGGTGGACTGAATTGTTTCCGGATGGACAACCGAGAATTCGTTTGCCTTTGTCGTAGGTGTGTCGATACCCGGCGACGACCGTGCCGGAAACCTCCTCCGGCGTAAACCCAGCAACAAAATCCCCGCTGCACAGAGACGAGTGCCACAGGTGAATATGCGTCCAGGTTTTTAGATTTTCGGGATAGAGGGTTGCGCTCCCTTCCTCCGTGAGAGTTGTCGCTGCAATCAAGTTCGCTCCGGGGTTCCCCGATTTAGCGTTTGACCGCTTAACCTCCGGAAAAGCAATCAGGGCTGCGATAGCGATTGCAATCCCGATCAGTGGATAGGCAAAGATGCGAATTCTGGAGTGCATGTAAATGCTCCTTCGAGTGTGCCAGGCTTTGTATGCGGACACCTCACTGCTTCAACACGAAACCACAACCAGGTCATGATCGAACCGCTTCGCGACCTTATGAGATCGGTATGCCCGCAATATGGACCAACGTCCGGCGCCCGTTGACGTCGCCGTTATTGAATATTTCTCCTGAGACTAAGCAACCACCGCCCGGAATACCTCCCGATTGAGAGCTGGGAAGGTGCCTGAATACTCCGGTCAACTGTGCCCGACCCGCGCTGTCATACGTATTTGAGCTAAGCAGATCTGCATCCAGATCGAAGGATTGGGATCTCCACGTGTTGTTGCCCTGATTCTGGCCGGGGTCGGGAAATTGAAATAGATGCGAGGCCACGACGTTGCCCTGAGAATCGAACACTCTCAGCTCGAGGACAATATGGGGACCCCCACCGGGCCCGACCTGGTGGACAGCATTGAATCTGAAGACCTGTCCCTGGGTTATGCCTCCCTGCACGACAAAGCCCACTTCATTTGCGGCCTCTCGGACTTCGCGATTCTGATCCGGCACGGCTCCCGTTCTGCTTCCGAGCGAGAGGATTGCGACCGCCACCAATGGAACGAGTGCGATTAATCTCCATCTCGTACCTAGAGTTTTCATTTCCTTCTCCTGTCGTTTTCCTAAATTGCGTCGGGTTAGTTCGGGTGACACTCCGCCACCGCGCACATGAATACGCCGGGATGAAACGCGAAGTCACTAGGTAGGTTTCTAGGAACCCTCTTTGCTTAATTCTAATTGGAGCCTGAAGAAGTTTGTCGGGAAAGACCTCGCCTTCTTATTCACACCGTGGCTTTAGCCCGGTAGGTTAGTCGCGTCGAGGATCATCCGACTAAAGCCCGGTGTGAATGAGAGCATAAACTTTCCACCCGATAGCAAGTTTACTTCAGGAGCCGATCTTGTAGAACCTTGGCAACGGCCTCGGTCTTCGAATGGACGTGCAGCTTCTCGTAAATCTTTTGCAGGTGAAAAGAGATGGTATGAGTGGTAACGCCCAATTCCGCCGCGGCTGTCTTGTAGTTATGCCCCTCCATCAGCAGCTTCAACAAGCGAAGTTCGTGAGGTGTTAGTTCGTAGCTGCGATCGGGCGGGCGATGCTCGCGGAACACTTTGATGACCCGACTCGCCACTTCCGGTGTCATCGGGGCGCCGCCTCTGGCTGCTTCCTGCAAACCTTCAAGCAGACGGGCCGGAGGAGTCTTCTTCAGCAAATAGCCGCTGGCGCCCGCGCATAGGGCGTCGAAGATTCGCTCATCGTCGTCATAAACGCTGTGCACTAACAGAATCATTTGCGGGAAGCGTTCTTTCAAGCGGCGAGTCCCGTCAATGCCGCTCATGCCCGGCAGGCCGATGTCCATTAAAACAACATCGGGCAAATTGCTTTCGATTTTTTCCAACGCTTCTTCCATTGAACGGTAGCTGCCCGAGCAGCGAAAGCCTTCGGTGCCGTCGATTAGCAGCGTCACTGCGTCACGAAACTTGCGCTGGTCTTCCACGATCGCGACCTTGATAACCGCAGCGAGTTCGCCATTCGCCTGTACTTCTGTTTTGCCGTCGGTATTCATTCTGCTTGAGGTGGTCCAGCTGGAAAATGCAAACAGTGTGCAAACTAACTCACTGACGTCTGCCAAATCACTAGGTGCTCACCTAGTCACCCTAGCCTCCAGCGTTGCCGCTCCACCGGCACTTTGAGTCTGAGCGTCGTACCGCGTCCGCTGGCCGCGTTGAGTTCCAGTTCGCCACCAAGTCTTGCGGCCCGCTCGCGCATACTGGCAAGTCCGTTGCCCTGGTCCGCTTGCGCTGGGTCGAAACCTTTGCCGTTGTCGCGCAACTCGAGAATCAACCAGCCGCCTTGTTTCTTAAGAATGACTGCAGCTTCAGTACACGAAGAGTGGCGAGCGATATTATTTACGCCTTCCTTCACGATGAAGAATATTTCTCGCCGTGCGTCTGCGCCCAGCTTGAAATCGTGATCCTGATCCGCCGCTTCGAATTGCAAGGCAATCTCCCTGGAGCTGAAGACCTCACTCGCAAATCTTCTCATTCTCGTAACCAGCTCACTAAAGCGATCTTTGCGTGGATTTACCGCCCAAACAATGTCGCTCATCGCATCGACCAGTTCCCTTGACGAGGCAGCGATCGAAGACAAAGAATCGCCCACCTTAAAATTTCCAACGAGCGCCTGGCGGCGCGCCACTTCACTCAGCATCGCGATCAACGACAAGCTGGCGCCGATGTCGTCATGCAAATCAGTGGCGATGCGAGTTCGCACCTTCTCCAGTTCGACCAGGTGCGCAACGCGGCGTAGGTACAACGAATAGACCAACAGCGCCGTCAATATCGTGACCGCGGCAATAAACCACCAGCGTTGCCAGATCGGTTGCATGATGGTGAAGGCAACAGTCGCGGGTGTAGCGCTAGAGATTCCATCGGCCGTGACCGCGCGTACCATGAAGCGATAATTGCCGGGTGAAAGGCTGGCATAGGTGATCGTTCGTTGATCGGTAAGCGGGCTCCAGTCTTCGGTGGCGCCAACCAATTTATATTGGTACTTCAAGACGCCCCCAGCGGCAAAGCCAAGGCCTACGAAGTCGATGCTCAATTGATTTTGGGTCGGATTGAGAGCGAGGCCCGAGATTTCCGTTTCGCCCAGCGCCGAAATCGACTGCACGTTGCCGGCTATGCGGAGCCCACTGATCAAAATAGGTGGCTGTTGCTGTGGTGGGTCAGGTCCCGGAAAAAGCCGCGACAGCCCGACGTCGGTGCCGAACCAGAGTGCACCCTGCCGATCGCGAAAAGAGGTTGTGACCGCATTGCTCGCCAAACCTTCGGCCTTAGTGTAATGCCTGATGTGGGCGGTCTCCCGGTCGAACCGGTCCAGCCCGCGTGCCGTGCCCAAGTAAATCCGTCCCAACTTATCTTCGGTAATGCAAAAGACACTGTTGCTGGATAGACCATCGGTAATTGTGTAGACCACAAAACGTGGCCGGTCTGATTGCGGATCGTTGACCCGGGCAACTCCCCCTGAATCTGTCGCAATCCACAGCCGTCCGGCAGCGTCCAGATATATGGAGCTGACAAGACCGGCCGGCGCGCCATCAGCTTTTGTGAACGATTGAAATCTGCCGGCCCGATAGCGAACCAGTCCGCCATTGTAAAATCCCATCCAGAGATTGCCGGCCGCGTCTTCACGGTAGGCTGTCGGCAGGGCGAACGGCGGCACTCCTTCCGCAGCGCCAGGGACATGAAACGATTCCGTGGCTCGATCCCAGCGAACGATTGCGTTTGGCAGGTTCCCAGAGATGCTGATCCAAACGTCGCCACGCGAATCTTCAAACAAGCGGAACGTGTCATTGCCCGGCAGTTCCCCGTGCTCATAACTGTAAACTGCCTTGGGTCGGGTATGGGCAAGATCTTCTGCTCGAGCCACGCGTGGAAAGCGACACAGACCGGAGCTCGTCGGCAGCCACCATTCTCCGAGGTGATCCTGGAACGCCACCTGGTTGGTGCCCCAGCCGAAGCCCTTGATCTCGCGGGGAAACTGCGGCCTGATCGCTTTGAACCGCCGGCCATCAAAGCAGTTGATAAAGTATTCGGTGTCGCTACTAACCGAGCAAATCTCTCCGTTCTGGTTTTCAGTGATCGAGGTGATGCGTGGCGTGCCCAGGCCATCCGCTTTGCCAAAGGTGGTAAAACCGCTCCAGGTAATTTTGGTCGCGCCGGCCTCGCTACCAAGCCATAGATTGCCGTCACGGTCCTCAACCGGGGTAGCAACTCCGGGATTACTCAGCCCCAACTCGGTGGTGTAGCTCCGGAAGCGACCGTCGCCGAACTCTGTAAGCCCTCCCTCGGTGCCAATCCAGATTCGCCCATCGGAAGATTGTGACATTCCCTCAACGATCATCCCGGCCAGTCCGTCGGTAGTGGTGAACTGGCAAGCTTCACCCGGTGCGTTGGGCAGGCGAATGCGATGGTCTGCGGAGTTAGCACCCTCGTTGCATCGGTCTAGCTTTAGCGTTACTCGTTCACCGTCAGTGGTGATCGAGCTGGACGGTTGCGGCTTGAGTACCACCAGTCCGGCGCCGCCTCGCGTGCCAATCCACAGTCGTCCCTCCCGGTCAAAGAGTAAGGTTGTCAAGAGGTCGCCGAGTCCTGAAGTTTGAATTGTATATTGAGTGGTCCGGCCGTCGGGCAAGCGTCGTCTAAGTCCGGTCGTGGTACTCATCCAAAGACCAGCTTCGCGGTCTTCGGCAATCGCAACCACCATCTGGTCGCCGAGCGTGACAGGCAGAAACGTGGCCTTACCATTAGACTCATCCAAACGAAAAGCGCCCTGATCGGTGCCCGCCCAAATTTGTCCGTTGTGATCTTCAAACAGAACGTCAACCCGATTACTCATCGGCTCGTTGCCCATTGGATACAAAGTGAATAGTTGATTCAGAGCGGGCTTGGTACCGCCCTCCGAAGTCTGATTCTGAAAGGCGGAAGGATTGAACCGGAATACTCCGCCCTGCGTGGCTACCCAATAGACTCCGTTTCTGGTCTCCAGCAGATCGTTGACCCGCGGATTCGTCAAACCGTGTTCGACGCCATAGGTCGTGAAGTCGTAGCCATTGAACCGGCTCAGTCCATCGCCAGTGCAGAACCAGAGAAAACCATGCGAGTCGCGAACGATGCGCAGCACCAGATCGCGGGGCAAGCCGTCGGCAGTGGTGTAGGTTCGCGCCGGCAATTGCTCGGCCTGGCCGATCACTTGCGCAGACAAAAGGAGGCACGGCAGGAGCACTACTCTGACGAAAGCTCTAATTAACCATCCAACTGCGCGCATAAACACTTCTCACGCGATGACGGCTTGAAGCGCCGGTGTTTAGGATCAGTTATTTGTCTGGGTCGCTGGCAGACATTTGACTCATTGTAAGAGTCAGTATGCGGAGAAGAAACACTTTTGGGCAAGATAACTTTGTGCGGTCGTTATGCCCAGAGTTCAACTGTTGTAGAATAAGTTCGCTCCCTGCAGCTTTCATACAGCACCGTTCATTTCGGAGGTTATTCGTGTATTACAAAGTTGCACTTATCTGTTTGCTGCTGGTCGCCGGCCTAACTGCTTCTCAACCGAAAGTTACCCAAACCCCGAAGCCGCGCGCCGCGCGTTTCCTGGTCCAGGGCACCTACGAAGAGACCTACCAGGGCACGACCAACAAAGGCCGCGCGGAAGGAAAGCTGCTTATCAAGTTTGAAGCTGCGCGATGGCTCGCTCTGACGACGAACGAAGTCGGTAACGCAGAGTTTTCGGATTTGGCAAACGCGCCGACGCCTTCTGTCAGCGGTTCAGTTTCCTACGACGGGCGCGTAAAAGGCGCCAGCGGCGGCGACAGTTATGAGGCGACGAGTTACTTCGATGGTGCGCTCAGCGGTAACGATGTCGTGCTCAGCGTCCCCTATGACGAAGCTGGCGCTGGCTTCAAGCTAAAGATAAGCATCAACCCCAAACTCAAAGGCAAGTGCTCGCTCGTCGAAGTGCGCAATGGCGAGACGGGAACCGCGAGCGGCTGCGAAAATGGCACCTACTTCTTTACCGCCACCAACCCGCTGCAGATTGACGACAACGACGATCCCGCCAGGACTCCCGACACTGCGAGCTTTGGATTAGAACTTGATATTGAACCCGAACCGGGCGCGGGAAGAAGCCCAACGATGGGAGGCGACGCCGGTGTTTACGCCTGGCGCGGCGCTGTCGCAACCGGCTCGAAGGAAGCCGGCTTCAAGATCACGCTGAGCAAGACCAAAGAACTTTCCAGCGACGACCAGCGCGGTCACACCACCCGGAAGCTTGCCTTCAACGCCACGATTGTTCCTGGTGCTCCGGCCGCTGGGAAGCAGTAAGCAGCGGAGCATTGGGAGTATGCTCGCACCGGAAAGGAAGAACTGTTGTACAAAAACGCTTGCATCACAACTAAAAGCCAGATCCGGAATATTTATTGACTGGCAGCATTTAGTGATCCTATAGTTCCAGAAGGCGCATCACCATGCGCCGCTGCCCCCGCCTCTCGCCTGCCACGTTCGCAGGATCCTGATTCCCACGCTTCCTCGAAAGGATCGTCCACCATGAAGATAGTCAAAGTTTCCTTACTCATCCTGCTATGCCTGACCCTCGCAACTGTCGTCGCGCAAAAACGTCGCGCGATAATCAGTCTCGTGCCGCCGTCGTCTCAAAGCAGCGGTCTGCTTTCAGATCCGCAAACCGGCAACACAGTTTTGTGCAAGGGCTCGCCGGTGCCGGAAGGCTTTGCAATCTCCGGGGAGATGTTTTCCGACGCCTGCAGTGGCGCTGCCTGGATCGTGAAGCGAAAACCTGGACCGGCGCCAAATTATGATCAATTGGGTAATCATCTCGAACCAACCACCGCGACATCGTTAACTGAACCAAACGAAGCGATCGCTCCCGGTCAGTGCGGTATTTTTCAACAAACGATCAAAGAGACCTACAACTTCAAGCCTGCACTGGTGAAGGACGCACAGCGAGATGCGCAGTCTGCGAAGCTGGACGTTTTCTGGAGTCACGTCAGACAGTCACGCGCCACTTTGCTTCCTTGTCTGCGCCGGGCGCTCAAGGAAGATAGCTCAGGCTCCTTTTTTGGAATTGACGGCAGCATGTTGCTCGTGGAAATCGATCCATCCGGGGCCTCGAAAGCGCTGCAGGTGCGAAAGTTTGTTGACGCTGATCTCGATGGCACCGATTTGGAGTTTTGGGTGAGGACGATGGCGGGTCGCGGCGTAGAGGGATTTGACACTTCAGCAGCGGGCGCAAAATGGCTGTCGTACCCAAAAGCGAAATACACCATTGCGAGGCACGGAGATTTCCCGGTTGACTCGTTTCTGGGCGCTGTCTTTATCTTCGGCAGCATGGATGAGGAGTTTGCAACTCCAGTGCTGGCGCGTATCGCCAGTCAGATGGGACATCCACATCGCGACGATGCAATCGCGATTCTTACCAGTCAGGCAACGGCGGCGTCACTGCGAGCGCTGAAAGAGATCAACAAGACCGGGCTATCAGCAGCTTCGCGTCAATCGTTGAGGGATTTCCTGGAAAATCCTGAGCTGTTAAAGCCTCGGGCGCAACCCAGGCTGACTCGCGAGGAAAATCTGAGAGCGTTTCAAGGTATTATTGACGGCGACTACAGTGCGTTTCGTGAACTCGTAATGAAGGCGCCTGACGGCGAAGTGGATGCGATAGCTACCCTGCATCCTGTAGACATTCCGCTTTTGCGGCGCGCGCGCCGGGCCTCGATCTCGAGATGTAACCAGCACGCGGTGAGCGACTACGCCAGCTTTACAGCGATTCTGATGGCGCTCACAAGTAAACCAAAACTAGTGAACTGAAGCGCCCAGTGATCACTGCTTCCGCGCATGCCACGCCGCGAGCACTTCCGCTTCGCGCTCTGCAGTAATTCCGGCTTTCAACTTTGCCTGGCGCTCAGTCGGCTGTTTTCTAATCCACTCCAGCGTTGCCTCCGTAGTGTCAGGAAGGGATCTAAACGTTAGCCCTTTACCAAGCGCCTTCGCGTTGCTGATTCGAGAGAAGCCGAGGTGCTCTCCCTCCGCCGGAATCCATACCGGCATGTTGCTCCAGGCCCAAACCTTTTGCGCCGCCAGGAATTCGGCGTTGGCCCACGTAAACCGCGCGTCGGACTTTGTCGCCGTCTTAATGCCGTCGAGCATTTCACCCATCGTTAACTTCGACTTCGGCCCGGTTGCGTTGTAAGTTCCAACCGCGCCTTGCTCGACCATGCGCACCGTCCACTCAGCAAGATCGCGCGCATCGATGAACTGCACCGGATCTTTGCCATCACCAGGCGCCAACACTTCGCCGCCACGGGCAACACGCACCGGCCAGTAAGTGAAACGATCAGTTTCATCGCCGGGCCCTACAATCAAGCCGGGACGTATGACGAGGGCCTTACCGGGGAACCACTTCTCCGCCTCCTTTTCCGACAACACCTTCAGCGGCCCGTACAGACCGTAATTCGAGGCGCGCAAAGTTTCCGGCGTCTCCTTCATCGCGGCTTCATTGGAAGGACCTTCATACTTTGCCAGTGCGCCACTTTCATCGACGCCCGGCCTACTAACATCTGAGTAAACTGAAATCGTCGAGATGAAGACGTAGCGATCAACGTTCCCTTTCAGAATCGTCGCCGCGTCACGCACCCACACCGGCAGCGTTGTCGGGTTATCGATAACGACGTCCCACTTCCTGCCCTTGAGCGCGTCGAGTTGGCCATTGCGATCCCCGATCAACTGTTCGGCTTCCGGCGGGAGTTCACCCGGATGCGTCTTGCCGCGATTAAACACACTCACCGTGTGTCCGCGGCTCAGCGCATAACGCACCTGAAACGGACCGGTAAAGCCGGTGCCGCCGAGGATCAGAATCTTTAACGGTTTTACTTTGCCCGCGTTTGAGAAAGCTGATCCGCTGGACATCAAGCCTAAGCTGACGCTGCCACCAACGATGGCGGATTGTTTTAGGAAGTCTCTCCTCGTGCTTTTTCTCATAGTGATACTCGTACGCAATG
>JBDUDV010000003.1:0-71594 GCA_040002755.1 Acidobacteriota bacterium | reverse complement strand
GCCGCAAAGTAAAGGGCAGCAGCGAGCGGCCGCGGTTGGCGGTTTATCGTAGTGTCAAACACATTTACGCCCAGGTGGTTGATGACGAGCTTGGCAAGACGATTGTTTCTGCCTCAACTACTGAGAAGGATTTGCGTGGCACCACGGGCGGCAATCTCGATGCGGCCCGAAGGATTGGAAAAACGATTGCCGAACGCGCCCTTGAAAAAGGAATTGAAAGCGTGGTGTTTGACCGCGGTGGTTATTTGTATCACGGCAGGATTAAAGCGCTGACCGATGCGGCTCGGGAGGCCGGCTTAAACAAGAACGAGTTAGCGGCCCGGGCGGCGGAAGAAGCCGAAGCGGCGGAAGCGAAGCCGGAAGAAAATGCGGAAGAAAAGCCGCGGAAGAAAGCCAAACAAAAGCAATGAGACAACCCAAGCAGCGTATCTCGGCCCAGGGTCTGGATTTAAAAGACCAGGTCATCTCCATCAACCGCGTGACAAAAGTAGTTAAAGGCGGCAAGAACATGTCGTTCGCCGCGCTCGTCGTCGTTGGTGACGAAGGTGGTCACGTCGGCTTTGGCACCGGCAAAGCGCGCGAAGTGCCCTTGGCAATTAAGAAGGCGATTGAAGCGGCTAAGAAGAGTTTGATTCGAGTGCCCTTGATCGAGAACACAGTGCCGCACCAGTTGATTGGAAAATTTGGGGCCGGGCGAGTTTTGGTTAAGCCGGCGTCGCAGGGTACCGGGGTTATCGCCGGTGGCGCAGTGCGTGCGGTGATGCAGGCAGTAGGCGTGCATGATGTGCGCACGAAAGTCCTCGGCTCTACTAACCCGCACAACGTAGTGCGCGCAACCTTTGATGCGCTGCTGCGGATGAAGGATCCGATGGAGTTGGCGCGGTTGCGAGGCAAGCAGCTGGAAGAAATCTAAAAACAGTTACTAGTGAATAGTAAATAGAAAGAGCGTCGACGGCGAGGTTTGAGTGTTATGCCACGAAAAGCAACGAGTGAGTTCGCAAAGGCAAAGACTAAGGCTGCGAAAGCAGCTGGTTCAGCGAGCGCGGGGAAGATCCGCATTCAGTATTACCGAAGTTTCATAGCCACGCCGAAAACTCATAAGCAGATGGTTCGCAGCCTGGGCTTGACCAAGCTTAATCAAATCGTCGAGCGTCCTGATAATGCTTCTATGCGCGGCGCGGTCGCGAAGATTCCGCACCTGCTGCGAATCGTTGAATAGTACCTTTAAAGGCAAAATAACCATGGCATTAAGTCTGAACAATCTCAAACCTGCGAAGGGTTCGGTGCACAAGAAGAAACGTGTTGGCAGAGGACCCGGCTCCGGCCTGGGTAAAACTGCCGGTCGCGGTGAAAAAGGCCAAAAGTCGCGCTCGGGCTATTCCGCCAAAATAGGATTTGAAGGCGGTCAGATGCCACTGCATCGTCGATTGCCCAAGCGAGGCTTCACTAATATCTTCAAGAAGCGTTGGTTGGAAGTGAGCCTGGGTGCGCTCGATCGAACCTTTGAAGCGAACGAAGAAATCACTCCCGAGCTATTGCACACTCGCGGCATAATTAAGAAAGCGAAACACGATGTAGTGGTTCTTGGCAACGGTGAACTGTCGAAGCCGCTGCGAATTTCGGCCCACCGTTTCACCCGGAGCGCGCGCGAGAAGATCGAAAAGGCCGGCGGCGCGGCGACGGAGATTGGCAAGGTAGCATAAGACCGGAAGGCGCGAGCGAAAGGACGCTAATGGAAAAGTTTTTTGCCGCAGTTCGTAATATGTTCAATGTGCCGGACCTTCGCCGGCGCATTTTGTTTACGCTTGGCCTGCTCGCCGTCTATCGCCTCGGAGCACACATCGGTGCGCCGGGAATCAACAAAGATCAGTTAGACCGCGTTTGGCACGACGTAGCGGGAACGTTGCTGGGGGTGCTGGATCTTTTCTCCGGCGGAAACTTTCGCACCATCTCGATCTTCGCTCTGGGCGTCACGCCCTACATCACCGCCTCAATTATTTTGCAGTTGATGACGGTCGTCTACCCTTCGTTGAAAAAACTGCAGGAAGAAGGCGAGATGGGCCGACAAAAGATCAACCAGTGGACCCGTTATTTGACTGTGGGGTTGGCCGGCATCCAGACGACGTTTGTGGCCCACTGGCTGCAGGTAAACAATGTCGGCGCGAATACCTGGGGGTTCTTGTTCACGACTGTGCTTACGTTAACCACCGGCACTATTTTTGTGATGTGGCTTGGCGAACAGATAACCGAGCGCGGTGTTGGTAACGGAATTTCACTACTGATCTTTGCCGGCATTGTGATCGGTTTGCCGCGCGGCGTGCAGCAGGTGTCTGAACGCCTGCGCAGTGGCGACACGCTGGAGACACTGGGAGTTTTCGGACTGCTGGTGGCACTCGTTGGAATCATCGCCTTCATTGTCTTCGTGGAAGCGGCACGGCGGAAAGTACCGGTCAGCTATGCCAAGCGCCACGTTGGTCGGCAACTCGTGGGGGGCCAGCAAACGACGATGCCGCTCAAGATCAACATGGGCGGTGTCATTCCGGTTATCTTTGCGTCGTCGGTACTTTCAATGCCGCAGAGTTTGTTTGCAGCGTTTCCACCTGATCCCACTAAGCTGAACACGGCCTGGGGCAAGGTCTGGACGTTCTTTCAAACCTTTCACGCGAGCGACCCCTACTACGAGTTGATCTTTTTAACCTTGATCGTGTTCTTCACGTTCTTTTACGTCTCAATTGTATTCAACGTTGAGGAAGTGGCTGACAATCTCCGGAAGCACGGCGGCTTTATGCCGGGTATTCGTCCCGGCAGAGCTACGGCCGAATATCTGAATAGCATACTGACGCGTTTGACCGTAGTTGGCGCTGTTTACCTGGCTCTGGTTGCCTTCGTGCCGCAGTTTATGTTGAGCGGATTCAAAGTCGCCCGCTTGCCTCTGATAGGAACCTGGCTCGATCAGTTTGTTAGTGGCACGCCTGGTTTATCCTGGATTCCGACTGGCATGGGTTATCAATTCTACTTTGGCGGCACGTCGTTATTGATTTTGGTTGGTGTGGCGATGGACACGGTCGCGCAAATTGAAGCCCAACTTGTCATGCGGAACTACGAAGGGTTCCTCGGCGGTGGCGGGCGACTCCGCGGAAGAAGGGCCTAAACACTGAGTTAGATGTCAAGATGCTAGACGTCAGGCGGTTCTAGCGTTCAGAATCTAACGTCTACGTCTATCTCAGCATGGGAAAAATCATAGTCTTGATGGGGGCGCCTGGTGCTGGAAAAGGCACGCAGGCGCGCTTACTTCATGAGCGCTTAAATCTGCCGCAGGTTTCTACCGGCGACATGTTTCGCGCCTTGAAGGAGGCGCAGACTCCACTGGCCGCTGAAGTGCGCGGGCTGATGGCGGCCGGACAACTCGTACCAGACAATGTGACCATTCGTGTGGTGAAAGAGCGCACCAGTCGCGAAGACTGTAAAGACGGCTACATCCTCGACGGCTTTCCGCGCACGCCGGCGCAGGCCGCAATGCTGGAAACTCTCGCGGTTGAGCAGGGCAAGGAGATTCAGGCTATTGAAATACAGGTACCACGCGAGCTATTGGCCAAGCGGATGGTAGGCCGGCGTAACTGCCCAATCTGCGGTGAGATCTACAATATCTATTTCAAGCCGCCCAAGAATAACAATGTTTGCGATTTTCATCCCGAAGCCCAACTACACCACCGGACGGACGACAACCTCGGCACGGTGGCGGCGCGTCTAGCTACGTATGAAGAGCAAACGCGTCCATTGCTTGACTACTACAAAGCTGCGAATGTGCTGCACGTCGTTGACGGCACCAGGGAATCGGAAGTGATTTATAAAGACATCTTGAAGGTAGTGAAGAATGAACAGTGAAAAAGGAGAGTGCTGACTTTTCACCTTTTCCTTTTCTCTGTTCACCGTTCCTATGATTATCGGGAAGTCAAAAAAAGAGATCGATAAGATGCGGGCTGCTGGTCAGCTCACGGGGCGCGTTCTTCAGGAGCTCCGAAACCTGGCCGAGCCTGGTATATCTACGATCGAGATCGATCGAGCTGCTGAGAAGATGATCCGCGATGCCGGCGGGCTGCCGACATTCAAGGGCTACCACGGATTTCCCTATTCGATCTGCGCCTCCGTAAACGAGCAAGTGGTTCATGGGTTCCCGTCGGACTATAAACTGAGTGATGGCGATATTTTCTCGATCGATTGCGGCGTCACGCTTGAAGGATTCGTCGGTGATACCGCGACGACTGTTCCCATCGGCAAGGTGAGCGAGGAGTGGTTGGCGTTGGTTCGGGTTACAGAAGAGTGTTTGGATTTTGCGATTGAGCAATGCCGGCCAGGAAGGCACTTGGGCGACATTGGCGCTGCGGTGCAGCACCATGCCGAGGCGCGCGGCTATTCGATCGTGCGCGAGTACGTCGGCCACGGCATTGGACGGCACATGCACGAAGACCCGCAGATACCAAACTATGGCAAGCCTGGGCAGGGCCCCAAAATAAAGGCTGGCTACGTTTTTGCGGTTGAACCAATGGTCAATTTAGGGACCCATCATACCAAGGTCCTGGGAGACGGCTGGACGGTGGTCACATTAGACGGGAAGCCCAGCGCCCATGCGGAGCACACCATAGCAATTACAGAGGAGGGGCCGGAAGTGCTTACTAGAATCGCCTCGCTGGATGCGTCGGAGACGCTCCAGGCGGCTTCAAGCTGAAGCTGTAACCCCAACTGCCAGCGCGGCTTGGCAAAGCGATTTGGGCGTGCTACTATTTGCAGTTTGTCGGACAAGCAACATTCGTTCTGAGCGAATATGGCGAAGGGGGAAGCGATATAGCTTATGGCGACGGTCTTGAGACCCTGCCTAACGCTATGTTTCGGATCGCTTTGGAGAGACACAGCATCAGGTGCTGGCGCACGTTTCGGGAAAGATGCGCAAGCATTTCATTCGGATTCTTCCGGGTGATCGAGTGCTGGTGGAGCTCTCGCCTTACGACTTGAATCGCGGACGAATTACTTACCGTTACAAATAGCGACGGTTCTTAGCATCGAGAAGATTTGAGGGTTGATTAAATGAAAGTCCGAGCGTCGGTCAAGAAAATGTGTGACAAGTGCAAAGTCATTCATCGCAAAGGTGTGGTGCGGGTGATTTGCGTCAACCCGAAACATAAACAGCGGCAGGGATAAACGATTTTCGATTTGCGATTGTTGATTTAAGAAATTGCAGCTCAAACCTTCACTGGAGAGTATTAACTAAAAATGGCACGTGTAGCAGGCGTCGATCTTCCTCCGAATAAGCGGGCAGAGGTTGGGCTGACTTACATCTACGGTATCGGTCGCTCGCGCGCAAGCTCTATTCTTGCCGAGGCTGCGGTTAACCGTGATACCAGGATCAGGGATTTGAACGATGATGAGTTGAGTCGGATCAGGGCGATTCTCGAAGCTCAGGGCGAAATAGAAGGCGACCTGCGGAAGCGCGTCCAAATGGACATCAAACGGTTGATGGATATCGGATGCTACCGCGGACTGAGGCATCGGCGCTCGCTGCCGGTACGTGGACAGCGCACGCATACTAACGCGCGCACTCGTAAAGGCCCGAGACGCATGACAGTCGCGAAGAAGAAGGCGCCCGGGAAGAAATAAATAGCATCTTCAATTTTGGATTTGCGATCGTCAGTTGGGCCCGGAATCAGCAAATCTGAAATCTGAAATTTGAGATTCAAGATCAAACAATGGCAAAAGCAACTGGAAAGAAAAAAGTTTTTCGCAAGAAAGAGAAGAAAAATGTGCCGATGGGCATTGCCCATGTCGCTGCTTCTTTCAACAACACAATGATCTCGATTACCGACCTCGAGGGTAATCTCATCGCACAATCTTCGGCTGGCGCCCGCGGATTTCGCGGCTCGCGCAAAGGCACTCCTTTTGCCGCGCAGCAAGCTGCTTACGAAGCCGCTAAGAAAGCGCACGAAGCTGGGATGCAACAGTGCGAAGTCAGAGTTAAAGGGCCAGGTGGTGGGCGCGAGTCTGCGATTCGGGCAATCGCTAATGCCGGCATCAGGGTGGTAACGATTCGCGACACAACACCCATTCCACATAATGGTTGTCGTCCGCCCAAGCGTCGCAGAGTTTAGTTGGGATTGATGCGAGCTCTCAGATTTGAAATGTGAACAACCTAAAGGATGAAGGGCTGCGAGAGATTCGATCTCAGCTTTGAGACTCAAGATCTCAAGTTAGCGCAGTTTGTAAACTTTTCCGTCGAATTTAGACTGGAGGCAGAACAAGTTGGCTAGGTATAGAGATGCGGTGTGCCGTTTATGCCGCCGCGAAGGCGCAAAGCTTTTTCTTAAAGGTGACAGGTGTTACAAACCTTCTTGTCCGATTGAAAAACGCGGTACCCAACCGCCCGGACAACATGGCAACACGATGCGTCGTGGCAAAGCACTGGTTGGCTATGGCCTGCAGCTGCGCGAAAAGCAGAAGGTCAAGCGCATCTACTTCATCCTTGAAGGGCAGTTCCGTAATTACTTCGAACGCGCGGCCCGCATGAAGGGAATCACAGGTGAGAACCTGTTGGCGCTGCTTGAGCGACGCCTTGATAACGCAGTCTACCGCGCCGGTTTTTCAACCTCCCGCCGCCAGGCGCGTCAGTTGGTTAACCACGGTCACGTTCTGGTCAACGGGAAAAAAGTAGACATCCCCTCGTACCAGGTTAAGGCCGGCGAGGCAATCAGCATCAAAGAAGCAAGCCGCAAGAATCCGCACATCGAAGGCGCGTGGCAAACCGCCTCCGGACGCGGACGCCCGTCCTGGATTTCGCAGGATGGCGGCGATATGTCTGCGCGAATCAGCGGACTGCCCGCGCGCGAAGATATTGACCGCTCAATCAACGAGCAGCTTATCGTCGAGCTTTATAGCAAGTAATACGCAGACCCGCGGGCCGGCCGAAATGGCAGCTGCGCGGACAACAGTTTTCTAAAATCGGGACTTCAAAAACGCTATGGCTATGGATCAAAATAATCTTTGGACCGGATTTCAGATGCCTCGTCGTCTGGCTGCTGACGCAGAAACACTCACCGAACGTTACGGCCGCTTCTCCGCGCAACCTTTTGAGCGCGGCTTCGGCACCACGGTCGGCAATTCGCTCAGACGAGCATTACTTTCCTCGATTGAGGGCGCGGCGGTTACCGCAGTGAAGATTGAAGGCGTCGAGCACGAATTCTCCTCAATCAAAGGAGTCGTCGAAGATGCCACCGACGTGATCTTGAATTTGAAACAAGTGCCCTTCAAACTGCACGGCGGCGAGTCGAAGACACTACGAATTTCAAAAGAGTCGGCTGGCGAAGTTACCGCTGCGGATATCGAGGCGGACGCTGATGTCGAAGTGCTGGATCCTACGGTCCACATTGCGACAGTCAGTGAAGGCGGTTCGTTGAGAGTCGAAATGCGACTCAAGCGCGGACGCGGCTACGTTTCCGCTGATCGGAATTTCGACGAGGACCTTTCGCTGGGCTACATTCCCATTGATTCCGTGCATACGCCGGTTAAGAAAGTGAACTACACGGTCGAAGCTGCGCGACTCGGTCAGAACACCGAATTTGACAAGCTCACGATCGAAGTTTGGACGGACGGCTCGGTTAAGCCCGAGGATTCGATCGGTCTGGCGGCAAAGTTGATCAAGGATCACATGTCGATCTTCATTAACTTTGAAGAAGACACCGACGATTTTGCCTACTCGAAGATCGAGCGGCCACCGCTGCCGCGAAACGATCAACTCGATCGTTCGGTCGATGAACTTGAGTTGTCAGTGCGTTCTTACAACTGCCTGAAGAATGCGGACATTCGAACCATACGTGATCTAGTGCAACGCAGCGAACGCGAAATGTTGGCTACGAAGAATTTCGGTAAGAAGTCGCTGAACGAAATCAAGGAAATCCTGAACGGTATGGGTCTCGATTTCGGGATGGAATTCGACGAACAGGGAAATCCGATCCCTGGAACGGGTGGCCGCGACGGGGCCGATCTGAGCGACTTCCCAGACACCGACGAAGAGTAGTAGTGATTAGTTTGGGCGCGTTGGCGCTATAACCGGAACAACTAACGATATTACAGGTCTTTTAGAGTCATGCGACACCAAAAAGCACATCGCAAACTGGGGCGAACAAGCGAACATCGCATGTCCCTGCTTCGCAACCTTGCCGTCTCTTTGATCAATGCTCGCGAGGAGCGCATAGTCACAACGTTGCCGAAAGCAAAGGAGCTACGGCCATTTGTTGAGAAGGCAATCACGCTCTCGCGAAAAGCCATGAATCTTGAAGGCGAGGACACCGGCGCGCGCGCGTTACATTTGCGCCGTCAGGCGGCCGGATTCTTTCACGCCGGAAACATGAAGGCTGGGGCGTTGAGCGGAAAGCGCGGACAGGCACGCTTGCCACGAACTGCGGGCGTGGCGGCGTTGAAGCGTTTGTTTGACGAGCTCGGCGAGCGTTATAAGGATCGACCAGGAGGCTACACCAGGATTTTCAAACTTGGACGTCGCGCCGGAGACAACGCGGAGCTTGCGATCATTGAATTGGTCGACAATCAGGCCGAGCGCGATGCGCTCGAACAAGCGAAAAAGCGGAAGTCAACTGGACCGAAGAAGAAAAAGCCTGCCGACATCAAGGCGGAAGGTCCGGTTGGTCGCATTAAGGCCGCGCAAAAGGAAGCGAACGAATCTGCCGTCACCAATCCTGATAAGACTGACACTGCTAAAGCCAAGCGAGAGGCAGCAGCCCAAGCTGAAGTTGAAACTGCTGGGGAGGTAGCCGCCGCGGAAACGGTCGAGCCTGAGTCGAGTGAAGCTGAAGAGAGCTAGATTTAACGCTGGAGTGGAGCCGGGTGCTAACCATTTGCATGCCGGCTGGAAATGCCCCAATTGACCACCGGCAACGCCTCCGAGTCTTTTGGGGCTCAACACTTTGATAGGCTGCGTTTGGCCAGAACCTAATTGATTCGAAAAAGATGAGCGATTCTGGAAATCAAAAAGCGGAGCTTGAGCTCCCGGCGGAAACCGAAGTTGAGGCCACGAGTGATCCGGCGCGCGTTCGTCGCCGCCGTCGCGGATCAGTGGGCGCTGAGAGTTCGGTGAACATGGACGAGTTACGCGAGCTCATTCAGCTAATCAACGAAAACGACTTTACGGAGTTCGAACTTGAGCGCGAAGGATTTCGCGTGCGGTTTCGCCGTGGAGCCCAAGTTATCGAATCGCCTTCGGGCGCTTTTAATGCCCCGCGGGAATTGTCTGCGTTTGGTAGCGCCACTGCCGATGACCATGGCGTTACTACCGCATCCGCGCCGGCCCACCCGGGGTCAAGAACCCAAACCGAAGCCTCTGAAGATCAGGACCTTCACATGATCCCTTCTCCGATTGTCGGCACTTTTTATCGTGCCGCATCTCCGCACGCCGAATCCTTTGTAAAAATCGGCAGCGTGGTCGAGCCCGATTCCGTTGTTTGCATTATCGAGGCGATGAAGTTGATGAATGAAATTCAGGCCGAAACAACTGGAGAAGTGGCGAAGATTTACGTGGAGAACGGACAGCCGGTGGAGTATGGCCAGCCGCTCTTCGGCATTAAGAAGTAAGTCCCAGTCTCAGGTCCAAAGTCCAATGTCCGCTCGGGACAGGAAGACTTTGGACTTTGAACTTTAGACACTAGACAAAACGTGACACCCGAAATCAGAAAATTCAAGAAGATACTTATCGCCAACCGTGGCGAAATTGCGTGTCGCATTATCTGGACCTGCAAAGAGATGGGCATTCGCACCGTCGCAGTTCACAGCGACGTCGATCGCGATTCGCTTCATGTGCGCTTCGCTGACGAAGCGGCCTGCATTGGACCGGCACCTTCGGCACAAAGTTACCTGAATATCCCTGCAATCATCAGTACGGCCGAGATTTTTAACGTCGACGCAATTCATCCCGGTTACGGTTTCCTGGCGGAGTCGTCCACCTTCGCCGAAATCTGCGCTGCCTGCAACATCAAGTTCATAGGTCCGCCGGCGAACATCATTCGCTTGATGGGCGACAAGGTCGAAGCGCGACGGGCGATGGCCGAGGCGGGTCTGCCAGTGCTTCCGGGCAGCCCGGAACCAATTTCATCCGAAGCCGAAGGTTTGCGCCTGGCGCGCGAAATTGGCTTTCCAGTAATTGTAAAAGCGTCAGCCGGAGGCGGTGGTCGCGGCATGCGCATCGTTCAGAAAGAAGGTGAATTGGGCAAGGCTTTGGAAACGGCGTCAACCGAAGCGGCCGCGGCTTTCAAGGACGGCAGCGTTTACATAGAACGGTACGTGCAAAATCCGCGACACATCGAGATTCAGGTACTGGCTGACGAGTATGGTGACTGCATCCATCTCGGCGAGCGCGAGTGTTCGATCCAGCGACGTCACCAGAAGTTATTAGAAGAGGCACCATCGCCGGTGCTGTCGCCAGAGTTACGCAATCAAATGGGTGACGCGGCAGTCGCCGCTTGTAAGAAACTCGGATATGCGAGCGCCGGCACCGTCGAGTTTCTGCTGGATCAGGACAACAAGTTCTACTTCATGGAAATGAACACGCGCATTCAGGTGGAGCATGCCGTTACCGAGATGGTGACGCTCGCGGACATCGTGCGCAATCAGATCCGGATTGCCGAAGGCGAGCGGCTCGGGTACACGCAGGAAGATCTCATGATTGTTGGCCATGCGATCGAGTGTCGCATCAATGCCGAGAATCCGGAGACGTTTGCGCCGTCGCCCGGGCTGATAACTGCTTTCAATTTACCCGGTGGGCCTGGTGTTCGCGTCGACACTTATGTATACGCAGGCTACCGCGTGCCGCCCTTCTATGACTCGATGATCGCCAAGGTTATTACGCATGCGCGTACCCGGGATTTGGCAATCGCGCGCATGAAGCGGGCGCTGGAGGCGATGGTAATCGAAGGCATCAAGACTACGATTCCGCTCCACTTGAAGATCATGGACGATCCGAAGTTTAGAGCGGGCGACATCTCCACCAGCTTCATGGAGCATTTTCTAACGAAAAATGGCTCGAAGATTCCCAAAATCCCGAGCGAAGGCGGAGCTTTGGCTGGATAAGGCGCCGCCGGTTGCCGTTTGCGCTGAGGATGCCTATAATGTTCGACTTTTCGATAGGGGCTCGGTCCGTCTGAGAGGATAAAGAGATGGCATACGCAGTTATTAGGACAGGCGGCAAGCAATTTGTCGTGGAAAAGGGCAGCACCATACGTGTTCCTTCAATCGAGGCTGAAGCCGGCAAATCGATTGAGCTGGATGCGATGTTGACTTCCGGCGATGGCGCGGACGCCGATGCTATAGTGGGCGCCGCCAAGGTCTCGGTGACTGTGGTTGACCACGGCCGCGGTGGCAAGATCATCATCTTTAAGAAGAAGCGTCGCAAACAGTACAAACGTAAACAGGGTCATCGTCAGGGCTACACGACGATTACGATCGATTCGATAGGTTGAAAACAGTGAAAAGTAAAGAGTAAACAGTGAATAGACGAAAAGCGAATCCTGCTTTTCACTTTTTACTTTTCACACTTCACCGGGAGTTTAGCTATGGCACATAAAAAGGGAGTCGGTTCATCTCGCAACGGCCGCGATTCGAATTCGCAGCGACTGGGCCTGAAGAAGTTTGGCGGCGAAAGCGTTCTGGGCGGCAACATCCTGGCCCGGCAGCGAGGGACGAAATGGAAGCCTGGGAAGAACGTCGGTCGTGGTAAGGACGACACACTTTTTGCGCTGGTCTCAGGTGTAGTGAAGTTTGAAGACAAAGGGCGCACGGGAAAATTCATTAGCGTCTATCCACAGGAGCAGGCGACTTCAGCATAGCCAGTGCAAACGAAACACGCTATCACGCGACGCCTGAGCCAAGTCACCGACTTCGCGCAGGGCGTCGCTTTCAATTTAAATGTTTATTGATCGGGTCAAAATTCATGTTCAAGGCGGCCACGGCGGCAATGGCGTAACAGCCTTTCGTCGCGAGAAGTTTGTGCCTCGCGGCGGACCTTCGGGCGGCGATGGCGGTCGCGGTGGGGACGTTTGGATCGTTGCAGATTCGTCGCTCAATACACTGCTTCACCTTCGTTACACGCCGGAACACATCGCCGATCGTGGCCGGCACGGTGAAGGTTCTAATTGTTCTGGTCGAGACGGTGAGGATCACACAGTTCGAGTGCCGGTAGGGACACAGATCTTTGATAGCACAACGGGAGAACTGCTGCACGATTTAGCCGCGGACGGTTCGCGTTGGCTCGCCGCCAAAGGCGGACGCGGAGGTTTTGGTAATTCTCACTTCGCGACCTCAACCAATCGCGCGCCACGTTATCACCAGAGCGGCAGCGAGGGCGAAGAGTTTGAGTTTCAGCTCGAGTTGAAGCTGCTGGCCGATGTCGGGCTGTTGGGCTTTCCGAATGCCGGTAAGTCCACGCTTATCTCAACTGTCTCGGCGGCCAAACCGAAGATCGCAGACTATCCGTTTACGACGTTGGAACCACATCTGGGCGTTGTTGATCTTGGCGACTTTCGCACGTTTGTGATGGCAGACATGCCGGGACTGATCGAAGGGGCGCACGAAGGCGCCGGCTTGGGTGATCGTTTTCTGCGGCATATCGAACGAACGAAATTGCTGTTGCATCTGGTGGATGTTTCTTCAGCCTCGGGGCGTGATGCAGTTGCCGATTATCTAACCGTGAACCATGAGTTGCGCTCGTACAATCCGGAATTGGCGCAGCGCCCGCAAATAGTAGTTGCCACCAAGATCGACGCCCTCGATGAGCCGGAACGGCTGGAAGCCTTGCGGCGCCAGGCGGCCGTGGACGGACTACCTTTCTATGAAATTTCTTCGGTGACGAACCGGGGCACGAAGGAACTGGTGGCCGCAATAGCTGCCAGGCTTGACGAGTTAACGGAAGCGACGCGCCAGGCGGGCGTGATTGAACTGGCGGCACAGTAGGACAGTGGCATTCTTGCCTGACCAAGGTTGACCGAAATGGCAGAGTACGGGATAGACACGAATGTCCGTCCTACAAAAGATGCGGAAGCGGATTGCTATTTACGGCGGCACGTTTGATCCGGTTCACTCGGGCCATATGGAAATCGCCCGGCAAGTTTCACAGCTCTTTGTAATTGATGAATTCTTGTTTGTGCCGGCCTGGCTCGCACCGCACAAAATCGCTCGCGAAGTTTTGCCGGCCCTGCACCGTTACGCAATGTTGGCGCTGGCCACCGGGGCAGATCCGCGGCTCTCGATTTCAACTTTCGAACTGGATGGCCCGGGGCGACAGTACACAGTCGATACGCTCTTTCACTTTCGCGAGCTGTTTGGTGAGTCAGTCGAACTTTTTTTCGTAATGGGTGCGGACTCATGGGCCGAGATTACGACCTGGCGCGAATGGCGGCGCCTGCTGACGCTGGCGAATCTGATTGTGGTAACACGGCCGGGTTACGAAATCTCGACTGCGCAAGTTGGCGTGGAAACTTCAACGAGCGTGTTTGATTTGCGAGGGGCGTTTGAAAGCGCAGTGGTAGACGAGCCAGGCGTGCCAAAAATATTCGTGACCGACGCGGTTATGCTCGATATTTCAGCAACGAAGATCAGGCGAGCTGTCGGCGAGAATGACAACGAGAAGCTAAATGAACTAGTACCGCTGGAAGTGGCGGAATACATAAGAAAGTACCGGCTATACCGAAATACGAATGAGCAATAATTCAACTATCAAAGAGCAATCGCTGAGTCCAACACCAAGCGGGAACCTACAACTAAAGCCGGCTGCGCAAGAGTTAGGGGCGGCTGATCTCGACGAGAGAATCTGGCTGGCGCTGGCCGCCGCAGCTGAAAAGAAAGCAATCAATCCACTTGTGCTTGATTTGCGCGAGATTGCAAGCTTCACTGATTACTTCATCATCGCGAGCGGAATGAATGAACGGCAAGTGCAGGCAATTTCTGACGAAGTAGTGGAAACGCTGAAGAAAGCCGGCGAGCCGGTGATACGCGTCGAGGGCTACAAGACTGCCGAATGGATTTTGCTCGATTGCGGCGAATTTGTAATGCATATCTTTGGTGAGAAGGCGCGCGCCTTTTATGACTTGGAAAGACTCTGGCGAGAAGCCACTCAAGTAGAGTTGCCGCCGGAATTCTCGCAAGCGACGGCCAGTTCTTTGAGAAGCGAATCGTGATCGTGATCGAGATCGTTGCGCATTCTGAGTCGATGCGCGGGGCGGTTCGTCTCGCGGAGCGAGTTGCCGCAACCGATGCGAATGTGTTGATAACGGGGGAGTCAGGCGTCGGCAAGGATGCTGTCGCTTTCTACATTCACTCGAAATCAAGTCGCGCCGTCGAGTCATTTGTGAAGATTGATTGCGGCACGCTACCGAGTGGCCTGCTCGAAGCCGAGTTGTTCGGGTATGAACGGGGCGCGTTCACCGGCGCCACCGAGGAGAAGCCGGGCCGGCTGGAGGCCTCGCATCGCGGCACATTGGTGCTCGATGAGATCGCTCATCTGTCGATCGACTCGCAGGCAAAGTTGCTCCGCGTAATCGAGACGAGAGAATTTGAGCGTCTGGGCGGTCGTAAGACAATCAAGGTGGATGCGCGTCTGATTGCGCTGACGAATGTCGATTTGGGCGACGCGGTCAAGCGACATCACTTTCGCGAAGACCTGTATTACCGCCTGCATGTCGTGCACATTGAGGTGCCGGCTTTGCGCGACCGCCGCGAAGACCTGGCGGAGTTGGCAACGGCCTTTGTGAAGTCTTACTCGGCTAAGCACGGGCGGCAAGTCACGGATGTATCGCTCGAAGCGCTGGCGCTGCTGAGCGAGTATCAATTTCCGGGCAACGTACGCGAGTTGGCAAACACGATTGAGCGGGCTGTGATTGTTTCTACCGGCAAACTGATTGAGCTCGATGATTTGCCGGAGCCGATTCGGGTTGCCGTAAGTTTGCAGCGACGACGAGCGGTGCCGCAATCACTCGCCGCGGTTGAAGCTGAATACGTGGCGGAGATTCTTGCGGCGGCGAAAGGGAACAAGACGGAAGCGGCGCGGATCCTGGGGATCAGCCGGAAGAACCTTTATGAAAAGCTGGCGCGGCAGAAAGGGAAGGCTGAGGAGGAGCCCAAGGATGAAGGGTGAAAGACAAAAGTTTTGAGTTGGCGGAGGCTCTCTCACGCTTCCGCCTTCATCCTCCTTTGAACGATGCGGCTGCGAGTGATTTGGACAGGCAAGACCAGAGACGCTCGTTTGCGAGCGTTGGTTGACGACTACCTGAAAAGGCTCTCGCATTTCACGCGTTGCGAGATTTCGGAGTTTCGTGAGAATGCGGCTGGCGGAGAAAAGGCGGGCATCGATAAAGATTCGCAGCGCATCTCAGACGGGCTGCGCGCTGGTGCGATAAACGTACTGTTGGATCCTGAGGGAGACCAGTGGAGTTCGGAGCAGTTGGCGAAAGTGATGCGACAGTGGCAGGACAGCGGGACCAAAGAAGTAGCGTTTATTGTGGGTGGACCAAACGGAGTATCAACGGAGCTGGCCGCGCGTGCAAACAAGCGCTGGAGCCTTTCGCGTTTGACGTTGACTCATGAAATGTCACGAGTCGTGTTGTTGGAGCAGTTATACCGGGCTTACACAATCATTCACGGTTTGCCTTATCAGAAGTGAGCCACGGGGATTAATGACGACGATTACAAGTAGGGTGGAGGACCAGAACGATCATGGATAAAAGAAGAGTACGAGTTTTCCGCGATAAGCTAATGGATCGGCGCGAGAGTTTAGTGGGTCAGGTGCAACAGGCTGACCGCTATAGCCGCGAACGCGACGCCGAGGCCACACAAGATCCGGCGGACATGGCCGCCAATGCTTACACCAAAGAACTTTTGGTTTCGATGTCAGACAACGACCGGCAAATGCTGAATCTGATCGATGAGGCGCTGGTGCGCATGGACGACAGCGGCTACGGCAAATGTATTCGCTGCGGGCAGGCGGTGCCGGAGAAGCGTCTCGAAGCGGTGCCTTGGGCGCGACATTGCGTTAAGTGCCAGGAGCTGCAGGAGCGCGGAGCGCTCAACGAAGAAGACGAATAGAAGTCCATCATACTTGGTGGCATAATTACGGCCTCCTTGAGCTTGTTGCTCAGGAGGCCGTTTTAGTCGCCGCCGCTTGGTCGATATGTACCGCCACAAGATAAACACGGATTCACGCGGATCAGAGATGAAGAGATAACACGTGCCCGCTTGATCAGTCTGTCTTTTTTAGACCGGCGTTTATCTGTGAGAATCTGTGGCAGATGTTTTCCTTATCACATTCTATGCTTCTGACTCGCGCTTCCAGTCTTTGTTACGACTCTTTGCTGGCGCTGGTGTATCCCCGCGGCTGTGCGCTTTGTGGCGGTAGCATAGAATCTCGCGAACTGGGAGCGGCATGCGCAAATTGTTGGCGACGCACGCAATTGTTCTCGGGAGATGAGACGGTTTGCTGGAAGTGTGGCCAACCTGCGTTGGGGAGTGTGCTCGAGGAGAAACGCAAAGAGGTCCGCTGCCATCGCTGCGACCAGGACGCGTTTACGGCCGCTCGCGCCTGTGGCGTCTATGAAGGAGCCTTGCGCGCTACGATCCTGCAACTCAAACGCGACCCGCACGTTTGTCGAAAGCTGACGGAACAATTGGTCCATGTGCAGCAACAGTCTCCGTTGAATAAAGCTACGCGCGTTATTCCGGTGCCCTTGCATGCTGAACGCGAGCGCGACCGGGGCTTCAACCAAGCTGCGCTGATTGGCCGCGAACTCGCGCGCGCCACTTCGTTGCCGCTGGATGAAGTCAGTTTGATTCGGGTGAAAAATATCAAGCGACACCGCGCGGGCATGGATGCGAAAGGGCGACGAGACACGGTCGCAGATGCCTTTCGGGTAACTCATCCAGCTTTGGTTGCCGGCGAACACGTGCTGCTAGTGGACGACGTTTTCACCACCGGCGCCACCGTCTCTTCCTGCGCGAGTGCTTTGCTGGAGGCTGGAGCGGTGGAAGTGTTCGTCTTAACGATCGCGCGGCCGTTACACTATTAACCTTATTCGCAGCTCAAGTGACCTGCTTAAACTAATCGACTCGTTTGCTATAGAATCCTGAAGACATGACAACACGTAAGACTCTCTACGATCCAATTGAACCTTTCGACACGGGCCGCTTGCCGGTTTCGCCGGTTCACCAGCTTTACTACGAACAGTGTGGTAATCCAAATGGCAAGCCGGTAGTGTTTCTCCACGGTGGACCAGGCGGCGGAATCTCTTCCGACTATCGCCGCTACTTCGATCCAAAAGTCTATCGGGTGGTGCTATTCGATCAGCGCGGTGCGGGGAAGAGCACGCCGCATGCGAGTCTCGAAGAGAACACCACCTGGCACCTCGTCGCCGATATCGAGCGTTTACGCGAACACTTGAGCATCAGAACCTGGCAGGTGTTTGGCGGTTCATGGGGCAGCACGCTTGCGCTCGCTTACGCGGAGACTCATCCCGATCGCGTCGCGCAGCTGGTGTTGCGCGGAATCTTTTTGTGCCGGCCCAAAGAGATTGCGTGGTTTTATCAAGCGGGAGCGAGCGCGATTTTTCCAGACGTGTGGGAAGAATATTTGAAGGTGATTCCCGAGAGCGAACGCGGCGACATGGTCAGCGCCTACCACCGCCGGCTAACCAGCGACAACGATGCGGCGCGTTTGGAAGCAGCCCGCGCATGGAGCATCTGGGAAGGCAGTACCTCGAAGTTGTTCTTCGATCCCAGCATGATCGAGAAGTTTGCCGACCCGGAGTTTGCCCTCGCGTTTGCCCGCATTGAATGCCATTACTTCATGAACAATGCCTTCTTCAGTTCCGACAATTATCTAATCGAAAACGTGGGTAGGATTCGCTCCATACCCGCGGTAATAGTGCAGGGTCGTTACGATGTTGTTTGTCCCATCATGAGTGCCTGGGACCTGCATCGCGCCTGGCCCGAAGCCCAGCTCGACATTATCCCTGACGCCGGGCATTCAATTAGCGAACCTGGAATCATTGATGCCCTGGTGAGCGCTACTGACCGGTTTGGGCAAACCGCGTAAGCAAGACAACGCGCTGCTACAGGCCCTTGCGGCTTCTTACTTGTCACTAAGTCAGCCGCTCGCGTAATATCGGCCTTGTATGACCGGACGAGTATTAGTGCTGAATGCTTCGTTTGAGCCCATTAACGTGTGCAACGAGAGGCGCGCAGTGGTAATGATCTTCAAGGGCGTAGCACGCGTGGAAGAGCATAACGGTCATATGCTGCATTCGGCGAGACTGACAATTCACGCGCCTTCGGTGATCCGGCTAACTGAGTACATTCATATTCCGTTTGAGCGCCGTTCGCTATCGCGCAAGAATATTCTGCTGCGGGATCATTCATCTTGCCAGTATTGCGGGCGGCAGTATGCGCCATCGGAGTTGACCCTGGACCACGTGCTGCCGCGCTCGCGCGGCGGTGAATCGTCGTGGGACAACCTGGTGGCATGCTGCAAGAAATGTAATCATAAGAAGGGAAGTCGCACTCCCGAGGAATCAGGTATGCACCTATTGCGACGTCCGCGCGGTTTTTCGTTGCACGTGAATCGCCAAATCATGCGTTACCTGGGGCGCGCCGACCTGACGTGGAGGAAATATCTCTTCTACGAATCTGACAATGGAGTGAGTGACAGTTGAACCCCTAAATTCGCTGTTGCCTGTCTCTCAATAGAAAGAGGAAGTTATGAACAACATTCTGTTAGCAATCGGCGGTTTGGGAACCCCCGAAATTCTGGTAATCGCTGTAGTTATTTTCCTGCTGTTCGGAGCCACCAGGCTACCGCAACTGGCGAAGTCACTAGGCCAAAGCAAACGTGCCTTCAAAGAAGGACTGTCCGAAGCGGAAGAAGACGAAAAAAGGGAAGCCAAGGAGAAGCAACTCTAGTCCTTGCTCCAAGCAAGACTAAGAAATCCCTCACTGGCTCAGGGCTTTCTTACCCTTCACCAAGGTTGCTTTGATTGTAAGAGCAAACTCCAACCCTTCTTTGCTTTCCTCGTTGATAAGCCGCCTGATCTCCTTCGTCACTCGCTCGCGAGAATCCGGCGGCAGAGTTTCCAGCCAGATCGGCATGAGGAAATCTGCCACTAGCGGTGAACCGACAAAGCTATCCGCTGATTCGTATCTAAAGTTCTCCGGCTTAGTTACACTACTTATCTCTTCAATATCCGCCTGTTCGGCAAACTCTTCGAGCGCGGCCGGAGTGGGCAAAACAGTGATCAGGTTCTCGACATCTCCTTCGTGATCAAGCAATCCAAGGTTGTGCAGCGCTTCCCAGTAAATCGAAAAGAACTCGCCAAAGCTCGAGAAGGTCGGCAGAGCCAAAACTACCTCGGCGTGTGGTTTTGCAACGCGAACCATCTCCGCGAGCATTTCAGGCATTCTTTCGCTGTTAACCAGCGAGCCATCGCCAATCACAAGATCGAATTCATCGTCGTTGAGCGGCAGCCGATCAATTCTTTCCTGGCGAAATTCGGTGTTGTCTTTTAAGGCAGCTTTCGCTTTCGCGCGTGCCAATTCGAGGCTTTCATCGCTCTCGTCAATGCCAAGAAACTGGACGCCGTCGCCAGCGCGTTCCCGAAGGGCGATCGCGTGCCCACCTGTTCCCGACGCTACGTAAAGTGCTCGACCTGATTTTGGCAGCTCGACATTCTCATCGATCAACTCGGCGAATCGTTCGCCCCAATCAGTGGCGACAAACAGTTCATGAAGAAACGCCAGCTCCTTCGCGGTCTTCAAAGTCATCTTTGTCGCATTTGTCTGAATGAAATTTTCCATATGTCATTTCACATTTTTCGTTTGTCAGTGCAAAGCCAGGGGCTATTTGAGCAAAACCAGGTTTTCAATGGCAAATGAAAAATGTCAAATGAGAGATCGAAAATCCTACTTATCGTCTTCAAAGTATTTCCGTCCTCGTAACGACTCGGGTAAGCAGTCCATCTCTTCCTTTGCATTCGGATCGCTGTGCACGTAGCGATAGCCTTCGCCATAGCCGACTTGCTTCATCAAAGGGGTCGTTGCATTTCGCAAATGAAGCGGCACGGGCTCGCGCGCCGTCTGTCCCGCGTCAGCAACAGCCGCCATGTAAGCATTCTTGACTGCGTTTGATTTTGGCGCCAGCGCCAAATAGATAGTGGCCTGTGAAAGCGGAAACAAACCTTCAGGCAAGCCGATCAGTTTCACAATGTCTGCAGCGGCCGCCGCCTGGACCATCGCCTGCGGGTCCGCAAGACCAATATCTTCCGACGCCAGAATACACAGTCGACGCGCAATGAAGATCGGATCCGCCCCGCCTTCGATCATGCGGGCGAGCCAGTAAAGCGAAGCGTCTACATCAGAATTACGCAGCGACTTGATTAGGGCGGACGCGAGGTTGTAGTGGTCCTCGCCGCCTTTATCATAAGCATAATGCGCGCGGCCCAGCGCTTCGATGATCGTGTCGTTCGAAATCTGTCGCGCGCCAGTGGCATCTGGTGCGGTTGATTCCACAGCGGCATCGAGCGCAGCGAGTGCGACGCGGGCGTCTCCGCCAGACGAGTTTGCCACGCGCTCGAGGACTTCAGCAGAAATTACCGGGCGCAGTTTTCCGAGTCCTTTCTCGCTGTCTGCGAGTGCGCGTTCAAGAATTGTTTTGACTTCAAGCGGTGACAGGGGATTGAGAACCAGCACGCGACAGCGCGACAATAACGCGCCGGTGACTTCGAACGACGGATTCTCGGTGGTCGCGCCGATTAAAGTTACAGTTCCGTCTTCCACCGCCGGCAACAGTGCATCCTGCTGACCTTTGTTGAAGCGGTGAATTTCATCGACGAACAGGATCGTGCGTTTGCCGTACTGGCGCTCATGTCGAGCTTCCGTTATGGCCGCGCGCAGATCTTTCACTCCGGAAAAAACAGCAGAAAGCGCCACGAAGCGCGCTTCGGACTTTTTCGCCAGCAAGCGGGCCAGCGTTGTTTTGCCCGTGCCGGGGGCGCCCCAAAGAATCAGCGACGGCAAGTTTGCTGAACCCTCGAGCAGTCGTCGTAAAATCCGTCCCTCGCCGACGAGGTGGCTTTGGCCCACAAACTCGGCGAGCGAACGCGGTCGCATTCGCTCCGCGAGCGGCGCCGCCGCCTCTGCAATTTCGTCTGCGGGTGATTTGCTAAACAGACTTCCTGTGGTTGAATACGCCATATTTTGTAGGAGTGCCAATTATCACCGAAACCGCGGCTACATGCGACTAGTCACATCACCCGATTCGTTGCCTTGGGCGCTAAATGTTGCCGCAGTTACCGAAACTTAAAGGGAACGCCCCGAGCGGCATCTTCGTATATTCAGCCGAACGCAATTAACCGGCGTGATTTAATAGCCCCGAGCGGGAAGAATTGAGGATCGAACGATGAAAGAAGCAACCGACGTTTTGAGAATAATTGGAATTGTCCTTTTGGGTATTTTTGTCTTTGCGGTGGGTATCCCGATCGTGTTAACGGCTGCCGGAATAACGCTCGGAATCATTAAGATTCTTTTCGGCATCGCCGTGCTGGTTATTAAGCTCGCGGTCGTGATCGCGATAGGCTATTTGATTCTCGTCGGCATCCGCGCCGTGCTGCGGTAAGTGCCAAACCAAAACTTAACTGACTCGATCCGAAATGCGGCTAAACGTTAAACCGAAAATGAACCACATCGCCTTCCTGCATGATGTAGTCTTTGCCTTCTAGTCTCGCCAGACCCTGCTCGCGCGCCGCGACGCTTGAACCGGTGCGCAGCAGGTCTTCGTAGCTAACCACTTCCGCGCGAATAAAACCTCTTTCGATATCGGAATGAATTGTTCCAGCGGCTTGCTGAGCGCGCGTGCCTTGCGGGATGGTCCAGGCGCGCACCTCTTTCTCGCCGGCAGTCAGAAACGACATCAAGCCCAGCAGGTGATAAGCGCTCTTGATCAAACGATCGACTCCGCTACCGGAAACACCTAGACTCTTCAAATACTCCGCGCGTTCCTCGAGCGGCAGCGACACGAGTTCAGCTTCCAGTTGCGCACAGATCACCAGGCACTCGGCCACTTCGTCGGCGGCGATTTTCTGCACCGTCTGAACCTGCGTATTCGCTTCGGGATTGGCTAACGTATTTTCGTCGACGTTGGCGGCGTAGATCGTCGGCTTCATCGTTAACAGAAAAAAATCGCGCGCGACGCCTCGCTCTTCATCCGTTAGCGCAACGGTTCGTGCTGATTTGCCTTGTTCAAGAACTGGCAGCAGTTTTTCCAACACGGCGAGCTCCGCTTTCGCAGTCTTGTCGCCGCCACCCTTCATGTTTTTCTGTGCCTTGTCTCGGCGGCGTTCGGCGGTAGCTAAATCTGCGAGTGCGAGCTCAATCTGGATCGTCTCAATGTCGCGCGCGGGATCGACAGAGCCCTCCACGTGAATGACACTGTCATCTTCGAAACAACGCACGACCTGAACTACTGTGTCTGTCTCTCGTATGTTTGCCAGAAACTGATTGCCGAGTCCTTCGCCTTTCGAAGCGCCGCGCACGAGCCCGGCGATGTCCAAAAATTCCACCGTCGCGGGAACGATTACGTTCGTCTTCACGAGCTTCGCGAGCGGCTCAAGTCTCTCGTCCGGCACGGCAACCACACCCACGTTGGGTTCGATTGTGGCAAACGGATAATTTGCCGCCAGGGCTGCAGTTTGCGCGGTGAGCGCATTAAAAAGCGTCGACTTGCCAACGTTGGGCAAGCCAACAATTCCAGCTCGTAACATTAGTTGATTTCCTCAGCTCTGAAACTAACCGATAACATTCTGCGGCGCAAACGGGGGCGTCAGCCGCAAACCAACAGGCACGCGTTACGATTTCGCGTATAATCCCGCCCGAGTTAATTCGAAGTTTGTAATCAATAACAGGAAAAGGACCAGACGGATCCAGTCTCTCGAAACGTAGTAATCCGTCAGTGCCCAAGTGATCATCTCGCTCTTGCTCGTGCTGCTTGTCACTGCCAGCGGCAGCCTTGCCAGTTATCTCTACGACGAGGATGTGAGTTTCGCGGCGCGGCTCTGCGCCGGAGCGTGCGTTGGGATTGCAGCCCTGGGCCTGATTGGGTTTATGTTTGCGTCCTTTATCGGACTAACACCCCTGGCGATTCTGCTGACGACTCTCGTCATAGTAGTGTTGCCAATCCTCTCGTTAAAGAATCGCGATCGCCGGCTCCTTGCTCGTGAGGATATCAGACGGACTTATCGTTCGATTCGTCAGGCGTTGTCAGATCCCACGGGCGCTCAAGTCGGCTATGCCGTTTTCTATATCGTGGTTTCCGCAATTCTCTGGCGGGCCTTTCAACGCGCGATGATCGAAACGCCGGAAGGCATCTTTACAGGCCTGCTTAACAACTTCGGCGACTTACCGTTTCACTTGAGTGTCATCACGGGCTTTTCTTTTGGCAACAACTTTCCCCCTCAGGATCCAACCTACGCAGGCGTACACTTTACCTACCCTTTTCTCACAGACTTCGTCTCCGCGATCTTTGTGAGCTGCGGCGCTGAACTGCGCCAATCGATGTTTATCGAGAATTTTGTGGTAGCTGTCGCCTTCGTTGGCCTGCTGCATCGTTGGGCGCTGGTCCTGCTCCGCGACAAGCTCGCAGCTGTCATCACTCCGGTACTCGTAATTCTTAACGGCGGCTTTGGGTGGGTATTGTTGTGGAACCTGTTGCTGCAAGAAAATGATGACGGGCTGGTTGGGATCCTGCGAAGTCTGCCGCCTTCTTTCACGGTTGTACCCGAGACAACCTGGCGTTGGGGCAACGCGCTCTCGACCTTACTGATCCCGCAACGTGGCTTCCTGTTGGGGCTACCGCTCGCGGTGATTGTGTTTACGCAATGGTGGAAGTCTGATGAAAAGCCGGCGGACAAGGGAGAGGGGGAAAAAGGGGAAAGGAGAAAGGGGAAGAAGCTGGATAAGAGGAACGTTCGGATAGAAGCATCTACATCCGCACCAGCTCCAGGTTTTACCCGCTTCTCCTTTTTTCCTGTTCCCGTTTCCCGGAGAATGATAGCCGCCGGCGTCGTTGCCGGTCTCTTACCGCTGGTCCATGCGCACAGTTTCGTCGTGGTGATGGTAGTTGGCGGCTGCATAGCGTTGCTACAGAGGCGCTGGCGCGACTGGATAATATTCGCGGCCGTAGCTTCTGTGATCGCGTTGCCACAGATGTGGTGGTCAACACACAACAGCGCCGTAAACTCAGGAAGTTTCTTTGCCTTTGAGTTTGGCTGGGATAGCGCTAAGGAACGATATTTCGACTTCAGCCTGGCAGGGAGCCAGTTCCTCGAAAGTATGCCGCGGCTACGCACGATCGTGGAGCGAACACCCGATGTGTTTTGGTTCTGGCTGAAGAACTCGGGTCTCTTCATCCCGCTTGCAGTCGTCGCGCTGCTATGGCGTGAGAAGGGAGAATACATTGTGCCGCGACGTGTTGCACTCTTTCTGCTGCCGTTCGGGCTATGCTTTATCATCCCAAACGTAATTAAAATGGCCCCGTGGATTTGGGACAACATAAAGGTGTTGTTCTACTGGTGGCTGGCGTCGGCGCCTTTGGTCGCGGTGCTGCTTGCGCGTTTGTGGCGCCAGGGTGGATTGAAGCGAGTGCTCGCACTGACTCTGTTCGTCTGCGTAACCTTGGCGGGAGCGCTGGACGTTGCGGCCATTGTGCTGCGCTCGAATGAGTATGGAATATTTACCGCGCCGGGAGTCCAGTTTGCTGAATTGATCAAGCGTGAAACTCCACCACAGTCAGTGGTGATACATGCGCCGGTTCACAATCATCCGGTGTTCCTGACGGGAAGAAGGTCGCTGATGGGTTATCCCGGGCACGTGTGGACACACGGACTCGAGTTTGCGCCGCGCGAAGCTGAAATTAAGAGAGTTTATGCCGGCGCACCGGACGCCGTTGATATTCTGCGGAAGTATGGAGTTGACTATGCCGTGGTTGGCCCACTGGAAGCCAATGTGATGAATGTCAACGATGAGTTCTTTTCCAAATTTCAACTGGTAGGAGAAGTTGGTGAGTACCACCTCTTCAAAATCAAATAAACAGCAAGCGAACCGAACCAAGGCGCCAGCCGCGGGAGGGCGAACGCCCGTGCCGGCGTCTGCGGTGGCGCCTGAAGATGTGATGTCGGATCGTGCCCGGTTCATAGCCGTGGTTGCGATCCTTCTCATCGCTGCGATTCTTCGTCTGTACGATCTCGATCTGGTCCCGCTGCACCATGACGAGGGAGTAAACGGAAATTTTCTCGTCCGGTTAGTTCGCGAAGGTTACTACCATTACGATCCGGCAAATTATCATGGCCCGACGATTTACTATTTTGCAGCCATCGTGGCCTGGATACTCAAACCATTTGTGGGCCCAACCGCCAACCTCAGCACCATCGGGATTAGAATAGTTCCGGCCCTCTTCGGCCTGGCGACGATCGGCCTCATCTTCACGCTACGAAAAAACCTGGGAACTATCGCGACTCTCAGCGCCGCCTTCTTGTTAGCTGTTTCACCAGGCGCAGTGTATCTGTCTCGCTACTTCATTCATGAGACGCTTTTTGTTTTTTTCACGTTGGGGATCGTAGTTGCCCTGCTGAAGTATTTCGAGCATCCGCATCTGGCCTATCTCATATTGGCTGCTGGCTCGGCGGCCCTCCTCTTCGCCAGCAAAGAGACCGCGATGATTTCTGTTGCTGTACTGTTGATTGCGCTGATTGCCGTCAATGTTTACCGGGCATTCTGGCGTTCTATAACCGGAGCAGGTAAGAAAAAGAAAAAGGAAGCTGCTGCTCGCGGCGAGCAAGACATTCGAACGTTTTTTGAGAAAACGGGTGGTTCGACCGGACTCACAATCTCAATCGTCATTGCGCTTGCTGCGTTTGTTGTTGTGTACGTTCTTTTCTATTCTTCCTTCTTCACGAACTACCCGCAGGGTATTTACGATTCGCTCAAGACATTTCAGATTTGGACCAAGACCGGACAGTCCGCTCATCAACACCCGCCGTCAACGTATATCTGGTGGCTGCTGCAGCAGGAGTCGCCGCTCCTGGTGCTTGGCTCCATGGGCGCGATACTGGTTGTCCTGAAGCCGGTCAAATCGTTTGCGCTGTTCTCCGCTTTGTGGGCATTTGGGCTAATCGCTGCCTACTCGTTGATTGCTTACAAAACGCCGTGGCTCGCGCTGAACTTCATTGTTCCGCTGGCGTTGATGAGCGGTGTAACCTTCGAGTGGCTCTACGAGGAACTCGGGAAGTGGGAACTGAGTAAGCGCATGCGCTCGGCTGTTCTCGCCGGAGTGCTGTTGATAGCGATAGGCCCACTCGCGGGGCTGGCGCGTATTTTCGATGAAGTCGCTTACAGCGCAAGCACCGATTCGTTTAAGGGGCTCGCTTCAATTGATGTTCACTGGAAGACTTTCATTCCCGGCTATCAAACTTTCGATCTTAATTTTCTTAACTACGACAACGACAACCGATATTACGTTTACGTTTATGCTCACACCCGCAGGGAGACGCTGAACCTGATGGACGAAATCGACAAGGTGGCGCAACGAACGCATCAGGGAACCGAGACCGGCATCACCATAGTCTCGCCAGACTACTGGCCACTGCCGTGGTATCTGCGCGACTACAAGCGGGTCGGTTACCACGGCCACATGACTCCTTCCACTGAATCAATAATCATCGCCAATGAGGATCAGGCTGCCGAAGTGCAAGCGACCTTCGGCGACCGCTACCAGAAGGTTCAATCAGGCTTCAACACCGCCGGCAGTTTTTCGTTGCGCCCGGGAGTGGACTTGCTGCTCTACACACGACGCGAGCTTGTTCCTTGACGCTACGACCGGCAGGATCTTCGCACTGAATGCCGCGGCAACGATTGATTTCAACCAACGTTGATGCAGTGCCGACCGGCGGCATTGAATTCAGCGCCGCTAACTTTGTCATGAACGAAGGGTGCCGCCAAGGCCTGATTACCGTGATGCGGAGCGACTCTTGTTCGGCGCGCTTACGGGTTTAACTTGGGCCGGCGCGCTGGAGGCTGCCGGCCGTTGAACCTTTACCGGCGAGACGTCGAGTAGGTTGGTGTGAAAACAGAATGCGGATGGCGAAGGAACTTAGCTTCGTCATCCGCTTTTCTATTTAACGATAAAGCAATTCATTCTGCCGCAGGTTCGCCGCTTGTGTTAGATTACGTCGTTCAAAATCTCGGCGTAACGCGCGCTATTTCTTATTACGTGCGCTTGACTTTATTCATCAATGAAAAAGTACGGTTCCTTCCTAATTATAGCGGTCGTACTGGCACTCGCGGTTGTTGGCGCCGTCCTCCTTTTGCGATCTGATCGGAGTAGAAACTCATTTATCACTGCGCCCACGCCGCAACCTAACTCCGGTGTGCCGAAGCTTGCCCCGGACAAAGTTGTTACGCTCGAAGAGTTTGGCGACTACCAATGCCCACCCTGCGGCGCCCTCCATCCCACGCTCAAGAAATTGAAGCAGGAGTTTGGCCCAAATCTGAACTTCGTATTTAGAAATCTACCGCTGACCACGATTCATAAGAACGCGTTGGCGGCGGCACAGGCTGCCGAGGCTGCAAGAATGCAGAGTCATTTCTGGGAAATGCATGACCTCTTGTATGAGAACCAGGATTTGTGGAAGGACGACATCAATCCCCAACACATCTTTTGGAAGTTCGCGTCTGACCTTGGTCTGGACACGGCCCGCTTCAGTAGCGATATGGCCGATAAACAGGTGAAATTGAGAATTGAAGCTGACCAGTCAGCTGCCACGGAGCTTGGCATTACCGGCACGCCCACGTTGCTGATCGAGAGTCGTCAACTGCTCCCCGAAGCTACTACACCGGATGGAATTCGCAAGGGAATCGAGTTCTTCCTGAGTCACAAAGTGTCCTCCACGCCCTGACAGGACGAAGTTTTTGCTGCCCTGGACCCCGCAGCCAATCGAGCCTAGAAAACATCCGGATCCGAAGTCGACTTAAGCACAGTCTGTTAACTTTGCTAACTGCTTCATTAAAGTTCTTTAACCTCAAGTTTTAGTTGACATTCTAAGCAAACCCCACTTATATTGGCACGCCCGTGCATCGCCCTCCCGAATTCGGTATTCTGGTCGTGGCCTAGGCAGCAAACAGACGATTTTCGCATGTTCAAACTGAAACGCCTCGAGATTACCGGTTTCAAATCCTTCGCGGACTACACCGAAATACTCTTCACTGGTGAAGGAATTACCGCCATTGTTGGGCCCAACGGCTGCGGCAAGAGCAATGTGGCGGACGCAATCGCCTGGGTTCTGGGCGAACAGCGGGTCAAACATCTGCGCGGTAGCGCGATGCAGGACGTCATCTTTCAAGGCTCGCGGAATCGGCCGCCTAGTGGCATGGCAGAAGTTGTCATGCACATGGTGCGCGACGAGGTTCTTGAGCACGAGCCTGACATTGAAGATATCGATTCCACCCTTGAACTCCTCGACGACCAGGTCATAGACATCGACGCTGCCGTTATTCCGGTTGAGGCGACCGAATCGCTCGACGGCACCCCGGAAGCGATATCCGCTGAGACATCAGGCGCTGAGACGGTGCTGGGTGAGGTCAACGCGATCGTCGGCGAAGCAGAAGCGCTAGCGCCGGCCGTCGCACCAAAGTCTCAACACAAACGCCATTGGCGTCGGCGAAACCTGGCGCTGGAGTTTGCGCCCGGCGAAGCGGTTTCGGTTACACGACGTCTCTATCGGTCGGGCGAGAGCGAGTACCTTTTGAATGGCCGTCCTTGTCGTCTGCGCGACATTCAAGATCTCTTTTCCGGTACCGGTTTGGCAGGCGGTCACTACGCAATAATCGAGCAGGGCCGCATCGGCCAAATTCTTTCCGCGAAGCCGATGGATCGTCGCACCATAATCGAAGAAGCGGCGGGCATTACCAAGTTTCGCGTGCGTCAGCGCGCTGCGGAAGGGCGACTGGAGTCGGCGCGGGCAAACCTTTCCCGCATCTCCGACATAATTTCTGAAATCGATCGACAGGTAAACAGCTTGCGGCGGCAGGCGGCGAAGGCGCGCCGGTATGGGGTCATTCGCGAAGAGTTGCGCGAACTACTGCGCCACGTTTTCGTTGCAGAGGACCGCAAGCTCACCAGACTGCTTGATGAGACTCAAGCCAAACTGCTCGAAGCCAGCGCCATGGAGCGCGCGGTCGCCGACGATTTGGAGAAACAGGAAGAGGCCGCTCGCAGCGCAACTCAGGAAGCCCGCCAGACGGAAGATGACCTTGCGGGTGCGCGTGCCGCTGCCGCCGAAGCTGTGCTTCGTCGTGACCGGCAAACAAGAGAACGCGCCTATCAGGAAGAACAGGTCGTTTCCCTCGAGAAGCGAAAGCAGGAAGTAAGCGCGGAGATCGACGCGCTCTCGGCGCGACTGATCTTGGTTGAGGCCGAGTGCAAACGACTCCAGGAAGACGATTCCAGACTGCGGATCGAAGCCGACCAGAGTGCGGCCACGCTGAGAACGGCGGAAGAATCGTACGCTGAGAAACTATCCACCGCATCGCAAGCCGAAGCCGAGATCGAGAGTGCGCGTGCGGAGTTGTTGAAGCACACGGCTGTTGCCGAGCGACTGCGTGAAATTGCGAGACAGCTCGAGGGCACGCTCGAACGTCTTGGTACGCAGGCAGAGGGTCTGGCAAGGGAAGGTGAGCGCGCAGCGACCCAGTATGCCGAACGGAAAGCCGAAGCCGATGCGTTCAGTTCTGAGATTGAAGTCGCGCGCAGACACATTGGGACTCTTAATGCCGAGCGTGAACGCGCCGTCGACGCTGTGGTCCAGGGCCACGAAGCGGTCAGCGACACTGAAGCAGAGATGACGCGGGTCCGTGATGAGTATTCGAGAGCACGCCATCGTCTCGAGAGTTTGAAAGAGCTTGATGATCGTCGTGCCTACTATTCGTCAGCCGTGCAATTGATGTTTTCGGAAGCCAGTGCGCCGCGCGATTTCCACTTCATAGGCACGCTCGCGGATGCCCTTAACGTCGACGCTAAATGGGAGCGCGCGGTCGAGGGTGTGTTTGGTTCTTCTTTGCAGTCGATCGTCGTGCCTACGCCCGATGATGCCGCTCGAGCCGCGCAATGGCTGCGGGAAAACAATGGTGGCCGCGCCAGTTTCCTGGTAGCCGGACTCCATGGCGGCAGCGAAGAGTTGAGCGCCCAGATAAATGCACTGGCCTGCGAAATTGAGGAGCGGTCAGCCCTCTCCATTTCTTTTGCAGCCGAAGCGATAGCCGAGGACCTGAAGATAGCTGACCTGTTGGGAGCGCCGCGTGAGCTCTTGTCTGTTCTCAATCGGACTCTTCCCGAAAAGATGAACGCACGGCTGGCTGCAAACCTCGACGACGCAATGGCGAAGTCGCTTGCGACCGGCGAAGTCTTCGTAACACTAAACGGCGACTGGGTTGCCAGCGGACAATTCGTAAGCGCCGGCGACGCCCGAGCGCTTGAAGAAGGCGCAGGGTTGTTGACCTTCAAGCGCGAGTTGAGAGAACTGGAAGCGCGCGCAGAAGTTTTGAGTGCGGAAGCAAAAACAGCGGAAGAGTTGGCGAAGAGTGCGCGAACTAGTCTTGTCGGTCTCGAAGACGCTGTATTGATTTTGAATGAAGCCATCGGCCGCGAAGAACGCGAAGCAATGGCTCGTGAACTGACGGCAACCGGTTTAGCTCATGAGATCGAACGCGCCGAGCGACACCTGCGTGTTGTCGCCGACGAAGCGGCGCGAATCGAACAAGAACGGATTGAAATCGAAAAACGTCGCACGAGCGCGATCATTGACGCTGAAGAATCTGAGGCTGCCCGACTCGCCGCCACCGAGACAGTAACGACCGCGACCGCTTTGCTTGCCGACGCGCGGCGCGCCGCAGAAGCCGAAAGCGAGGGCCTGGGTGGTCAGCGCGCGGCGGCGGCAGCAGCCACCGAACGCCGAAGAGGAACTGCCGCTGAACTGCGTCGCATGGAAGCGGAATTCGCAGATCTTGCCGGTCGGGTTGAACGTCACCGCTTAGAGTTGGTGGAAATGACTGAACGCCTCGCAGCTTTACTAGCGTCAATCGCCGACCTCGAATATCAGGCGAGCACGGTAGCTGCAGAGAAAGCGCGGGAAGAACAGGAGATCGCTTTGATAACCAGCCGGCTCGAGGAAGCGCGACAGCGAGCGGACCTCCTGGCCACGCAACTCTCCGACTTGAATAAGCATGCCGCGGAAGTGCGAGATCTGCGCGCTGGCATCGAAGTGCAACGCGCCGAGGCGCAGGCCCGGCTGACGTTTGTACGTGAGAACTGCGCGTCTGAGTTGAATCAGTCGCTTGAAGATTTGGCGCGAGAGCAGTCGGTCGATGATGAGTTTGATCTTGAAACCGCGCAGGCTCGTGTAGAAGAGTTGCGCGCGCGCATTGAAAGCTTTGGCGGCGTCAACATGATGGCGCTTGAAGAGTTGTCGGAAAACGAAGCACGTCTCTTGTTCCTGACTACGCAGCGTCAGGACATCGTCGACAGCATTTCTTCGACCGAAGAAGCGTTGCGCGAAATCAAACGTCGCTCGCGCGAAAGGTTCCGTCACGCGTTTGAACAGATTAACAAAAACTTCAGCGAGCTATTCCAGGAGCTCTTCGGCGGTGGCAAGGGCGAGATGAGTTTGATTGAGGGCGACGACGTACTCGAAGCGGGTATCGACGTGATTGCTCAGCCGCCAGGCAAGAGATTGCAAAACGTATTGCTGCTTTCCGGTGGCGAGAAAGCGATGGCGGCGCTCGCTCTGGTGCTGGGAATTTTCCATTACCGACCTTCGCCGTTCTGCTTGCTGGACGAAGTTGACGCACCACTTGACGAAGCAAACGTGGGAAGATTCACCGACAAGGTTGCGCAGATGTCGGCGAATACGCAGTTCATCGTGATCACTCATAACAAGCGAACCATGGAGATGGCGCGCGCGCTTTATGGCGTCACGATGCAAGAAGTCGGGGTTTCAAAGCTGGTTTCGGTCAAGTTCGAATGACGCGAAATCCAGGCGCTGGCGAGCGCCTAATTTAGGCGAGCCTGAAAAATGGCTCGCCTTTTGACTTTAGTGGCGGCCGTTTTCCTTCCCCTGAACTTTCGCTTAGAATGTCGGCCCGATGAGCAAACAGGTTTTCAAGCGGCTGCAGTTTCTCTCCGTGATGTTTGCGGTATTTCTAGTTGCCGCACCTGATCTCGCGGCGCAGACAAAGGCGAACGAGCGAACCCAGGAACCTTCATCTACCACACCTGCGAGTCCTGTCGGCCAAAGACGCGAAGATAACAAGAAGCCGCCCGACACGACACGCTATTCCTACGAATTCACGCAACCGGAATTCTATATTCGTCACATCGTTATCGAGCATGATGCTAACGGTCGCGGCAAGATCACATTTCAACGCAAGAACGAGGAAACTGCGTTTGAGGAGCCGATTGAGTTGTCGATGGTCGTGCTCGGACGAGTGCTGGGTGCCTGGACTGAACTTCGGTTCCTGGAGTCAACCGAGAATTATCAGGCCAACAAACAATTTGCCCACCTCGGCACGATGCGCCTGAAGATGGAGCGCGACGCACTCAAGCGAACTGCCGAATTCAACTGGACAAACAATAAGGCTGCGGCTTTGTTAACCAGCGAGTATCGCCGCGTCGCCGACCAGGCAGTCCTGATCTTCGATATTTCCGTCGCCCGCGAAACGCAGCCGCTGGCAACTCCGAAGCTGCTTGACGAATTTGAGATGCAGATGAAACGAAACGGCTTGTCTGATCCGCAGCAATTGGTCCCACTGCTAAAAGACATTTCAACTGAGGAGCACTTGCCGCTCATCACCCGCAACCACGCCCTGCGCTTGATCAAGAAGCTCGAGAAGTAACTGATCAACCCCTCAACGCCTTAATCAAAAAGGTGCAAGTCAGCTTCTCGCGTGGGTTTACAAGAATTCTTCTGGCTTCTTTTCCTTTGGCAGACCACCAGTAGCGGTGTAGTGTTAGGGCTGAGAAAGATCAGCTAAACGCGCGCCTGCCTACATCCAGATGTGGGAGAAAGCCCGGCGCATCGCGGGACCGCGCGACACTGATCCGTAAAAGCGAAGACATGACTCCGAATTCCACTGCCAGGTTCACAGCAACCGCGTAACAAGGTTGCCTCGCTCCACCTACCTGAGCATTTGGGCAGTATGAATCATGCTGCCCTTCACGATACGATTGCCAGCACTCGTAAACGAGGTCCGGTGGGTTTGAGTCGGCACGGCGGGTAACAACTCAGTCCCGCGGATCAGTTTGCATCTAACTGCAGTTGGCAGAATTCCACCACGCGGTTCTCCGCCCAGAAGCGATCGCTGTTTGCTTCTCGTTCCGCCGAGATGAAAGCGACGTGTCCGCCTTGCTCGGGGGCAAGCAGCAGAATGTACGGATTGTCACCGACAGCTGGATCGAGCAGGGATATGATCGGGATAAAAGGATCGTCCGCGGCGTGGATGATTAGGGTTGGAATACGAATGCGGTTAATCACTCGTAGAGAACTGGCCCGAAAATAATAGTCATTCGCATCAGCGAAGCCGTGGGCCCGAGAGGTATAGTGCTCGTCAAATTCCCTCAGCGTGTGTACCTCGTCCAGACTGCTAATATCGTAGCGCGCCGGATACAGTTTGTGATTAGTGCGAATTCGCTGCTTCAGCCGACGCACGAAGTCGCGATGATAAATCCAGTTTGATCGCTTCAAGATCATGTCGGCGCTGGCGTTCAAATCGATTGACGGTGAAACTGCGCAAATGCCCAGGATCTCACGAGGCGGATCGTCGCCATATTCTCCCGCGAGTTTGAGCACCAGATTACCGCCCAGTGAGAACCCTACCAGCACCATTCGCGAGATGTGATCCCGATCGATCAGTTCCTTAACGACGGCGTCCAGGTCTGCACTCAAGCCGCCGTGATAGATTGTCTCAGTGAGATGTTCGGTGCCGCCGCAGTTACGAAAATTCACTCTGATGACGTTGAAGCCGGCGTGAGAGCCTTTTTCCGCGATTGCCTGCATGTAGTTGGAGGAGGTGGAACCTTCTATTCCGTGCCAGATGACTATGGTCGGATGATTGTCGCGATCGGACTGCCAGCGACAATGCGCCAGCACCTTGACGCCTGGCGCCACTTCAAACAAGCGTTCCTCATCGCGCTCAGAAGCAAAACGAAATCGGCGGGGCCAGGCATAAGCAGCCATGGTTTGCGCGTGACCATGGCGAAAGAGACGATGCGGTCGGAATGGCTTCGTTGCGAACACTTTGGTTACGCGCGCGAGTAAAGCGCGAGCTTCGGCGGCGGTCGCTGTTGGGCCTTGCGGCTCAACTGGAAGTTCTGCGTCGGTAATCATGTTTCCGAAAACCCGGCAAGCAGGGACTGCCTGAGCTATTGATGATGAGACGGGAGCTACCGCATCATTATACAGATTACTGGACGCAAAGCAGGGATTTGAGAACGTCCACAGAAACTATGGTCAAGGCCAACTGGAAAGCGCGCACGAAACGCGATCTGATAATCGAGGTGTGGGAAGCTCTCGACTGTGAATCAGTGGGTGCGCGCGAGCTTGAGCAGATCCAGCAAGCACTACTGGAAAGGTTTGGCGAAGGGGCGTTGGCAAGCCCGGCGTCGATTGCCCGCACGGTTGCTGACGAGGGCGCCGAGCTGCGGCATCCCGAGGTCTTCGAGTGCGATGTGAAATGGCGCGAACAGAATCTGAAGAAAATGGAGTTTTGCGAACGGCTGGATTTCTCCGACTTGTCGTCGGCCTTTAAGTCGGTTGTCAAACTCGATGAGAAGCGAATGCAGCTCGATGCTGACAATGAGGAAACGAGTCTAAAACAATTGCGCGAAACGGTCGCGCTCGCGCGCAAGGATTTGCTGTTGCGGGCACGCAGCAAGATCATTGATGGTCAGATGCGCGAACAGCAGAAGGAAGCTTCGCATTGGTTGTCGATCTGGCTGCAGGCTCCCGAACTGTTTTCGGATTGGCTCGACTTGCGGCGGCGCTCGCCGGAGTTTCGTAAAAAATTCGGGGAGTAGTGATAGAAGTCGGAACTAATCCTTGCTTTATTTCTGGAACTTTCCCGCCCGCTCACGCGAAGTAACAGTAAGGTTTCGCGACAGAAGACTTCGGATGACAGCAAACTCCAACGTTTCGGACAGCGACTTAGTTCAGGCGATGCTGGCTGGAGAGGAAGCAGCGTTAACCGCCTTGTACGAGCGGCGCGCGCGGGATGTCCATCGCTTCGCCTTGCAGATGTGCGGCTCGCAGCCGTTGGCCGACGATGTCACTCAGGAGGTTTTTCTGGTTCTGATTCGAGAAGGACACAATTTCGATGCTAGTCGAGGTTCCCTCAGCGCTTTCCTGATGGGCGTCGCTCGCAACCACGTGTTGCGTCGATTGCGGCGCGAACGGTTCTACGTTGCGAAAGAAGACGGGAATGATGCGACAACGACAACTTCCCGATCGACTGAGAACCCTCTCGACGATCTTTCACGCACGGAGACGATTGAGTCGGTAAGGAGATCGGTGTTGGCGTTGCCCGAGCGATATCGCGAAGTCGTAGTGCTTTGCGATTTGCAGGAGCTGAGTTACGTGGAAGCAGCGGAGATTCTTGGTTGCGCGGTGGGGACGGTTCGCTCGCGGTTGCACCGGGCCCGCGCGCTGTTGATTGAGAAGCTACGTCCAGCGCGTGACGCGGATGCGGTTGAAGTTAAGTCGGTGAGGTGTTTTGCATGAAGTGTGAAGATTTTGAAAGTAACCTTAAGGATCTGACTCGCGAGCAAGAGATGGACGCAACGGTTCGTGCTCAGGCGCTCGCTCACACCTCGAGCTGCGAAGCTTGCGCCGCTCAGCTCGAAGCTGAGCGCGCGTTGAGTTGTAAGCTGCGCACTTTGGCCACCGAGATGAACTCAGCTGCTGTTCCACCAATGCGCGATGAATTGCTCATCGCGCTCCGTGGCAAACGCTTGGAGATGCGCTCGCCGTCGGGAGCGAGGTCGCGCCCGTATCGGGCAGCAGCGATCGCGGTGGCGGCGATGTTTTTGGTCGTTATTGGCGTCATGGTCATGAGGACGCGCGCGACTGCTCCTGAGACGGTAGGTAGCATCCCCACTCCTACAAACCTCCCGAATGCGAAATCACCGGAGCGGTCAATGGCCCCCGCGCCGGACTTTGTTGCTGTTGGGAGAGCGGACCAAGTTCCGACTGCACCGACGGTGGGTCGCAGGTTTACAAGGAAACGAAGCATCCTAAGTGGCGCCGTCTCTCTGGCTCAGCCTGTGGCTAATCTCCCCGGTAAAAGCATCGCGACAACAGAAACGGCAACGAATGTTACTCAAGAGTCCGTGCCCGAGATCGCAACAGACTTCATGCCCGTCGGTTACGCAAGTCCCACAAATATGCAGGATGGTGGACAGCTTGTGCGGGTTGAGTTGCCGCGGTCCGCGCTCGTCGCTTTCGGCTTACCCATGAACGTCAACCGTTACGATGAGAAGGTGAAGGCAGACGTGTTTTTTGGCGCGGACGGCGTGGCCCGTGCGATCCGCTTTGTACAGTGAAGCATATGTTCCCCAGTATTCTCATGGACAATCGGTGGGTCGAAGCCCGCCCAAAGAAAAGGAAGACGACATGACGAGACGATGGAAAATAATTACCAGCCTGGTCCTGAGCACGTTTGTGCCGCTAAGCTCGATTTCGATCTGCGCGCAGGAAAAACAACCGGCTCCGGATCGTCAGATGATCCAGCGCGAACGAATTCCCGGACCCGATGATTCGCAGACGCCGCCGCCGAATGACAACTTCATCTTTATGGCGTCAGAGATGAACGCGAATTCCAAATCAGTTAAGGCGGCGCCGTATTCAGCACAGGCGATAACTGAAACGACTCAGACGCTCAGCGATGGCAACCGAATAGTCAACAAGTCGACCGCCACAATTTATCGAGACAGCGAAGGCCGTACGCGCAGGGAGCAAACCCTGAGAGTATTTGGTTCCCTGGCTGCCGCCGGGGAAATGCCGCAAACGATCTTAATTAACGATCCTGTTTTGGGAGAGAGCTACGCGCTCGACACGCGTTCAAAAGTTGCTCACAAGATGCCGCCGATGCGCTTCGAATTCAAGATTCGTTCCTCAGGAGAAGGCACTGGAGAGGGCAGGGGCATAGGTTCGGGCGCAGGCGTAAGCGTCATGATGCGCGCGGGCGAGCCATCGTCGTCGCAACCAGGAATGTTTGCTGCGCCGGTGTTCGAGCGGTCCGCCACGCCGCCAGCCGGCGTGCGGGTGAGTGGTCCGCCAGCTTCGCAAGGCGAGGGTGGAGGAATGGTTTTCGAGCGCTCGGTTGCTCCGCCGCCGACAGGCGAAGCCGGCATGGTCTTTCAATGGCATGGCGGCCGCGAAAGCAATGCCCGCACCGAAGCACTGGGTAAACAAATGATCGAAGGAGTCGAGGCCGAAGGCACGCGCAACACCGTCGAGATCCCCGCCGGCGAGATTGGCAACGAACGCCCCATTGAGATGGTCTTTGAGCGTTGGTACTCACCAGAATTGCAGCTAGTCGTCATGACCAAACACTCCGATCCGCGTTTTGGTGAAACGACCTACCGTCTGACGAATATCAGCCGCACCGAACCGGCGCATGAGTTATTTGAGGTTCCGGCGGACTACGCGGTGCAGGACTTTGCGCGGGCGACCATAGCAACTCCGATAGAAGGTATTTCCGGGGGCATCTTGAATGGAAAGGCTACGAGTCTTCCAGTTCCTGAATACCCGCCGATTGCCAAAGCGGCCAGAGCTTCCGGCAGTGTCACCGTTCAGATCACCATCGATGAGGACGGAAACGTTGTCTCCGCGCGGGCCGTTTCAGGACATCCGTTGTTGCAGGCAGCGGCAGTTAATGCCGCCCGGCAGGCGAAGTTTTCACCGACTAAACTGAATGGGCAGCCCGTGAAGGTAAACGGCGCATTGGTTTACACATTTGCGGCGCAGTGACAGTCGGATCGGAAAAAGAAATGGTCACGAGGTTTGATCTCGTGACCTAGTTCTCTTGGTACGTGAGAAACGCTACTCGTCTTCTTCGCCGCCGCGAATTCTTCCTTCGGCTCTCGATTGTTCAATGACCTTCTGAGCGAGATTCCCGGGAACCGGATCATAATGCGAAAACTGCATATGGAACGAACCGCGCGCTGCGGTGATCGAATTCAGCGTTGACTGGTAGTTAAGCATTTCCGACATCGGCACCTGCGCCTTGATCACCTGATTTTTGCCGCTCGTCTCCATACCCTGCACCCGTCCGCGCCGCGAATTGAGATCGCCCATGATGTCGCCACTGTTCTCCTGCGGCGCGCTTATCTCCACGTCCATAATCGGCTCGAGTATCGACGGCTTCACCTTTTCCATCGCCGCGCGAAAGGCCTTGCGACCAGCGGCGCGAAACGAGTGTTCATCGGAATCGACGTTGTGATACGAACCGTCAATTAATTGCACCTTGAAATCCACCAGCGGATATCCCGCGATGGCGCCTGACGCGGCTGCTTCGATAATCCCTTTCTCAATCGCCGGCCGGAACTGTTGCGGCACGGCGCCGCCGAAGATCTTGTCTTCGAAAACAAAACCACCACCGCGAGGCATCGGCTCGAAGATTACCTTACAATCTCCAAACTGGCCGCGACCGCCGGTCTGTTTCTTGTGGCGGCCCTGCACTTCGGCACGGGCTGTGATTGTCTCCTTGTAGGGAACCTTTGGCGGATGCAGCGTCACTTCCACGGTGTAGCGCTTCTTGAGTTTTTCGACCACGGTCTCGACGTGAAGTTGGCCGGAGCCGGAAAGCAGGAACTCTTTTGTTTGCGCATCGCGCGTGAAATGGAGCGCCGGGTCTTCTTCCAGAATCTTGTGCAGCGCAACGCTGATCTTTTCCTCGTCCTGCCGCGACTTCGGTTCAATTGCAAATGCAATCGCCGCTTCCGGATAAACGACTGGTGAGTAAACGATCGGGTGCTGCTTGTCGCAAAGCGTGTCGCCGGTTTGCGTCTCTCTTAATTTAACGCACGCGACGATGTCACCCGCATGGGCCTCGGGAATCTTGTCGAGTTGTTTTCCCTGGATGGAATGCAACATGCCGAGGCGTTCCATTGCGGCGCGGGAAGAGTTAAGCACGGTTGCATCGTTCTGTAGTTTGCCGCTGATCACTTTCATCACGTTGATGCGGCCGGCAAACGGATCCGCTACGGTGCGGAAGCAGTAAGCGGAAAACGGTTCGCTGTCGTCATACTTGCGCGCGATCTTTTCTGCGTCAGGTGCGGCATCGACCGGCAGGCCATACTCAGCGGTGTGATGTGCCGGATCGGGCGCATAGTCGACGATTGCATTCAGCAGCGCGCGGAGACCAACAAGCGTGCTCCCGGAAACCGCAAACACTGGGCAGAGCTTACTGTTGGCAATCGCTTTGTTGATGTTAGGCAGGATGTCAGACTCATCCAACGTCCCTTGTTCGAAATACTTTTCCAGCAGCGCGTCGTCAGATTCTGCAACCAGTTCCACCAGTCGCTCACGTGTTTTGTCGACATACTCGCGACCTTCGGTTGGAATATCAATCTCCTTTGCCTGGCCGTCAGCGCTCAACTCATAAGCCTTCATGTGGACCACGTCAACTACGCCGCGGAAGTCTTTCTCTTTTCCAATCGGGAGTGTGAAGGGAATGATTGCCCGGCTGAAAGCCTTGTGTGCACTGTCTATCGCCGCCCCAAAGTCCGAATGTTCCTTATCGAGCTTTGTCACCACCATGATTCGCGGAACCATGAATTCATTTGCATACGCCCAGGTCTTTTCAGTTTGAACTTCAACTCCTTTAACTCCGTCCACAACACTGATCGCGCAGTCGGCAACTCTGAGTGCGGGTCGCGCGTGGGCCACGAACGCGGCGTATCCTGGCGTGTCGATAAAATTTATTTTGGTATCGCGATGTTCTAAATGGGCGAGTGAGGTATTAAGCGTGATCTTCCGGGCGATTGAATCTTCTTCGTGGTCAGTAACGGTGGTTCCTTCTTCGACCTTACCCCAACGTGGTGTGGCTCCGGCGACGTAGAGAAGCGAACTAATCAGTTGCGTCTTCCCTACGTCGCCGTGTCCGATGACCGCAAGGTTGCGAATAAACTCCGTGGCAAAGGCTTTCATAAAGATAATTCCTTTCAGAGAGCGAATTTTGGCAGGACAGGCATCCTCGTCTGCCCTTCGCGGCCGCATTGGACGGGCGGGAATGCCGTCCTACTCATTGCATATTTGGTAAGAGATAATTTATCTGAGCGGAAAGATGATGGCAAGTTAGGCCACCTTTTTTCGCCGAGTTGGCATCGAAGTTTCACGAACAAAATGGGTAGTTTACCGAGGAGAAAGACAATGTTTTATCGGAGAGTTATCACGTCTGTTGCAGCTCTGGCTTTGGCGCTAAGCGCCACAGCGGTGACGTTTGCGACGGGCTCGACCAATGCAATCCCCACTGACAAAAGGAACATAACGCAGAAGCACGCTCCGGTTTCGGAGCCGCTCAATCTCGCCATTCTGGTACAGGATGACTTGATCTCGCAGGTCGGCAGTGAACTCGGTGTCACGCGTGAGTTCATACGCTCGCTGCCTGCAGGTTCGCGCGTGATGGTGGGCTACATCACGACCGGTACGCTGCAGGTTCGCCAACCATTCACCAGCGATTTGGACAAGGCCGCGAATTCCTTGCGCGTGCCTCGATCGAGCACTTCAGCTTCGGCATATAACCCTTACGTGGAGGTGATTGAAGCACTACGTAACTTCGATGCTGACTGGAAGGGTAAGAATGCGGTGCTGCTTATCTCGGACGGTCTCGACACTTCGCGAGGATTCGACAGCACGAGTTCGGGTCACACTTTCGACCTCGAGCGGGCGATCAAGAAAGCGAACGAGAGCAGCGTAGCGATCTATGCGTTCTATGCGCCTTCAGTTGGTCTGACCAGCCACAGCCGCTTGGCTGCGAGCTATGGCCAGAGTTCACTCAATCGTTTGGCAGACGACACTGGCGGAAAGGCATTCTTCCAGGGAACGACGGGCTTCGTTACTTTCGATTCTTATTTTGAGCACCTGAGACAAACGCTCAACGAGCAATATGCCCGCGCTTCCTAAGACGAAGCTGATAGTGAAGTAACAAAGACGCCGCCACGGAGTAATCTGGGGCGGTGTTTTTCGTAGGACGAGCATTCCTGCCTGTCCCAGTTTATTGAAGTGAGATGCACAGACAAGAATGTCTGTCCTGCTCGAACATTATTTGCTTGGATTGTTGAGAACCACGGTGATAGAGTTAACGCTAGTCTACCGGGTTAATCGACTGGCAACGTGCGCGAATACTGTCTCATAGTCGTGGGAGCTTATCTTTCGGAATCCGAAGCCGAGCATGCCCTGCGCGATCCATTTATCGAAGACTGGGTCGAACAAACCGGAAACTTCAAGATTCACAACATGAACGAAATTCAATTGACGGCCGGCGTCACGCTGGGCTCGCTGGGTGTTGTGATGCTTGGCGAGCGCATATTTGAAATCGCCAGCGCCGACGCGCAGCATCCCTTGACTGAGTTGAAGGCAAAAGGCGTTGCCGAAGCGTTGAAGCGGCAGGACATGTTTGACGAAATCGAAGTGAAGGCACGCGACGAAGCAGCAGAGTTGATCGCGACAGGCACCTTACCTTATCCCAAACCCAGTGACGAGGACTGAAGAAACGTTTCTTGATGGGCGCGTTGCGGTTGTTGTCGGCGACATCACAACCCTGGACGTCGACGCAATCGTAAACGCCGCCAACTCCACGTTGTTGGGTGGTGGTGGCGTCGATGGCGCAATTCATAGAGCCGGCGGATCAGCGATTCTCGAAGCGTGCCGCGAAATCAGACGCTCGGAATATCCGCAAGGATTGCCCACCGGTGAAGCCGTGATTACCACCGGAGGGAAGCTACCGGCGCGCCATGTCATTCACACTGTAGGCCCAATCTATGGCCGCCACGAGGGACGCGAATCGGAGTTGTTGGCCTCGTGTTATCTCAACTCGCTGCAACTCGCAGCGAAGCATTCGCTAACATCCATAGCTTTTCCTGCGATTGCCACCGGCGCCTTCGGTTACCCCCTATTTGAAGCGGCAGAGGTTTCCTCGCGAGCGATTACGGAGTTTTTCGCGGCCGAAAAGACGCTGGAAGATGTGCGGCTGGTATTCTTCCTGCCTCGCCACGCCCAAACCTTCCTTAAGCACCACAAATTCAGATAAACGTCGAGTTGTGTTATAAGAACCGCTTTGTTTTTGCCTGCCGACAACGACAAGCGTTGTTGTGCTTTTCGAGGATACTAACTGTGTTGTGTTGGTCTATTCTGATGATTGAAACAATTGAACCTTTGAGAACTGATCATTGAGCGCAACCCCGACATTGCCGACGCCGCTTCAGGCCCTTGAACGGCTTTCCTGGAACTACTGGTGGAGTTGGTCGTCAGATGGCGCCGGCGTTTATCGCGATCTCGACGCCGAACTTTGGGACGAGTGTGAACACAATCCTCGCCTGCTGCTCGCGAAGGTCTCTGAATACCGGCTGGCGGAGATGGCCACCGATCCGGTTTACGTGGCGCGGATTCGCAAACTGGCCAATCAGTTTGATCAGTACATGAGTCAGATTTCAGAGCCAGGAGCGAACCAGCCCAGCAGTCCAGCGATAACCGCCGAAAATCCCGTCGCTTATTTTTGCGCCGAGTATGGCGTTCACAATTCGCTGCCACTCTACTCAGGCGGCCTCGGCGTGCTTGCCGGCGATCATCTCAAGTCTGCCAGTGATCTAAACCTGCCGCTGGTTGCCGTCGGTCTGCTCTATCACTACGGCTACTTTCGCCAGCGCCTCAATCTCGAGGGTTGGCAGGAGGAATTTTATGGTGAGACTGATCCCGATCAGTTGCCACTAGGTTCAGTGAAGGCTTCGGACGGCACGCCGCTGCTGGTTGAAGTATTGATTCGCGAGCGCACCGTGCGGGCTCAGGTTTGGCGCGCTGACATCGGTCGCGTGCCGCTTTATTTGCTCGACACAAACATCGCCGCAAACGTGGAAACCGACCGCTGGGTTACCGGCCATTTGTATGGTGGCGATCGCGAGACGCGCATCGTTCAGGAAATGTTGTTGGGAATCGGCGGCGTGCGCCTGCTACGGAAGCTCGCCATTCAGCCAGCCGTTTACCATCTCAACGAAGGCCACAGCGCTTTTCTCACGCTCGAGTTGGCGCGCGAGTTGACTCAGTCCGCAGGCCTGAGCTTTGTTGAGGCAGCGTCGCAAGTGCGCCAGCGTTGTGTGTTCACGACCCACACGCCGGTCGCAGCGGGCAACGATGAGTTTGAGATCGAACTATTAACGCGCTCGTTTGGCCCAAGCTTTGAAAAGGAACTCGGACTAAGTCACGACGAATTCGTTGCGCTGGGACGCACCGATCCAAAGAATGCGCGCGAGGCGTTTGGTCTGACGCCGCTGGCCATCCGTATGTGTCGCTCCACCAACGGCGTAAGCCGCAAGCACGGCGAAGTTTCGCGCGCGCTGTGGCAGAAGCTGTGGCCCGAAGGAACGGTCGAACAGGTGCCAATTACTTCCGTCACTAACGGCGTTCACGCGCCAACCTGGATTGCTCCTTTACTGAGATCACTCTTCGAAAAACATCTCGGCGGCAGCTGGCAGGCAAGGTTGTACGACCGAGCGGCCTGGGCAAAAGGGATCCAGGAAATTCCTGACGAAGAATTGTGGAGTGCGCATCTGCTCTTGAAGAATCGTCTGGTCGCCTTTATTCGGCAGCGCTCACTGCTCGCGCGCATTAACCGCGGCGAGTCAGCGGAGTCAACGGAAGCGGCGCGCGAAATATTCGAATCGGGTTCGCTGACAATCGGCTTTGCGCGGCGCGTCGCGGGTTACAAACGCTGGAACTTGTTATTGAAAGACCCGGAGCGATTGCGGCGGATTATCAATAACCCGGATCGCCCCGTCCAGTTTGTGTTTGCCGGAAAAGCACATCCGCAGGACCAGGAAGCAAAACTCGTTTTGCAGGAAGTGGCGCTTTGGGAAAGCAACGCGGGTGTGGGCGATCGATCGGTTTTTCTTCAGAATTACGATCATGAGATCGCGCGGCAGTTGGTCCAGTCAGTCGACGTTTGGCTAAACGTTCCGCGCCGGCCACTCGAGGCGTCTGGCACCAGCGGCGAAAAAGTAGCGATGAACGGCGGATTGAATCTCTCGGTGCTGGATGGTTGGTGGCTCGAGGGCTATGACGGCACTAATGGTTTCGCAGTCGGCAACGACGTCACCGCAACTGAGGCCGCGGACATCGATGAGGGTGACGCAGAATCACTCTATCGCGTGCTCGAACAGCAGGTTGTTCCGCTCTACTACGATCGCGACAGCGACGGACTGCCACGCAAGTGGATCGCGATGATGAAGAACTCCATCGCCAAGCTGGTTCCGGAGTTTAATAGCGATCGCATGGTCGAGGAATACGCGCGACGCATTTACTCCTGAACCAACCGAGACGGCGCGCTTTATCACCAGCGCGCCCACTCTACTTACTTGTCACACCGGCCGTTCTGAAGCATTTGGGGGACGCGCATAGCCTCGCGCCCGTATGTTAGACTAGCGAACTCCGGAACCAACCCGCATGAAATACTGCACCATTTGCAAAGGAAAATTTGAAGACAGCGTGAGCTTCTGCCCCACGGATGGCGAAGTGTTGGAAAATGATCCATCTTCATTTGTCGGTACCGTACTTGATGGGCAATACCAAATCGAGTCGCTGCTCGGTAAGGGTGGCATGGGCGCCGTCTATCTCGCGCGCCACATCCTGCTGGGCGATCGCGTGGCCATAAAAATCCTGCCGCCGGACGTGCGTAACAATGCCGAATGGCTGCGGCGTTTTCGCCGCGAAGGCCAGGCGGCGCGTCGCTTTCGTCATCCCAACGCCGTTACCGTTTACGATCTGCGAACGTCAAGCGACGGCACCACCTACATGGTGATGGAATACGTCGAAGGCCACACGCTCGATGCTGAACTGAAGAAACGCGGTCGCTTTAGCGCCGCCGAGGCTTTTGAAATTCTCGAGCCCATCATGAGTGTGCTGAACACAGCGCATGCAATGGGCGTGGTGCACCGCGATCTCAAACCGGAAAACATAATGATCGGGAAGGTGCAAACGAAAGGCGAGACGTCGATCAAACTGCTCGATCTTGGTATTGCCAAGATGCGCGAAATCGCCGGCGTCGAAAGTAGCGGTACGACAGAACTGACGATGGCCGGCCAGGTGCTCGGCACTCCCTACTACATGTCGCCGGAGCAGTGGGGCGAAATATCGCGCGACGGAAATCCTGAGATCGATGGCCGCACGGACATCTACAGTCTCGGCCTGGTCGCTTATCAAATGATAAGCGGTCAGCGTCCCTATGCCGCGACCACACTTCATGAATTGCGACGAGAACACATTGCGGTCAAGCCGCCGCCACTGGTTGAAAAAATTCCAAATATGCCCCCGGGGTTCAGCCAGGCGATTGATCGAGCCATAGCGAAAGACCGCGACGATCGCCAGGCGACGGCCGGCGAATTGTCGGCACAGTTGCGCGCCGGACTCGGTGATACAGCGGGCCAGGCGCCAACAGGCAGAACCTACCCTGACATTCCTCATGTGGAGAGTTCTTATTCCCATACTGAAGAAGCGCCTGGCGGATTGACTTCCAAGTCGGACGTAAACGCAGCGACGATTGTTACCGTCGACGCTGTTCCAACGAGTCCGTCAACTGTTCTGCGACCGGCGGCGCAGCCGAAGGTTGCGTTCAAAGGACCGCCAACCAAGGAGGCGGAAACACCGAAGGTGGCGATAGCCGACTCAGCGTCGGACATAACGGTTGTGCGCCCGCCGCAGTTGCAGGTTGTTCCGGAGAAAAAACGTGGCAAGTCGCTGGTTTTGGTTGGCGCCGTCGTCCTGCTTCTGGCTTTGGTAGTCGTGGTCGTTGGTGGATTCTTTGTGGTGAATTGGTTGAAGACGAAGCCAGCTGACGGCTCAGCGGGCGTAGGCGGTAACAGTAAAGCCAGAGAAGGTTCCGCCACAACCGCCGCTCCGCAGGTTGGACGCTATTGGCTCGAAGTATTGCCAAACGCCCTGGCAACGGAACCGCAGCGAGTTGCCGGCATAGCCCCTTTGGCTTCCGGACAGGCGTTTAAATTTCATTTTGAGTTTGGCGGGAATGGCTACGTCTACATAGTTGGGCCGGGCGAAAAAAATCAACCGACCGCGTTTCTGACTGACAAGCCCGCAGCTATTTCGGGGCTGGAATCTAACGAGGTAGTGAAGGGAAGTGACTTCAGTTTTCCCAGTGGGATTGAACATTGGCTGGAATTGGACAAGAAGCCGGGAAGCGAAGATTACACTATAGTTTTCTCGGCCGAACGGCTGGCTACTCCTGCTTTTTTGAGTTCACAGGCAACGGGGAAACCCCTGGGGGAAACAGAGCAGTCGGACTTGCGTGAGTTTCTCGCAAAGTACAAAACCAGTGCCCCGGTAACGGAAATTGACAACCAGGATGCTGAACGGCCTTTTGTTAAGATAAAGGTACCGCCAGCCGCGGGGAATGGTACGGGCGCGCCAGTAGTTTTCGATATTCATATCGAACATAAATGACTGCTGTCCGGCGGTGAGTCGCGTATTTTGTATTGAAGGAGAAGTTTTTTGCGATGAGAATGAAAGCATTAACTCTTAGTTTCCTGCTCGTTCTGCCGGGCCTTGTCCCTCTGCTGGCTTTCGCTCAGCAGGACGAGGACGTGCGCGGTGCTTTTATGACGACCCGTCCCAAGGCTACCGGTAAAGCCTCAAGCAATAAGCCGACCCCAGCTACAAAGCCAAACCGGCGACGTCCAAAAACGCCGGCGCCGAATCCGTCTGGACCAACGCCGGTTGTAGCGAAGGATTCGAAAACTCCGGCGAACCTGCCGCGCGTCGGTCTTGGCCTAACGCTGTTCATGCGTGATTCAAATGGACTGGCGATACGGACAGATCCGTCACACCAGTTTAGCGAAGGCGATCACGTGCGCGTTTTGATCGAGACCACCGCCGATGGTTACCTCTACGTTTTTAATACGACGGATAACGGCAAGGCGACCATGCTTTATCCCGATCCGGACCTGGACGACGCGGGCAATTACTTTCAGGCCCACGTACCGTTTGAAATTCCGTCGAGTGCCGCCGCGGAGGAAAGGCTGCGGTGGTTTACCTTTGATAAGTATGCGGGCGCCGAGAAACTCTATTTTGTTTTTACGCGCGAACCTATTTCCGCAGTTCCCATCGAAGATGACCTCGTAAGCTTTTGTCGCGACAATGGTGCCCAATGTCCGTGGCGTCCCGGCGCCGAGGTTTGGTCGCGGATTCAGTCGGAATTAAACGAGCCACTAAAAGTAGCTAAAGCCGACAGGGTGGGAGGCGCTCAGACTTCCGCCGAACATCGGGCTGTCACTCGCGGCATTGGTCTTAACCGGGATGACCCGGAACCTTCGTTAATAATGTTGACGGGTTCGACAGGTAAGAACATGCTGGTAGTAACTTTGGATTTGATTCACAACGCAACTAGCATGGTTGGCAAGCCGAACGATTAAAATGCAGTAAACAGAAGGAGTGTCACCGGTGAATCCGACGTCAAGGAAACTCAGCGCGCTTGTTCTTAGTTTGAATCTGATGCCCTGCCTGGCGACGGTAGGCATTTCGCACGAGGGCGCCGCATCATCTAATTCATCGGTACCGCAAGCAGACCAGGCAGGGACCGCATTGGAGCAAGGACGGCGCCTGCTCAAACGCGGGAAGGCGGACCAGGCGTTGGGCCAACTGCAAACGGCCCTTAACCTCTACAGCGCTGCTAAGAACAGAAAAGGAATCGCCGCTGCACACAACGAGTTGGGCGATCTTTATTTGCGCCAGGGACAGAACAAGACCGCACTCGATCACTATCAACAAGCCTATGAAGCGCTGACCGGTGCGCTGGGACAGGAACAAAGAGATACGGCGGCGGCTGGCGCTGCAGCTCGCATGGTCCCCAGTGCAAAAGCAAGCGCGGCCGTCGACACTGCTGCGAGCGCCAGCGATACCGGCTTCAACTCCCAACTCCTCCTCGCGAAGATTGGGGACACAAACTATCAACTGGGCGAGCTGCAAGCTGCCGCCGCATCGTATGGGCGGATGAGTCCGAAGAAGCCGGAGAGCGCGGCCAAGAAAGCCGGCGGAATCTTTGGCAAGATGGCGCCCTCTATCATTCTCGGGAACGCTACTGACAGCTCCGCGATCGGTTCAGCCGCAGGTGCGGTTGGCGGCGCGCTGGTCGCGAAGAATGAGCTGGAGCAATATCGCACTTCAATAGTTTACATGACGTTTGAGCTGGGCATGGGCCGCATCGCGTTTGCCGGAAACGATCTGGAAACGGCACGAACGCACTTTCAAAACGCCGCCGATGCCGGCAAAGGTGCACTCCCGATGATCGCGAATCTGGGGCAAACGCGCCGCTTTCGTACCGCCGCGCGCACCAGCCTCGCGGACGTCGCGCTGCGTCAACTGGACTACAAAAACTCGCTCAAGCTGTACGACCAGGCCGCGAAGGGCGCAAAGGACGACAAGCGTCTGGATTTGATGTGGCCGGCGCAATTGGGAATGGGCCGGAGCCAGTGGGCCCTCGCTGGTCAGGAGAAAGACCCGAAGAAAGCGGCGAAATTGAGGGAGTTGGCCCTCGCCAGTTATCAGGATGCGATTGCGACGGTGGAAACGCTGCGGGCCGGTAGTTTGAGGGCCGACGAATCCCGGACCATTTTTCTTAGCACGACGAAAGACGTGTTCGACGATGCTGCGAATGCTTTCGCTGAGATGGCACAGTTGACCGCACCGGACGTCGGTGCGTCTGGGGGCAACAGCGCCGAGGCACTGTCTGGCAAAGCGCTTGAATACGCCGCCGAGGCGTTCAAGATCACCGAACAGTCGCGCGCTCGTTCGCTGCTCGACTTGCTTAGTGAAACCAATGCAGCGGTCACTGAGGGCATTCCCGCCGACTTGCTCAAACGGAAACAAGACAACCTCGATCGGCAGCAGGAGATTGCGGAAATCCTAACCGGAATCAGTCTGTCACCTGATAGCGATAAGAAGAAACCGTCTGACCTGGAATCTGATCTGGAAAAGTTACTGTCCGAGTTTGAAGAAATCGAGAATCAAATCAGAACTGCCAACCCGCGGTATGCCAATCTGACGGCTGGCAAACCGTTGTCGCTTACCGAAGTTCAGAGCAGCGTGCTCGACGATCAAACAGTGTTGCTCGAATACAGTTTGGGACGCGACTCTTCCTATCTTTGGGCCGTTTCAAAAGCCGGCGTCTCGCTCTATAAATTGCCGGCGCGTCCGGCGCTCGACAAACTGGCCACCGATCTGCGGGCGCAACTGATTCCTTCAAAACTGCAACGGCGGATTGTCGGCATTGATGTGATGGCCGAGAGCCAACGCGGTCTCGGGGTCAGCGCTACGCCGTTTGCGGAAGACGCCGCGTCTTTTGTTTCCGCGTCGAGCGCGCTCTACAAAGCAGCAGTGGAGCCGGCCGCGTCTGTTTTGGGAGCGAAGCGACTATTAATTGTCCCCGACGGCGCGCTGAATTACGTTCCATTTGAAGCCTTGGTAAAATCGGCTGCGAGCGGCAATTATTCTTCGTTGCCATATCTGATCACGTCGAATGAAGTTATTTATGCGCCGTCCGCATCGGTTGTCGGCGCAATCAGGCAGCAGACTAACAACACTGCCGGTCGATCGATGTTGATACTCGCCGACCCGGTTTTCAATTCAAATGACACGCGGGCCAAGGGCGCCGGTTCTCCAACAACCGGCGGGGATACCCGGGGTATGGGAATTCAAGGCGCCTTGATCGACGTCACGGGCCAGGATGCCTCAGCGCTTGCCGCGGGCGCGAAGATGCAGGGTTTACCGCTGGCGCGACTTGCAGGCACGCGAACCGAGGCTGAACAAATCGTCAAGCTGGCCAGGGCTTCAGGCACGCAAGCTGACATGTGGCTAGACCTTGATGCCAGTGAAGGCAACATCGAAACGCGCGATGTCACGAAGTATCGCGTCCTGCACATTGCCACTCATGGTTTGTTGAACGCCGAACGACCGCAGTTCACCGGCCTGGTGCTCTCGCTCGTTGGTAACAAGAGCGAAGACGGCTTTCTGCGCACCGATGAAGTTTTCAATTTGCGCCTTGGGTCTCCGCTCGTGATGCTTTCCGCGTGCGAGACGGGCCTCGGAAAAGAGAAACGCGGTGAAGGCGTAATGGGGCTGACGCGAGCATTCATGTATGCCGGGGCTCCAACCGTCGGCGTCAGTCTGTGGTCGGTTGCCGACAAATCAACCGCCGAATTGATGACTGACTTTTACAAACGCCTGCTCGGTTCCTCAGCGACAAGTTCCAACGGCGTCGCAGCCTCAGCGGCCATGCGCGAAGCCCAACTCGCGATGATTTCCAACAAGAAGTACAGTGCACCATTCTACTGGGCGCCGTTTGTCCTCGTCGGCGATTGGCGCTAAGTTTGAAGTAAACAGCAAACAGGACACAGTAGACAGCAAGCAGAATGTCGTAGTCTTCGGCATTCTGCTTTTTTGTCGCTACTCCCGCTCACCGCCGCCAGCTTGCCTGTTTGTCGGAATCAGATCGATACGCTACTATCAAATTGTACTGGAACTACTCTTACCAGGTTGGTGTTAATGGAAAATCACTTCGTAAAAGTTACCGATCCCAAGGCTCTTGATGAGCTCGCCAGTCGTTCAAAAGAGCGACCGGTCGTTATTTTCAAACACAGTTTGACTTGTCCCATTAGCGCCGCGGCTTACGAGCAGATGGCGGAAGTGAAGGACGAGGTTGCGTTGGTCGAGGTGCAGCGCGCGCGCGAGCTTTCGACTGAAATCGAGGATCGCCTGGGTGTCGCTCATGAGTCGCCACAGGTGATCGTTTTGCGCAACGGTGAGGTTACCTGGAGCGCTTCGCACTTCAAGATTACAGCGGATGCGGTCGAGGAAGCGTTGCGCGCGGCAGGCCATAACATGCAGGCAGGCGGATGATGGAAGCCACCGAAAGACGGGGCCCGGCGATTGAGCCGCGGGAGATCCAGCAGGAGGGCGACTCGGGACTGCGCATCACTTGGGCCGACGACTGCGTTTGTCGTTACACAGCTGCTGAGCTCAGACGTGCGTGCCCTTGCGCGCAGTGCGTTAATGAGTGGACCGGCCAGCGGGTACTGAAGGCGGAAGCCGTTTCCGAGGAGTTGACGATAGCTGACATTAGTGTGGTCGGCCGCTATGCACTCAACTTCCGCTGGAGCGATGCACACGAGACTGGCATCTACAGTTTTCGTTATCTGCGGGAACTCGGTGAACGATAGCTTCGGAGCAGTAAGCCCGACAGTTCAGTTGGGCTCAGGAAGAACGAGCATAGCCTATGAACGAACAAGACTTTTTTAATGAGAAACAGGAATCCAAGAAGGCGACTTACAGTTGCCCCCACTGTCGCGAACGAGGCGAATATGACGTTCGCTGGCTGAAGCGCACGAAGAAACAAGCTCCGCCGCGAGGCGCCAACGAGCAGGACCGCCTGCGTTACCAGAAGTCGCGCGATTACATGGTGCGCGTCGACGACATGCTGGCCTGCCGGAGTTGTCGCCGCCGCTTCGATATTCCCAGTTCGCAGTCAGTTGTATTCCTTTAATCTGGTCGTGCAGCGCACCCGCTCTCTCCACGACATCACGTCCGATAGTCTTAAAAATCTTTCTATTGAAAGACCCGCAGATTTTTCCTGTTACGTTGCTGCAAACCGGCAAGCGCCATTGAGCCAGTGTTTCAGGAGAATGAGTACTCTAAGCGTCAAACTTGTGCCCGACTCCGATGCGGCCTCAGCCTTGCTGTGGAACCGGCGGATCAAACGGAGCAAAAAAGGGTACAACAAATTATGATTGAACCGACTGAGTTTGCCGGTGCGCACAAGACCAACAACTCATTTCTTTCGCCGCTCGAGCGTCGTCTCGCGCCCATCGTTATCCCGCGGATTCCAAGTTGGCTGGAGACGCAGCATCTGACGATGCTGACGGTCGTGTGGTCGCTCGGGATTCTGCTCTTCAGTTTTCTCGCGGCCCGCAACCTCCGTTGGCTTTGGCTGGTCTCGGTGATGATCGCGCTGCAGTGGGTAACGGATCACTACGACGGCAAGATCGGAAAGCATCGCAACACGGGCCTGGTGCGTTGGGGCTACTACATGGATCACCTGCTCGACTACTTTTTCCTCTGTTCCATACTGATCGGCTATTCGTTTATCCTGCCCGAACGTGCGCGATTTCAACTTTTGTTGACGTTAGCGCTCTTCGCCGCCTACGACTTCAGCACCTTTCTCGCTTTTTCGGCCACGGACGAGCTCAAGATTAGTCATTTGAAGTTCGGCCCGACTGAGTTTCGTTTGGCCTTAATCATTATTAACGGACTCTTGATTTCATTTGGAACAAAGCACCTGGTAGGTGGACTAAAATGGGTCAACGCCGGCGCAGTAGTTGGACTGCTTTTCCTAATTTATGGAACCCAGAAGAAGATTTGGCAACTGGATATGAGCGGCAGGGAATCCGCCGCGCAGCCTGGTGCGCCAGTAGAGAAAGCCTATGTGGCGGCCGAAGAATGTACCTATTAGTGCACGCTGGCCAACGTATGTGTGGTAAGGTACATCTGACTTCCTGAGTTTCTTCGCAATATCCAGTAAAACCTATTAAAGAGCGCTCTGCTTTCCGCGAAAGTCGTGGCTTGATGTTTGCTACCGATTGGCGTGTACCAGTTAAGGTTGCGCGGGAGTCAGACAGAATCGAGTGTTCCATCGTGGCAAATAAGTAATAACTAGGGAACTCCAGCGAAGAAAGATCGTTTAATTCAAAACACGCACTCAAGATTGGCCCTTATGGCCCGAGAACTACGCGTTAGTAGACAAAGGTAAAGACAAGTTGGTTGGAATGTCAGAAAAGAAAGCCATCAAAATAATCAAAAAGGACGAGCGGACGCGAAAGCAGAAGCCCGCGCCTAAGCCAAACACGACCGCGCAAACCGCGCGGGAGATGGTCAAAACCGTGACCAATTGGGTTAATGAATTGCAACAGAAACGCCTTACCGAAACGGCCAACGCCATAAAATTGTTGACGCCAAACGACCCGCGCGCCAGCGAAGCCTAAACCCCTTCCTCGTATTCCTCAAAGATCAATTACCGTTACCATGACTTAGGCGGGATTGACGTCCGCGCGCGGGTGGCGCTAGGTTTCTCTCATGACAACTCCGCGTGCAGGGTCTCATGTCGAGGTTTCGCCGGCTTTCATTCGGGAAGCTCGGCGGCTCCTGGCAGAAGAATATCTCCCCAAAATCGAACGCTGCGTTGAGCGACTGACCGCTGAGCAACTATGGTGGCGGCCGAATCCCGAATCGAACAGCATCGGAAATCTTCTGTTGCATCTTTCCGGGAACGCCCGCCAGTGGATCGTTTGCGGCTTGGGAGGCGAACCCGATCAGCGTCAACGCCAAACCGAGTTTGACGAGCGGGATGGAATTCCCTGTGACGAGTTGTTACAGAAACTGCGAACAACCGTAACAGAGGTAAGCGAGGTGCTGGCCCTTTTTGATCCGGCGCGGCTGCTTGATGAGTATCCGATACAGGGAACGACAGCGACTGCCCTCGCGGCGATCTTTCATGTGACCGAACACTTTTCGATGCACACCGGCCAGATCATCCTGCTGACGAAAATGCTGGCTAGCACCGATTTGGTCTTTTACGATTTCTCGACCGGCAAGCCGGTGCACACCTGGCACGAACCCGACCGCTCCTAGCATGTTCGAAGTTCAAAGAATTTACGCTCGTCTACTTTCCATCTTTCAAAACTTTGCGATCCATGCTTAATATAGCGACGTAATGCCGAATCCAGTGACAGGCAGGAATGTCTGTCCGACTCATCAAGGAGAATCGCATCCGAAATGACTTACGTCGTTGCAGAACCCTGTGTGAACTGCCGCTACACTGACTGTGCCCTCGTTTGTCCCGTTGAAGCTTTTCACCTCGACGACGACATGCTGCACATCAATCCGGAAACTTGCATCGACTGCGATGCCTGCGTTCCCGAGTGTCCAGTGGAAGCAGTTTTCGCCGAAGCGAATGTCCCGCCCGAGTGGGCTCACTTCACGGAGATGAACGCGGAGAAGGCTCTCAGCGGGTTGCCGACTATCACCGCTCGGCTCGATCCGCTCTGCGAGTCAGTTTCTCCCACGCATTAATCAAGAATGAAAAAAGGTACTAAGCGGTTGTTGGGCGGTCTGGCGTTGGCTGCCGGAGCGGTCGGCGCTGCTGGTACCTTCATGAGAAAAAAGAACCAGATGGGAAAACAACGACGACGAACGGAGGATAATCCCGCGAGCGTCTGGGCGCGTCCTGGCATGACGGTAACATTTCGCGCCGAGTTAATGCCCGGTCGCGATCGCGAGCATAGGACCGCGAGCGTAAAAAAACTTCTTCCCAGCGGGCGCGTGCTGCTACACGAAATTGAAGGCGAGCATGGGCAGGGCGAGTTCGATGCGATCAACTAAAAGTCCAGTCCAAAACCTTTCTGTTTGAAACTCGAACAGGAATTCGGACGGTGCCACTTTGGACTTTGGATCCGACTGCCGTCTACCAGTTATAGACCTTTCCCGAATCCATCACTCCCAGTTTTGGAATATTCAACGCCTGCAGTTCATCGATCACCATCTGCCGATAAGCGGGCTTGATGTGTACCGCAAGAATGTCCAGGCTGTTGTGAGTAAGTTTCCGCAGGTCGCGCTGCAAAGAGGCAGGTGTGTAGTGGCGCGAGACCTCCGCGAGCTTAGCCATCGAATCCGGAAACGAAGACTCAACTAACAACGCGTCCAAATGCGGCAGGCGATTGAGCAGCTGCCAAAACTCGTTGGTTTCAGACGTATCTGAGCTGAAGGCCACTGTGCTGGTTCCGTCAGTAACGACCAGGCCCACCGTCGGCACAATATGATTCACGGCGACGGCAGTCACGGTCAGATGCGCGACCTTAAACTCCTCGCCTTGGGGAATCGGCACATACTCCATCACCGGCCCAAACTCGTTTTTCAATTCAGAAAAGCGCGGGTAGACATTCCAGTTAAAGATGTCGCGCTCGAGCAGGTCGATTACTTCCGGTGTCGCATAGATCCGGACCGGACTCTCCAAAGTCTCAAAGAGATCGTCGATGAAGATTGGCAGACTCGCGATGTGGTCCATGTGCGGGTGAGTGACGATGATGTCGCGCACGTTCGCGCGCTGCGGAGTAGACAGAGCCAGAGCAAGACTGCCAGCGTCAACCGCAACACGCTCATCGATCAGAAAACATGTCAGGCGTTGTTCAAAGGTTGCTTGGCCCTGACTGTCAAAGGTGCTTGGTAGGAGTTGAACTCTCATCAGCTCGAGGGAATAGATGCGCGCTTCACGATGTTGTCAGGCGCTTAGTATAAGTCAATCATTCAGATTGGGCGAACTTTGTGTGACGAGGCTTACTTGCTGCGCAGTCGTTTTAGCAAATCCGCCAACGCCAGTCGGTATGCTGCCTCGCGCTCGGCCGCATTCGCCGCGGCTAATCCACGGGCAACTCGGCTCCGATGAAACGCCAGTTCACTCGCCGTTTGATTCAATTGTCGCGCCGTTCGCCATTGGCCGAAGCCTCCTCGTGATAGCGCATTGAATGACAGGCCCATCCGGCCAAAAATACTGCCCAGGCGCCGATATTCGTCTTGAGTAAATAAACCACCCTGAAAGTCCGGTACGAGATACTCGCGTACAATCTGGCCCTCGCGGCGGAGTGCGAGAGCGATCACCACCATCATGATAAAGAACGCCGGAATCATAATAAGGATGTAGGTCAGAATAAATGCGCCACCGCCAAAAAGAACTCCCGAGCCATTCCAAATGCTGTGCATGGACATGGCGGCGAGCAAGCCCAGCGGCGGAGCGATCACTTTGATAGCGGTATTTCGCGATTGCCGGGCCAGCCCCAGTCCAATTCCGGTCAGACTGGTAAACATGGGATGCGAGAACGGCGCCAGGAACCCGCGCAAAATGAAAACGAAGGTCAGCGTGCCGCCGCTCTCCATCACCGCCTTGCCGTAGTACTGGATATTCTCCGTCATCGCGAAGCCGAGGCCGACCATGGCGGCGTAAATGATGCCGTCGATGACGCCGTCAAACTCGTCCTTCTTCGCGAAGAAGAATATGAACAGGATCAACGCCTTGGCGCTCTCTTCCACGATCGGCGCCGAGATAACAGCGCCAAAAGTGTGCCCAGCCCGGGCACTGTTGGTCATCAAGTGAACGGCCACATCGCTGGCGGTATTAATCAGGAATGCGAAGAAGACAGCCACCAGCGCGCCCCAAAAAAAAGCGGTCGCCAGCATCCAGGTCGGTTCAGCTTCGTAGCGATCAATCCAAAGAACAAGAACCAGGTAGATTGGAACCGGCAAAATCGCCGATACCATTCCGATCAAGAGGGCGACTGGTCCAGTCTCAACGCCAATCAGTAGCAGAACGATAAGGCCGAGCAGCAGAGCGATAAGAATCGCAATAACTCCGGCAATGACCTTGATGGCAGTTTTGGCTCCCGAAGACCTGGCGGGAAGGGGACGTACAAAAGCGTACGGAGGTCGAGGGTCTTTTATCATGGCGAACTGCCTCGTTAGAGAGAGATTTGGATCCGATCGAAAACTCTACTTCTGGTGGAAACAGGACGTGCTGCGTAATCTCGCGACGGATTTTGACGCGGCAGAGTATATACAGAGAACGTTTCAAGCGCGAGCTTTTGGTAGGGCAGCCATTCATTGCTTCGACGTTAGTTTCACGGATTCGACTAACGAGCACATGTTTGGGAGCGACCACCATCGATTGAGTAGGTCGCACCCGTTATCCAGGAGGCGCGGTCTGACGCCAGAAAGAAGATCAGCTCGGCTACTTCCTCTGCCTGACCAACACGGCCAAGCGGGTGAGTCGTTTTCGAGTGCTCGAGGAATGCGCTGTAGGCTTCCGCAGTCATGCCGCCGCGTTTATGAATTTCAGTGATCACCACGCCAGGGTTTACGGCGTTCACACGCACGCCCTTCGCCGCCAACTCAAGCGCGGCGCAGCGCGTTAATTGATCAAGACCGGCTTTGGAAACGCAGTAGGCCAAGACACCGGGAAACGCTCGCAAGCCCGTCACGCTCGAAACGTTGACGATGTTGCCGCGTCGCTCGATGATTGTCGGCAGGGCTTTCTGCATTAGCGCGAAGGGAGTGCGGAGGTTGATTTCGAGCATCGCATCCCACGCTGGAAGGGCTGTAGTTTCAATAGTGCCGGACGAAATGTGACCGGCGGCGTTAACCAGCACATCAATTCCGCCAAAGCGTTCCAACGTCTTCGCGACGACTGAGTCCGCGATCTTCTCTTGCAATAGATCGGCGGGTATTGGCAGAAATTGCGTCCCGGCCGCTTCAACCTGTTTCTGTAGTTCCAGCAAAGCATTTTCGTCCCTCCCCACCGCGGCGATGCTTGCGCCCGCTTGCGCAAATCGTAGCGCCGTAGCGTTGCCGATTCCGGAAGTGGCTCCGGTGACGAGTAGAACCTTGTTAGCAAACTCTTTTTCCATGCTGGTTTTCCTTTGTACTAAACGATTGACGCGCCTGCGGCGGGCCCGGCCAGCCATCATATATTGACAGCGCAATACTAAAAAGCTGACTATTGTCCGTATTCAGTTAGGGAGGGTAGAGTTTTCGCGTTCCCCCGCCGGTCGTAGCAATGTTGCACATTGAGATGACTGCTTAACCTTTCAAGAGAGAACAAACTTGCCCAACAACCCTACGGATGATTTCTTCCCAAGAGCTGCTCGCACAAACATGCGTAGCACCGGGGAAGCAGCGCGCCGGCGTGCGCCACGCCCCCGCATGCCTTCGAGCATCGGCTATCTCCTGGCTGCCTTCGTCGCGGCATTAATTTTGTTTTTCGGTTTATGGTTGATACTCGTGAACGGCGGCGATGAAGCGCCTTGGATTCCGGCCGGCCTGGCGGCCAGCGTCGTGTTGTTGGTGGCTTTGTCAGCGCGCGAAGTTGTCATGCGCCGGGCCTGGACGCGTTATCTGCTGGACCAGGGCAGCGAACCGGCAGCGCGCACAGCTGGTGAACACAAACGTTCGCCGGATAGGTCTCAATCAAGCTCTGGGCTGACGGCGGCCTGGCGACAAGTTCAGAGGCAGTCAGAAGAGGCAGACGCGGGTAACCATCCGGAAGCTCATTTCGACGTCTTTCATCTTTGTCAGGACCATCTGGCGATCGCAGACGAAGCGTTAAGGTCGAACACGCTATCGTCCGAAAAAAGAAACTCAATCAGAGCGGGACAAGAGCGTGCGCGCGGGCTTCAGAAACACCACCTGTTAACCTGGGCGAAAGATTCGTCGCGTACGCTGACTTACGAGGCACAACAACGTGCGCGAACGTCCGAAAGGATTGAAGCCGCGAATCGGGCGTTGCATTGCCTGGAATCCGCATTGAAGTTTTATCCGCAGGAGACTGAGCTGCTGGAATCCAGCGCCGCTATTCGCGAGTTTATCTCCTCAGTTAAGGTCGCACACTGGGTTGAGTTGGCGGAACGTTCAGCTTTCAAGGGCCATTACCGCCGCGCCATCGATCGTTACAAGGATGCGCTCTTCTACCTGGACCGAGGAACCATGAAAGAAGAAGAACGAACCGCAAACACGGAGCGAATTGGGCGCGAGATAGAACTATTGTGGGGTCGTTTGCTATCGCAGAAACGCGCTAAAGCCGAAGCAGCCAAAGGCGACGTCCCTGCTGATCGAGAAGGGGTATCAGGATGATTTCGCAGAAGTGTCCGAAGTGTCGTAGTTCACGGATCAGGAAGGGCTACAAGCCCACGCCATTGCTGTTTCGGCTGGTTGGCATCCACTATCTTTTATGCAATCATTGCAACTTGCTTTTTACCGGCTTCGCAGTTCCCGGGACCCTGGGACGATCCAGCAAAAAGGGCCCGGCACGGAGTGGTGTGGAAGCTAAGGACCAACCAACGAATTTGCGTGGTCCAGGCGTAACCAAAGGTTGATTCGTGCCCTGAGGCATCGATCCTTTTCCCCGATACATCTTTTGAGACAGTCTATCGGCTGAAGTTTTGCAAGGTCTGTGAGGTGCTATATGAAAAGAAGTTTAGTCTTAACTGCAGTTCTGGTTAGTTTGATTTTCCCGGGCTTAGTGCGAACTCAGGAGTCACAGAGCAGCTCCAGCCAACCCTCGGTTAATACGCGTTCCGCTTCGGGCGAGTCTGCGATAGATACTCAGGGCATCAGAAACTACCTGCTCGGCCCAGGCGATACGCTCGACGTAAGAGTTTTTGGACAATCTGATCTTAATGCGATTGTCGAAGTCGATAGCGATGGGAACATTAGCTCCCTACCGTTTCTGGAGTTTCCGATTCCCGCCAAATGCCGGACGGAAAAAGAAGTGCAAAAGGATATCAGCAAGGCCTACGGAAAGTATCTCAAGAATCCACAGGTAAGCGTGCGTATCGCCGAGCGCAAGAGTCGTCAACCGGCGACTGTTTTTGGCGCTGTTAGACAGCCAACGCGAGTTCAGATGCAGCGCAAAGTCAGACTCAATGAGCTGATGGTTGTGTCCGGCGGGTTCACCGATCGGGCGTCTGGCACGATTCAAATTTTCCACACTGAACCGCTGATGTGTCCCCAACCCGGCGAAGAGGCTTTGGCCGCGCCGATTGACGACACCAAGGCTCCTCTTGAAATTGTGAAGATCTCAGAGCTACGAAGCGGGAAAGGGCAGGCGAACCCCGTAATCCGGCCAGGCGATGTTGTCTTGGTAACAGAAGCTGAACCTGTCTACATCACCGGAAGCGTGGTTGCTCCCCAGGGAATTTACCTACGCGATCAACTTACTCTTTCCAGAGCTTTGGCGATGGTGGGCGGTGCCCGAAAAGAAGCCAAGATCAGCGAGGTGATTGTCCACCGGCAGAAACCCGGCGCCACCGACCAGGAAACGATTAAGGTGGACTACGCGGCCATCAAAAAAAACCAAAAGCCTGACTTCTTGCTCCAGCCGTTTGACTGGGTCGAGGTTCCCGAGGCAGGAATCTTCTCGACAGCTAGAATTGGACAAACGCTCATTGGTGCGGCGAGCGGAAGCTTGGGGAATATCTTCAGCACCGGTGGCACTTCAATAGCAAACCGCGTCATCTACTAATCACGAAAGCGAACGTAGACTTCGCGCAGCAATAGTTCAAGATAACGATACGACGGGTTTGGGAGCTTAGAAATGAAACGCAGAAACGCGGCGAGCGACAAGCGCCGAAGAAAAATGATTACGGTTCTTTGGACGGCGGTGCTCGCCATTGCAACTATTATCTTGATCTACAAGGAGATGACGGCCGTGCTTTACATCCTGGCGACGCTTGGCGTCACTGCGCTGCTGGTTGTGGTTGCGCTGGCCGACCTTGCTCCTGCGGAAAGGCTCACCGGCGAGCCACGCCGAAGCGAAGATGCTGCCGCGATTGGAAGCGGAACAAAGCTGCCTTAGTTAGTTGGTTACCGACTCGTAAGCTCGGTACAGTTAGTACAAGAGATTGCTCTAGCCTTCATAACTAACTTTTATCGCGTTTTTAATCAGCAAAGGCGTTGAAAGTTTAATCCGACTGTTGCATAATCCGCCTGCGTTCACCTCCCCGGTGAGCGAAGTGGTCGCGTGGGGTGAGGACACGTGGCCTTAAGGGTGGGGGCTGTGGGAGGCCCTCGCCCGCTTTTTATTTTTGGCGTAGTTGTGAAGTATTGCGAGGTTTCTACAGATCTACTTGACGCAGATTTGCAACAGCCTAAAATTCGGTTGGCCCGCTGTGAAAATGGCGCTGGTTGAGGGATTAACATTGGGCCGTTGAGCCCGGAAATCAGAATGCCGTTACTCGATCGAACAAGGCGAAAGTTTAAGCTGTGGTTATACAAGGGCGGCAGGCAGTCGGCTTCTAATGATGATCGACCGGGCGCTCATAAGCAACATCCCTGGTGGAAAGTGATGTGCTTGACTGGCGTCGACTATTTTTCGACGCTCGGTTACCAGCCCGGTATTGCTTTTCTGGCCGCCGGCGCGCTCTCACCAATCGCAACGCTAATTCTGGTTCTTCTCACGCTGCTGGGCGCTTTGCCAATCTATAGTCGGGTCGCGGCGGAAAGTCCGCACGGCGAAGGTTCCATCTCAATGCTGGAACACCTGCTTTCGCGCTGGAAAGGCAAGCTCTTCGTACTCGTCTTGCTGGGCTTCGTGGCAACTGATTTTATTATCACGATCACGCTGTCAGCCGCCGATGCCACCGCTCACATTATCGAAAATCCATTCACGCCGGAAATACTCAAGCACCAGATGGGGATTACGCTGGTGCTGGTCGCCGCATTGGGCGCTGTCTTTCTGCGTGGCTTCAAAGAAGCGATTGGGATCGCCGTGATTCTGGTGGGGACTTATCTGCTGCTGAATATCGTCGTTGTCGGGTATGGCTTGTTCGAAGTAGTTACTCATCCCCATTATTTTCCAGAATGGAAAGAGGCGCTGATTCATCACCCGCGAGTGCACGGCAATATCTGGCTTGTGATTGGTGTTTCAATGATCCTGTTTCCTAAACTCGCCCTTGGTCTATCAGGTTTTGAAACGGGCGTCGCGGTGATGCCACTGGTGAAGGGAGACGAAGACTTAAGCGAGGTTGACTGGGAGGACATTCACACAACCAGGACCGGGCGTCCTCCAGAGCCTCACACGTTGCACCTGCTTGAAGGCCGAATCAAAAACACGCGCAAGCTCTTACGCACCGCCGCGCTGATCATGAGCGTATTCCTCATTACCAGCAGCCTCGTGACAACATTAATGATCCCGGCCGAGAAGTTTCAAGAGGGTGGTGAGGCAAACGGCCGCGCGCTCGCATACTTGGCCCACCATTTCTTCGGCGACATCTTTGGCACCGTCTATGACCTGAGCACGATCGGGATCCTTTGGTTTGCCGGAGCCTCGGCCATGGCCGGCCTGCTCAACATTGTGCCGCGCTATTTGCCGCGTTACGGCATGGCGCCCCAGTGGGCGCAGGCTACGCGGCCGCTGGCACTCGTCTTTACGATTATCGCGTTTACCGTGACCGTGATTTTCAAGGCAGACGTAGATGCGCAGGGTGGGGCCTACGCTACGGGCGTTCTGGTGCTAATGACTTCCGCAGCCATTGCAGTGACGCTTGCAATGCGGAGGCGTGGTCAAAGTTGGAAACCGTTCCTCGTTATTGCGCTTGTTTTTGCCTACACCACTATTCAAAACATTCACGAGCGGCCCGAGGGAATTAAAATCGCCTCCTTCTTTATTCTGGCAATTGTGACAGCGTCATTATTCTCTCGTGTCTGGCGTTCAACCGAACTCAGAGTTGAACGCATTGAGCTGGACGACCTCGCGCGGGAGTTCGTTCGCAAAGCGGCGGCGGGCACGGTGCGCATCATTGCCAATCGCCTCGACACTGGTGATGCACTTGAATATGAAATCAAAGAGCGCGAGAAGCGCACGGACAATCACATACCGGAAGATGAGCCAGTGATCTTCTTTGAGGTAACGCCGGGCGACGCATCGGAGTTTTCCGGAGTACTGCAAATTCGCGGGGAAAAGGTCGACGGCTATCGGGTGCTGCGAACAGTGTCGCCGGCCGTACCCAACGCCATCGCTGCCTTCCTGCTTTTCCTGCGCAATGAAACCGGTAAATTGCCGCACGTGTATTTTGGTTGGAGTGAAGGAAATCCGTTGTCGTATCTGATGAAGTACATCGCCTTTGGCGAAGGCGATACCGCGCCGGTTACACATGAAGTCTTGCGTCAGGCTGAAAAGGATCCAGCACGCCGGCCAATTGTGCACGTGGGCGGGTGATGAGAATCACTTAGTTGTTGATAAGCGCGACGCAGCGGAGTAACATCCCGTCAGTTTGAAAATTAGAATGTCTGCCGAGGTCACTGCGCAAACGACGAGTGACGCGGGGGAACCACTGTTTCGCTCAGGCGGAACACGGGGCGAATCACCAAGCGCTCATCAAGAGGCACTTGGTGTAGAACACTTCCAGTTCGAGCCCGACAGCTAACCTCGTAGGCCAAAGGAAGGGCAGTGCCACGACCTATCAAGGCGTTGAGCTCATTGCTCGACGCTTTTTCGTTTTTTAAGGAACTGTTTTTGTGGTGGCATCATTGAAGCGATTTCTGGTCGGCAGTCCGATGCGGACTGAGCAAGCGATACATGAACGCTTAAACAAGAAAACCGCGCTCGCCGTTTTTTCTTCCGATGCGCTCTCATCGGTCGCGTACTCAACCGAAGCTATTCTGCTGGTTCTGCTGGCGGCCGGCACGATCGCAATTGCTTATCTCCCGTTCATAGCGATTGGCATTACTCTTCTGCTCGGCATCCTTGTTCTGTCTTACCGGCAAACGATTCACGCCTATCCTTCGGGAGGCGGCGCTTACATCGTTGCCAAGGACAATCTAGGGACACAGACAGGGCTGGTCGCCGCTGCGTCACTGCTCGTTGATTACATTCTGACGGTAGCGGTTTCGATTTCAGCAGGCGTCGCCGCAATCACTTCAGCGGTGCAGGGAACCCGGTTCGCTTTCCTTCATGAACATCGAGTGTTGCTGGGCATTTTCTTCGTAGCTTTCATTGCTTTGATAAACCTGCGAGGCGTGCGGGAATCGGGGGCATTCTTTGCGGGACCAACCTACCTGTTCATTCTCTCGATGCTGGCGCTGATAGCGGTAGGCTTTTTTCGCTACTGGACGACTCACGAGGTGATGGCCACGCCGGCGCAAATCTACTTCGATCCGTCAGTCGGCACGGTTGCCAGCCACGCGCTAACCGGAGGAGCTTTGCTCTGGCTGTTGATGCGGGCCTTTGCGGCCGGCTGTACGGCTCTCACGGGTGTGGAAGCCATCTCAAACGGCATTCCCGCGTTCAAACAGCCTGAGTCAAAAAACGCCGCAAGCACGTTAACCTTCATGGCCGTGGTCATGACGATAATGATCATCGGCTCTGGATTCCTTGCCTACAAACTAAACGCCCATCCTCCGGGACTTGAGGAGACCCTCTTGTCGGCACTGGGTCGCCACGTGTTCGGCGTTGGAATTCCTTATTACGTCTTACAAGTTGCAACGGCGGCAATTCTCATCCTAGCAGCCAACACCTCTTTCGCGGACTTCCCCCGGCTGGCTAGTTTGCTGGCGGCAGATCGCTTTCTTCCGCGCCAGCTTGCGAGTCGCGGCGATCGCCTGGTGTTTTCAAACGGCGTCATAGTGCTCGCGCTCTTCGCTTCGGTGCTAATCGTGATCTTCAAGGGTAACGAGCAATCGATGCTGCCGCTTTATGCGCTGGGCGTTTTCATCTCGTTCACACTCTCGCAAGCCGGCATGGTGATCCACTGGAAACGCTTGCGGCAGGCAGATGAAGCTGAGCGACAAATCAGAGACGAAGAAGAAATCCACCGCACTGAAACCGCCGACACTGGCGCGGCAAGTCATGAAGCTGAACGCCTCCAGGCGATTGAACGCGACAAGGGCGGCAACTGGCTGCTTTCTATCATCGTCAACGCGGCGGGCGCTGTTGTTAGCTTCGTAGTGCTGGTAGTTATAACAGTCACGAAATTTACGCATGGCGCCTGGGCAGTTGTGCTGCTAATACCGCTGATTGTCTGGATGTTTCGCGGGATAAGAAAACACTACATGGAGATTGCCAGGCAGTTATCGACTGAAGGAGTTGTGCCTGACACAACCATTGCCAAACACCAGGTGCTGGTGCCAATTTCCGGAATTCATCGCGGTGTGATCTTTGCTCTTGACTACGCTAAGTCAATTGCGCCGGGACATGTTACCGCCGTTTACGTGGACTTCAATGAGGAAGCGACGGAGAAACTTCGTGAGAAGTGGCCGCGTTGGGGCGCCGGCGTAGAGTTGGTGATCTTGAAGTCGCCATATCGCTCTTTGAGTCGTCCGCTGCTGCGTTACATCGAGCGGCTTTCAAAACAAAGTGACAGGCAGATGATAACAGTGCTGTTGCCGGAGTTTGTCCCGGCAAAATGGTGGCACCAGCTATTACACAATCAAAGCTCGCTGCTGTTAAAGGGGTCGCTGTTATTTCGGAAGGGTGTGATTGTAACTAGCGTGCCCTATCACTTAGAAAAGTAGGCTAAGAGCTTTAGTGGATTGTCGAATGAGTATCGGCTGAGCCGGCAAGAAAACACGAGCGACAGTAAACCGGTCGGCCCTGCGAAGGATAGAAGGGGACAGTGGTCTGTAAGCCACATTGCGCGCATTGAACCGAAACCTCTACCCGCTGGCGCACGCCGGATGTTTGGGCCGCAGTGATGGCAGCCAGTCGATCGTTCTTTGCCTGCTTGCAGGGCTTGCAACGCTTAGGTTCGTTCTTCAGGCCTTTATCATGAAAAAACGCTTGCTCACCTGACGTCCAAATAAAGGCCTCATTACAATCCACACACTTGATGCTGCGATCTTGATATTCGGGATCTGAGATTCCCAATTCTGCCCGTTCTGACATGACTCGTTCTCCCAGGGTCGCACCGCTCTATGATCCCAGTTTGGGGCGGGGTCATTCGGATTCTGCCGTTGTTCAAAGAGGAGCCGCATTCTCCTGGCGAGTATCGGGGTGAGCGTAAGCTGCCCTCGATCAGGTGTAGCGGATACCGTGAAAGTATAGCTATGACGAAATTGTGTCAAGGTCAAAAGCGGACTATGCTGGCTACGCCGGAGGAGAGTTTCAGAAACAAGGGACAGTTAACGCGTATGAAGGCTTTCGTCATCGGCTCAGGCGGGCGCGAACATGCGATTTTGTGGGCACTGAAACGCACTTCAAATGTGCCGCTCGAGCTTTACTGTGCGCCTGGGAATGGCGGCATTTCGGAGCTCGCCGAGTGCGTTGCTATTTCTGCCGGCGACCATGAGTCGCTGATTAAGTTTGCACAAACGAAGGCCATCGACATGACGATTGTTGGTCCGGAAGGTCCACTCGCTGAGGGCATCGTCGACGAGTTTGGGCTCAGAGGTCTAGAGATCATGGGCCCCAGTCGTGCAGCTTCGCGGCTGGAGGCGAGTAAGGCGTTTGCCAAGGATTTCATGCGCCGGCACAAAATACCAACGGCGGAATACTACGTCGCGAATTCACCCGACCAGGCGTTAGCAGCGCTTCACAGTGGAAAGTTTGGCGCTCCCGATTCGCCGGTCGTGGTCAAGGCAGATGGACTCGCTGCCGGCAAGGGTGTCGTAGTCGCAGCTTCACATCAGGAAGCAGAAAAGGCCATCGCTGAGCTTGCGAGCGGAAGTTTGGTCGCCGCAAGTGCAGCGAAGCAATTGTTAATCGAAGAAGCACTCCAGGGAAGCGAAGTGTCAGTGCTCCTGTTTGCGGACGGCCGCGACTATGTACTGATGCCGCCTGCCCGCGATCACAAACGCATTGGAGAAAACGATACGGGCGCTAACACCGGCGGCATGGGGGCGATAACCGATCCGTCCATGCTCGACAAAACTACGCTCGATGTGATCGTCCGCGACGTGGTTGGACCGACGCTGAAAGGAGCATCCGAAGAAGGTTTTCCCTTTCGCGGAATTCTCTTCATCGGGCTCATGCTGACCGCTGACGGTCCAAGGGTGCTTGAATACAACGTGCGTTTCGGAGATCCGGAAACGCAGGCGATTCTGGTCAGACTAAAGACGGATCTTTTCAAGATCTTCCAGGCAATTAGCGAAGGAAATCTTCGCGACCTCAAGGTTGAATGGAGTGATCAGTCTTCCGCTTGCGTGGTGTTGGCGAGTGCCGGTTATCCTGGATCTTACGAAACCGGCCTTACGATAAACGGCCTGGACCGAGTTTCCGGGAACAACGATCTACAAATATTTCACGCCGGTACCTCCAGGGCTACCGATGGTAGTTTTGTTACGTCCGGCGGCCGCGTCCTGGGAGTTACCGCCGCCACTGCGACGCTGGAACAGTCGCTCGGCACTTGCTACCGGGCCATCAATGAAATTGCCTGGGATGGCATGCAGTATCGGCGAGACATCGGGCAATTCACTGAGAGCCGAAAGCCAAATAATTAAGCTTTTTGTCACCCGAAACGTGTAAGTCGCCCGTGCGCCCTGCAAACGCCCGCTTCTGGATGGTAGCGCACAACAACTGTTATACTCCGTTTCACGTTCGCATTCGTATTTTGAACCCTTCGCAGTAATTCAACGTACATATACGGGCGCCGGAATTTGAGAGCCACGGAAAAAGATCGTACATCTCTTGGTGGAGGATCGGTGACAACATGGGACTAGTGAGCAGAATTTCCCGTTCAATTCGGGCTCTCTTTGGCGGAATAATCGAGTCAACTGAGAATCCCGAGCTCATACTTCAGCAAACCATTCGCGATATGCGCGACCGCGTGCCGGAGTTGAATAATTCGGTAGCGCAGGTAATGGCCACCGAAAAACTCCTGGCGAAGAGCAAGGAACGGCTCGAGGCGCAGGTCGTTGACCTGGATTCGAAGATCCGCGCCTCGGTTAAGCTCAATCGCGACGACATTGCCACCGCTTACATTGGCCAACTCCAGCAGGCGCAGGTGGATCTGCAAAAGACTTCGCAGCAACTGGAGCACGCCACGCTGGCATCGAAGCAGGCGCTCAAGGCCCGCGACAACTACGTGTTGCAGATGCAGCGGCGTACCGCTGAAGCAATGCAGCTCATCAATCAGTCGAAGCAGGCCAAGTTACAGGAGCAACTAGCGCAAACGATGGAGTCGTTCCAAATTGGCGACGACGCGTCAACGTTTGATGAGATGCGCGACAAGATTGATCGTCGTGCCGCCGCCGCTGAGGCGAAGTTGCAATTGGGTTCCGCTTCAGTCGACAACCAGATGCAGGACATCGAACGCGAAGCGATGGATATGCAGCTACAGGATAAGCTGCTCGCTTATAAGCAGGAGATGGGACTCCTGCCGGCTGGTTCGCAACAGGCGCTACCCGCGCAAGGTGAGACCACTTCAAACGAGCCGAGCGAAAAAGTAGTCAACAACAGTAATCGTATAAATTGAATTCCGAAGGCCCGCAGAGCGGGCAGGTTTAATGGTTCTTCAAGGTTATGTCCGAGTTCCCAAAGATTGATTTAAAGTATTTGAAAGAGGCCTTCAACGAACCGTTAAATTTTTTGGGATTGGTGAGCTTTGGCATTGTTGGGGTTTATACGTTTGCCTCGGCGCACGAGATCATTCCCCTGGCCGCGGGCCTGGCCGCCGAGACAGTTTATTTAATAACCGTGCCAGCCAGTTCAATCTATCGCCGACTCGTCGACCGCCGCGAAAAGCAACGGCTGCTCAAACTTCGTGATTCGCAACGCGAAGCCTCCATCAAGCTTTTCGACCCGCGCGAACGCGAAGCAGTCGAGTATCTGCGCTGGATGAAGAACCAGATCTACTCAAACTACCGCAAGTTTACCAATGCCAAGGAAATTCCCTCGAACATTCTCAGTCTGGATCAGCGCTGGGAAGATTTCGTAGATTTGTTGGACGTCTACCGCCGCCGTAAACATCATCTTCGATCCATTAACCGTCAGGCGGTGCAAAACCAATTGCTGCAGGCGGAACGTGCGGTTCAGCATTCCAAGGATGATCGCGAAAGACGAGTTCAGCAGTCGAATGTCGAGATTCTCAGGCGCCGTGTCGCTGCCTTCCAGGACATCGAGCGCTCGGTGAAGCTGGTTGAAGGACAACTGCAGTCGATCGAGAACTTCTTTGGACTGGTTAACGATCAGGTCGTCACCTTGCCGACACCGGAACGAGTTTCTTCCTTGGATTTCGAACAGCTCAGCGATTCGATTGCGATGACCAAGGAGATGCTGGAAGAGACTTCCGACACGTTTGCCGCGCTCGATAGCCACAATCGCGACATTGGCAAATTCGAACTGCTGCTGTCCAATAGCTCCAAGTAATCCTGCAAAGAAAAAATAATTTCACGCCACCATCCGCTTTTATCGTCGCGAAGGTTTCATGGAGCCGCGCTTTTTGGTGCCCTGGGGTGCTTGAAGCGACCGCCTTTCAGTAGTTTAGAGTTAACGTGAAGCCTCAATTAACACACTATAAGGCGTTGAAAAAAAAGATGACCACAACATATTGACAATGGCCTTCCAAGGGAGTATATTCCGCTGCGCTTGAGACGAGGCGGGATGACTTGGAGCAGCGGCAGGCCCCCAGTACTGCTCTCCAACAGGTTTTTGCCTCGAAATAAGCCAACCGGAAGTATCCGCTACACATGATAAGAGATGGTGCGTCTACTGTAATGTAGCCGCAGGACTGTCTCTTGAGACCGCAGAAAAATTTCTACTCGTGTCCCCGGCGCGAGAAAGGCAGATAAGATGAGCGCAGCAATTGGCAAACAAACCCCCGCGGCAGACGTATCTTCGAATACGACCACAACCACGACACCAGCAGCAACTCCAACAACACCGGTCCGTCGCAAAGTGAAGCCTCTGGGGCTCAATGCCAAAAAGGTAATCAGCAAGCGTTATTCGCTGAAGGACGCAAAGGGCCGCGCGCTCGAGGAATGGCCTGACATCGTCCGGCGCGTAGTGGGTCATGTGTCGGCGGCGGAAAAGGATGGTGAGAAGCGGGATTTCTTTTTTACCGCGATGAGCGATGTCATGCTTGCCAGAGAGTTTGTGCCCAACACGCCCTGCCTGGTCAACGCCGGCAAAACCAATGGTCAACTGGCGGCCTGCTTTGTGCTCGATGTGCCTGATTCGATAACCGGCATCATGGAGCACGCCAAAGCAGCAGCGACGATTCACCAGACCGGCGGCGGCACCGGCATGACATATGAGTTCCTCCGCCCCCACGGCGCTCTGGTTGGTTCAACCCGCGGCGTCGCTTCCGGTCCCGTCTCGTTCATGAACATCGTCAATCAGGTGACTGACGTGGTAAAGCAGGGCGGCGTGCGTCGCGGCGCCAACATGGGCATGATGCGCGTCACGCATCCTGACGTGCTGCGCTTCATTCACGCGAAAAACGATCAGCACTCGCTGACGAACTTCAATATCTCGGTCAACGTTACTGACAAGTTTCTGAAGGCAGTTGACGAGAGCGAATGGTTCCAGCTTGAGTTTGACGGCGAACCCTGGACTGACTCGATTTACGATCCACTGCGCGATGCTGACTACGTCATCTATCGCCGCCTCGACGGCACGACCGTGACTTTCCCTGACAAGCTGGCTTTCCAGACTGCAGATCTAACGAACTGTACGATTGAAGAAGCGCCGCGGCCGGGCATGGTTTACGCGCCCGACATCTGGAACCGCATCATCGCGAGCGCGCACAAGTACGCCGAGCCGGGCATTGCTTTCATCGATGAAGTGAACCGTCACAATCACATGATGAAGTCGATGGGCCTGATCTATTCGTGCAACCCGTGCGGTGAACAGTTTCTGCACTTCTCAAACTCCTGCAACCTTGGTTCGATCGACCTGGCGAAGTTTTACGATCCGGAAAAGCGCATGGATTGGGACCGCCTGCGCGCAGTCACGCATCTTTGCACGCGCTTCCTCGACAACGTGATCGACACCTGTGCCTGGCCGCTGCCGGAAATCAACGACGTTGTCACGCGCACGCGTCCCGTGGGCCTCGGCATCATGGGCTTTGCGGATCTCTGCGTGAACCTGAACGTCACTTACGGCTCGGCTGCGTCGATCGACCTGATGGATGAGGTGATGGGTTTCGTTCGTCGCGAGTCGTGGAAGGCGAGCATCAAGATTGGCGCCGAGAAGGGAACGTTCCCCGAGTTTGAGCCGAATCGCGAAGCTTACGAAGACTTTCTTTACAACCAGGTCGGCATCCCTCGCGATGTGCCGCTCACGCCGCGCAATTATGAAGTGACGACCATCGCACCGACCGGAACAATCTCGCTCGTCGCCGAAACCTCATCCGGCATTGAGCCAAACTTCTCCTGGGCTTACGTGCGCCGCGACACGCTCGGCACGCGCACCTATGTGCACACGCGCGCCGCGCAGGCTTTGGGAATTGAAGTGGATCAAACCGAGCAGGAGTCGATTGATAAGGCTTCCGAGTATGTTTGCGAGCACGAAGCCGAGTTGCCGCCGCAGTTCATCTCCGCGATGAACATCAGCGCCGAGCAACACGTGCACGTGCTGGCCGCAGCGCAGCGGAATGTCGACAACAGCGTTTCCAAGACCTGCAACGGTGCGGTCAATGACACCGTTGAGTCAGTTGATAATCTCTACCGGCT
>JBDUDV010000002.1:0-71625 GCA_040002755.1 Acidobacteriota bacterium | reverse complement strand
CGACAACTCACGTCCGGCCAAAGGGGCGCCAGGCTGCCGCACTCCAGGGAGTTGATGCCCGGGTTTTCGCACTACTTTGCCCCACCGGGGTGCATGTTATGACCTCTAAATTATTGTTCGATTTGTGAGGGGAATTGAGCGGGCATTACGGTTTATCTATTGGAAGGCGCGATTGCAACCGTCCTCGAGCAAACAGCGTGGTGGAATGGGAGAACCAGGACGACGCCGGCCAAAAGGTCATTGTTGGGAACTGTCGCGTGAAACGAGTGCGGCGACAGAAGAAACCGGACTCCCCTGTGCTCTTGCACTCGGTTGAATGAAGAGGAGAAATCATGAAACGTAAACGCATACTCGTTAGTTCGCTCGTAGCGCTGGTGCTCACTCTGGGTGTTGTCGCATTTGCGCAAGTCAATCGGCCCTATCGCAACGGCAGCGTTTGGAGTATTGGATTTATCCGAATGAAGCCGGGAATGGATACGGCTTATCTGAACTATGTCGCCGGCGATTGGAAGCGCGAGCAGGAAGCGTTGAAGAAAGATGGGCAAGTCATCTCTTACAAGGTCTTGCAAACTGAGGCTCATGGCGCAACCGACTTTAACCTGATGCTCATGACGGAGTATAAGGACCTGGCGACCTACGAGAAGAACCTCGACAAGGGTGATGCCCTGCTGCAAACAGTCATCGGAGACGACGAAAAACAGAGGCAAGGCTACCGCCAACGGCTTGAAATTCGAGAAGTCATGGCCGATCGGCTGGCCCGGGAGATCGTTTTGGAGCCGAAACGTTGAGATGGCACCGTCGACTCAGCGCAGTAGAACCGAAGAGTGGTAGCGACGTGGATGGTTCCTGACACGCAATTGGTAAAACATGGGAGCCCTCCCCAAATACAGGTGATGAGTTTTGGGGGTTCGTCGCTACCTACTCTGTTCAGATATCAGCATTGGGTTTCAATCAAACAGAAACTTTGGAACTACACTGTTTGCTTGAGTCAGTAATCTGGAGGCGTTATGAAACCCCGCGGAATAACTTTAAGGCTCGTTGCCTGGCTAATGGTGCTTTGTGCTGCCGGCTTGCTGGCGGCTGTCGCCCAACAGCCGCAGGAAGAGGAAATGACACGGCAGCTGTGGGACACGGCGTTTATCAATCAAGGGAACAAGGCAGCAACAGGGCGGAGACCCGTCAGGCGGAACTATCGAATTGTGACTCCTCAGGTGCCCGTCACGGGAGTGTCGGCAGACACAGTGATTGGCGTCACGCTCTGGCGTTTGCGCCCAACCCGGCCCGCGGACACCGGCGAACGGATCATTACTCACGACGGTCCGGAATCTGTTGAGTGGCTCCCTGAACGTGTCTCATCCACAGGAAGATTGTCCGAAGGCGACCGCATTCGTATCAGCATCGAGGCAGCGCGCACTGGCTACCTCTACGTTGTGGACCAGGAGATTTATGCAGACGGCTCGAAGGGCGAACCGTTTCTAATTTTTCCTACTACTCGCACGCGCGGCGGCGACAATGCCGTGAAAGCCGGTCGCGTGATCGAGCTTCCCTCTCAGGATGACAGTCCGCCCTTCTTCACTTTGAAACGGACTCGAGCCGACCATGTCGGCGAGAATGTGATCGTCTTGGTGACACCGACTCCAATTGAGGGATTGGCGATTAGCGATAAGGCGCTAAGACTATCCGATGAAACCCTCGCCTCGTGGGAGAAATCATGGGGCGCGCAGACGGGGCGCCTTGAGATGGCTAACGGGAACGGCCAGCCGTGGAGCAGGCGAGAGAAAGAGGCCGGGGCGGACGGCACGCGTTCCTTAAAGGCAGACGAGCCCGCGCCACAGACCATTTACTATCGCCCTGGGGCAAGTAGCACAGTCCCGGTTTTGGTGAATGTTGAACTCCAATACGCCAGAAAAAGGTCCACAGTGAAGAGACGGCACTGAGCCATGTGCAAGGCGCAGGCTCGGCCTTCTTGAAAAGGATCTCGCTAGTTACGTTGCCTTGTCCAGTTGCCGCACGTTGCTAAATCGCTATCGAAAAGCCTGATCCGGTTGGTTCACCCACCCAAGTTCCTTCGCGGGTCCATTAAACGTCCAATTAGGGTTCTCGTGAGTCTTCAGGAGTGCGCTAGAGTGCTATCCATGCCGCGAAGCTCTTTGAATTACAGTGAATCGTCTCTTTCACGGCGGCGACACTGGTTCGACTCCCGTACGGGACGCCACCATCTCCAATCTACTCAAAGCCCATCCAATTGAGGGGGTACTGGAAAGGATCGCAGTAACCCGGTGTCCACTCCACCGACGCAACCCTCAGGGATCCAGTGGATCGTTGGCATCAAAAAACAACGACGCAACTGCTGGCTTGAACTCCGCCTCGGTTCCGGATACTCGCATAATAAACTCGACCGGGAAATATCCCATCTCCTTTACACAGCGAGTGCGAAATTCCTCGCTGGCCGTGTAGGCAATGTGATCCGCGCTGGACGTGACCAGCGCCTTTAGATCCGTCGGCACGTGATAGCGCAAGGCGAGACGCGCGCTGTTGCGAAAATTTGTGGTCGTATGACGAGCGTGCGGTTCAACTAAAATCGCGGTCTCGGGTATCTTATATTTTTCCATCACATACTTTTTCATCTCGATAGCTTCGCAATAAGGCGTCTGCATCGGATGGACGTGCCCGCCGGACATGATTATCAAAGGCGCTTTGTGTTGGAGGAACAACTGCGCAGCGACGTCGGCTCTTTTGGCGCCAGTGGCGCTAAGCCGAGCCGAGTCGCCCGGCCCCGCTCCCAAAACTAAGATGAATGAATACTGATAATCACTCCACTTTATGTTTCTTAAGTTATTAAGCGCCGCTTTGTTTTCCCCTGCTGCCAGTGGTTCGTAGCGACCCGCCTCGTCACGTCGATTTACTTCCAAAAGCTTCAGGGCAAAATTGAGCGTAGGTTCAAAAAACAGAGACTCTTTGGAGAATCGGATTTCTTTGATCCTGGCCCGCAACAAGTCACTGTAATCTTTTTTGTGAACATCAAAACTTACTCGATCAATGTTTTTGTAGCTCGGGTCGTTGCCGAGGCAATAAACACTGAGTATTCGATTCAGTCCGTTTGCCGCGTCCTTCCAGGCAGCGGCCACCATCTGTGCATCCGCTAGCCGGCTATATTTGATGAAGACACCGGAAGGGCGCAGATCTTTTTTGGCCAGAGCTTTGAACTGCGGATCCTGCGCCAAAGCCTCGAGCTCGGCTGCAACCGCGTCAATGGTTATACCGCTGAAACGAAGCAACTCATCGAAACAGCCGACGTCGTTGCAGCTCGCTGTCTTTCCAAGTGCCAAAAGCTTTTCGTCGGCGAGCCGTCGCAAGGGTTTGTTCCTGCTGAGAAGTTTTCTCACTTTCCGGTTTCTTTGAAACAAACTCAGGAGATAAAAGTTCTTGTCCTGGACCGGCTGCGGAAGTGCCAGCTTGTAATTGCTGTCAAAGTCGGAAGCGTCGAGCGCGGGCTTCTGAGCAAACGCAGCAGGCGCGAACACATCGTCGGCGCGTGAAGACCGATTGAGCGCAGCGCTCGGTGCGAATGAAGTGCTGACTAAAACAAGGCAGAGAATAAGGTGTCGAAACATTTTCATCTCTTCGAGAATCAGTTGATCGTAATTTTGTTGAAAGTGCGTCGTCGATAACTATCGGCCCAGCAGCGTTCCAGCAGACTGGAGCATTCTACGCTTCCCGATAAATTCAGTCACTAAATTGAATTGGCAAGGACCGGACTGTGACGGGCGCTTCCATGCGCTTGAGATGCTGGCTGGTGTTAGCGGATCAACCTGGAGATGTTGAGGAGCCAGCGATCCGGTATACTCCGAACCGAAACCCCCGCTGGTCCCTCCATGCTCTGGACTGCACCATGAACAAGAAGTAGTCGCAGTCTTTACTACTAAAGATCGCGCCCTGAGTTTTCAGGCGTCGCGAACAGTGAACTCCAGTCAGCAACAAAGCAATTAGGCATAAATCCATGACCCCATCAAAAAGCGAGCCAATTCAACCACCAAGTCTAGCCAGAGAAATGTTTAATAAGGTGCCGGCCATCACCCTGTATTTCTGGGTAATCAAAGTCTTATGTACTACGGTCGGCGAAACCGCTTCCGATTTCCTAAATGTTAATTTGAATCTTGGCCTCACTGGCACGTCGGTGGTAATGGGTTTTCTGTTGCTCGTTGCCCTGTTCATACAAATCAAGACAAGAAAATATGTGCCGGTAATATATTGGTTGACCGTAGTCCTGATAAGCGTTTTTGGCACCCTGGTTACCGATAATCTAACCGACAGCATGGGAGTGCCGCTCGAAGTCAGCACCATCTTGTTTAGTGTGCTGCTGGCGGTCACTTTTGCAGTCTGGTACGCAAAAGAAAAAACTCTGTCCATGCATTCCATATTTACGACTCGCAGGGAAATATTTTATTGGATCGCGATTCTCTTCACCTTCGCGCTCGGTACAGCATCCGGCGATCTCATGGCAGAGAGTCTCGGCCTGGGATATTTTACGACCGGCGTCATTGTGTGCGTCGTGATCGCAATATTCGCGATTGCGTGGAAATTGGGACTCAACTCCATCCTCGCCTTTTGGTTGATATACATCATGACGCGCCCGCTGGGAGCCTCTCTGGGAGATTACCTTTCTCAATCGCGGGAGCACGGCGGCTTGGGACTCGGGGCCACAAAAACCAGCGCCATATTCATTTTAGGAATTATCGCTACCGTGGTTTTCCTTGTAGTGACTAAACGAGATGTTGTTACGAACCCCGAAGTCGATGAGCAAGCTGAAGAAAAAGAAGGACACGCGCTGCTCCAAGTAGCGGCGGTTGCGGTGCTTTTAGTTGTTGCCTCGGTGGGCGGATATTATTGGCGACAAAATGCACTGAAGACGCGAGCGAACAATGAAGTAACCAGCCCTACTGGCTCAACGGGCCTGAACGCAAACGCCAAGGCGCCCACATCTCCGCTCGGCGATCTGTCGTCGTTCAAAAACATCGCTCAGGATTGTTTAGACTTCACGAATAAAGGCGATCTGGTAGGCGCGAAGAATCGCGTCGCCGACCTTGAGTACGAATGGGACAATGCCCAGGCGCGCCTGAAACCTATGAATGCTGCAAGATGGACCGAGATAGACGGCGCTATAGATAGAGTCTTGCGCGAACTGCGTTCAGTAAATCCAAATGTCCAAAGTTCCAAAGCTGCATTGGAAGCTTTGCTCGCCGTGCTAAATAAGCCGTAGCGGATAACATATTATCGCCGAGTGAAGCCTTCGGTTCTAGGAATGCCAGGCTAAGGATTGGCGAAGATCTGGGATTGTATTGGCGAAACCCGGCAACAGTGGATGAATGTGCCTCAAGAGTGCCGGCGGCCGTTGTCTTCGGTGAGGCGACTAACGATCACTAGCAGTCGATCCATATCAATTGGCTTGGTTAGATGCTCCGCGAACCCTTCGGCGTGAGCTCGCTGGATATCGACAGAACGCCCATAGCCCGTCAACGCGACAGCAGGGACTTTTGCCAGCTGCGGAAGCTTGCGCAGTTCCTTAAGCAAGTGATAACCATCCATCTCCGGCATGGAGATATCAGAAATTATTAGATCGAAGCGCTTCCCATTCGCGATCGCGAGCGCTTCGGCTCCGCTCCTTGCCACGTCGACAAAGGCGCCTTCGAGCTCAAGCAGCCTTCCCAACATCTCCATTGACTCAAGAGAATCGTCTACTACCAAAATACACTTGCGGAGCAGCGCTCCCGTCGTGCCCACCCTTTCCGACCTGAGACTAAATGGACCGGCATTGTAAAGTGGAATCCAAACACTGAAACTTGCCCCACGGTCAACACCGGGGGAATCTGCCTGTACGCGGCCATCATGAAGTTCGGTTAGTTGCTTTACGAGTGCCAGCCCGATTCCCATGCCTCCCTGGCGGCGAGCAATACTCGCATCCTCCTGACGAAAAATTTCAAACACGTGCGGGAGAAACTCCGCCGCGATTCCCTGGCCACTATCACTCACAACGAGTTTGGCCTGAGCGCCTTCTTGTTGCAGCGTTACGCTGACTTCTCCGTTCGCGGGCGTGAACTTCGCCGCATTGTTGAGGAGATTCCAGGCAATTTGGGCCAAACGAATTGCGTCTCCCTCAACCATCAGAATCTCCTCAGCGAGATCAACCTGAAGCGAAATTCCTTTCGCCCTAAGGTCGGCGTCCACGGTTTCGACGGCCTCGGTTATTACTGTCGACATTGAAACAGGTTGCCGATCCAGCGAAAGCTTGCCCATCTGCAAGCGCGAGAGATCAAGCAAATCCGAAACCAGTTGCGACTGGGCCAAAGCATTGCGGCGAATAGTCTCAGCGGCTTTGATCACAAAGGAGTGGTTCTGCGTGTCATTGCTACGCCGCAATATCTCCGAATAACCGATTACGACGTTCAGCGGATTTCGCAACTCGTGAGAGAGCGTTGCCAGAAACTCGTCTTTCAAACGATTTGCTGCTTCAGATTCGGCACGAGCCGCGCGTTCTCGCAGCAGCAGATTCTCGCGCTCTTCTTCGACGCGCCGGCGCAGCGTGTTATCAGTGGAAACTCCTACAAACCCGATCAGCTCCCCTTTTACATTGATGATCGGCGAATCAGTTACCATCGCGGGGAAAAATGTGCCGTCGCGCCTTTGTACTTCAAATTCTCCGGACCAACTATGTCCTGACTTTAGTGACGTCAGGATTTCCTCTGCTTGTTCCTTCAATGCGGGCGAAGGTGTCAGCTCCAGAATATTTGCACCCAGCGCTTCGGCGGCGGGCCAACCATAAAGGGTTTCGGCGTATGAATTCCAAAAAATAACCGTACCATTCAAGTCGGTAGCGATGACCGCTTGCTCGACGGCATCAAGCAGGCGGGCCTGGAAACGAATCTCCTCTTCTGCGCGTTTGCGTTCGGTGATGTCACGGAAGACCACTACGATTCCGGTGATCTCGTCCCCAGTTCTTAAAACCGAAGAGCTATAAACCACGTCGAAGAAGGTGCCATCTTTGCGTATAAAGAAATCCTGGTGTTCCGTTAAGGTCGTGCCTTCGCGAAGCACCTCAAGACTGGTACATTCTTCGCGAGGAAACGGCGTACCGTCGGGATGGGTATGGTGGGTTACATCATGCATGTACTGGCCCACAATCTCGTCAAAGCTCCAACCAAAGAGCCTTTGTGCCGCCATATTCATGTACGTGAGGCAGCCTCTAGTGTCGACTGTGTAAAGCCCTTCATCCATACTCGACATGACAGTTTCATCAAAGTCCAGAGCGCGCTGCAGTCGTTCGTGGGCTTTTTTTCTTTCAGTGATGTCGCGAGCGATTTTGGACGCGCCAATAATTTGCCCCTGCTCGTCCTTAATTGGCGAAACTGTCAGCGAAACATCGATCAGAGTTCCGTCTTTGCAGCGCCTTACCGTTTCAAAGTGATCTATTCGCTGGCCAAGTTTAATTCGCTCCAGAATCTTCGACTCTTCGTTGTGGCGCTCAGGAGGAATTAATATTGTGACTGGCTGACCAATTACTTCCGCGGCCGAAAACCCGAAGATCCGCTCCGCTCCTTTGTTCCAGCTATTGATTATTGCATTCAAATCCTTGCTGATGATGGCGTCGTCAGAAGATTCTACGATCGCGCCTAAACGCCGCAACGCCTCTTGCGAAAGGTCGCGCGCGCGAACCACTTCAGTTAATTCCATTTCATACAGACGTGCGTTTTGCAGCGCGATAGCTGCCTGGTCAGCCAGGGCAGACAACTGCCATAGTTCGTCTGCGTTCAACGGCTGAGGTCGTGCGATCAACAGCAGACCAGTCAGAGATCGCTGGGCAACTACCGGAACCGAAACCAGAGTTTCCTCCAGGCCTATCCCCAGCGCAGCCCTTAACTGCTCAATCACATCTTCTTCCATGCGGCCGGAAAAGCTTCGTACCAGCTCAGGGTCAGCGCCGCGGGCCGCACGGATTGTCAGTACCCCTTCAGTGTCGACGAGGAGCAGGATGCAAACGCGAGCATCCACCAGCTGCGCAGCGTTTTCAGTTATGAGATTTAGTACTTCATCAAAGTTGAGTGAGGTAGTGATAGCCCGATTTATGTCAGCTAATCGTCGTGAGGCGTCGCTCTTTTCCACCCGGGGCTCGTCCATACTAAAAACCTGCCTATTTCTTCGATCTCTTAATCACAATTCCCTTGCTGGTAATTTCCAGATCGTGCTCATGATTGTCATGACCGCTGCCGCGCGTTTTAATCACTCGCAGCGTCCTTTGCATTTCGGGTCCTTCGCGAAAACGAAGCAGAATAATATTGTCGCTCATATTGGAAACTTCCTGATCGCTGATGCCATGCACCTCAAACAAGTTGGTAAGTTCGTAAGTCATAATGCAAGTAACGTTTCGAGCTGCGAACCACTGGGTCATGGCATAGATAAAATCGGAGAACCGTTTGCGATCGATGCTGCAGCGCTCGAGATCGCCCAGCGCGTCGATTACAACTCGCTTAATCTTCCCGTCGCGAACTCGCTGGAACAGTTCACTGGTAACGCTGTCGAGCTGCATTTCCACTGGCGAACGGTACATCAATTCGAATCCCTGGTTGATTAGCTTCTCCGGGTCCCAACCAAAACTCCCAATAATTCGTGCCAGCTGATTAGGATTTTGCCAGCCTGCTCAAGAAAATAGCGCTCCAAACGCTGGACAGCCGGATTGCGCTCAACAACCAGTATGAGAGCACCGCGGCGAATGGAGACAGCCTGGGAAACTGGTTTCGGGGAAGACATGCCAATTTTCGATAAAGCTTAGGAACAACTTGTGGCGAGATGATGGCGAAAGACTAGCCGAGGCCGATACCGTTGACAAGGGTTAACAGCAAGGAGCTGGTCAAGTGACCAGCCCTTTTTCTTTCGTTTGCCTGATTAGCAGTAGCTGAAATCAATCGATCTAGCCAACTAGATCGAGCATGGCGGTAAATACCCAGGCGCCCAGGCCTATCAAACCCAGATCCAGGAGGGATTTGCGTTTTAAGTAACGCGCAACACCGCCTCGAAATGATTGTCTAGCATTGGTGTCTTCACCCCTCGAGAAAGCAAGGAAGTCGTAGTCCCGTCATTCGGGTAAGAGGGTGAATAGAGCATCAAGGCGGGCCGAAGCGCTGCCGGTATTCGGCTGAGATGATGAACGCCTTGACCATCTCGGCGTTTACAAAGTTGCCATTGAATTGATTCAATTTATTCAGCCAGAAATTGTAGCCCTGGAAGTCGCGGGTTGATTCCGGTGGATCATAGGGGTTTCGTCTTAGGTAGCCGAAGTATTGCATCAGCACGAAGGCCCGATTCTTTTCCTGGGTACCGAGCGTTGCGTTCTCCGCGACTCGCCGCAATGAACGTGCGCGCGCGGCAGTGTCAGCTGTATCGGTCGCTGAGCCAAATTCGTTAATCGCCGCCGCTCGCTCCGTCGTCGATGGCGTGACCGCGGCCCTCATGAAGAGCATGTCAACAAACTGCGCCGCCCCCATCGTAGTTGGATAGTCACTTCTAAAACGCAGTCGCGAAACGAAATCCGGGAAGAACGCAACCTTGTTGTTTTCCAGTTGTTGCTCCCAGCCCGGGGCGTTCACGACGACGTTCTGACTAATCTGCTGCTCGTCCGGCAGAAACTCTTCGAACCGTGAAGGAACTGGTGCATTGGGAGGATTGGTGAGATTGCCGTAGGCGGCCTTGTACGTTCGGTACACAAGATAGCCGGTCTCCTGAAACTCGATCGAAAGGAAGAAAGCTGCCGACACGTTGATGTGCTTGGTGTCGGTGCACGTCTGGTCAGTGCCACAGGAAGTAATCTGATTAGTCCAGAAAGAAAGGCCGGCCGCATCAGGCTGGCGGTTGAGAAAGTCGGAATAGTGTTGCCGGACGAAAGAGCCCGCGTCGTCAATCGGATTATCGCCAGCCTGATTAATCGTCACTGTTTGATCGGCAACGCTGATGGTTCCGGTTCGCGGCGAAGCGCCGGGATTGGCAGCCACTGAGAAATTGATCGCGCCGTTGCCAACTCCACTGGCGCTCGAGGTAATCGTAATCCAGGACGCGTTGCTGGTCGCAGACCAGAGGCAGCCACTCTGTGTAATGACTGACGTGCCACTTGCGCCTCCGCTCGGGCCAAAACCCTGCACCATTGTACCAACCTGGTAGGAACACGGTAGGCCCGACTGGTTTACAGTAAAGGTCTGCCCTGCAATGGTGAGAGTCCCTGAGCGGGACCCGGCGCTCTGGTTTGCGGAAACTTGGTAGCTGACAATTCCGCTGGCCACACTGTTCGTAAACGAGATGGAAATCCAATTCGCATTGCTTGTGGCTGTCCACGCACAGTTGCCGCCCGTGTCAACGTTGACTATTCCTGAATAGCCGCCGGGCGGCACAGTTTGGGAGGCCGGGCTTATGAACCACGCACACTGAGGTTGTCCAAAACTAACAGAAGCCGCGTTCGTCAGGTCAATCAAACCGTTTTCCGAACTATGCGAACCAACGAAATAAGGTTCGCGCTCGCCGCCCGAGATGCCAACAATCGGCTGCACGTTGGTGGCTTCACCGTAGCGAATCACTATGTTCCCGCTCCGTTGCAACTCGATTTCGAAACTAACGGGATGCTCGCCTCTGGAGCCGCCACCCGGAAGAGGTGAATCAAAAGTGACTGCTTGCCAACGGAAGATGACGCGGTCCGGATCGGGCGTTACTACATAAACACCGTCTTCAGGTCGTCGATCCGTTCTCAGGTCGTCCCAAAGTCCCGCGATCATTGCGTAGTTTTTCAAACCGGCAACTGAGCTTAAGGCGTCGGTGCCGCTTGGAGGCGTGGTGAAATAAAGCACTCCATTTGTAGACACCGAGACGGCCGGCACCGGCTGGCTGAAGAAGCGGAAGTTAAACGGTAAGCCAAGGTTTCCGAAAATTAGATCATCGCCTTTGAGTCCCGACAGCATGGTCCCTCCGGTTGAAAGACTGCCTGGCGCACTCGTAGTTTGGATATAGGGAGTGGTTACGATGCTGTTAACTGAAACGTCGATAGAGGTCGCGACTCCTGTATTGCCAGCGTTATCAAAGGGTACGATTCTTATTTTTCCGGCGCCGTGTTGGTAAGGAAGATTTACCGATTCCTGCTGCGACGATCCCGACGAAGCAGGCTGGAGCCTTAGCAGCGGTATCTCTTCCAAACTGTTATTGTCAACAAAACTGATCTTGTAGAGAGCTGCCCGGCCCGCGCTCCCGTCATCACCCGAAGCCGTCCAACCTAGATTCACCTGCCGACCGGATCGCAAGACGACGTGGAAGTCTGAGACCGGGCCGGGAAGAACACTGTCGTTTTCGACGGCGCTCTGCAACGCCCCGTCTGCTTTGAGGTGTGTGATAGTGACGAGTTTAGTGGTCCTTTGCGAAACAATGTAACTACCGAAAAGAATTGAATTCCTTAATTGGGGTAAATTGATTCCCGGCCGCGCCGCACAGACCAGGGCCGCTGTTCCCGTAACATGTGGTGCAGCCATTGAAGTGCCATCACGAGAGGTGTAATTAGCGCCTGGCGCAGTGCTGAGGATGTTGATGCCTGGTGCGTAAATATCGACTGTGTCTGTACCGAAGTTTGAAAAAGACGCTCGTGTGAAGGCTGAATCGTCAGCGCCCACCGAGATAACGTTGGGGACCTCATAATTTGCCGGATAAACCGGGAAACTATCGTTGTCCATGCCATCGTTTCCGGCAGCGGCGACAAATAATATCCCGACTGAGTTTAGTTCACCGATTACGTCCAGCAGCGCTTGGGAGAAAGCCCGACCGCCCCAACTGTTATTGATTGCACGAATGTTCACGCCCCGATCGTGCATCGCTTTCGCATACGCAAGGGCAGCAATCGCCTGAGATGTCGAACCCGTTCCGGCCGGTGAACCGAGGAATTTCAGCGGCATCAGCTTGACGTGCCAACTGACGCCAACCACACCCACGCCATTGTTGCCAACGGCTCCGATTGTGCCGGCGATGTGCGTCCCGTGCGCGTCAATCGTGGAACTATCGAACACCGTCTTATCGTTGTTATAAAAGTCCCAGCCGTTTACGTCGTCGACGTAACCGTCACCATCCTCATCAATGCCGTTGTCGGGAACTTCAGCAGTATTTCGCCAGATGTTGTCTTTGAGATCGGGATGTTCAATGTCAATGCCGGTATCGACAACTCCGATCACTACTGTGTCGGTTCCCGTGCTGGTATTCCAAGCTTGTTCCGCACCGATATCATTTCCCGGAAATCCCGACTGACCGGTGTTCCTTAAATTAGCCATTTCGGGGAAGCGGGGATCATTGGGAAGAGCGTCGGATCGAAGGATGTAGTTTGGCTCCGCATACAATACGTCGGGGCGGGCATTCAGCGCCTGAATGGCGTCAGCCGTGTCGTCAGGTGTAACGTGAGCGATGCGCAAGCCCTGGACAATCTCCCTGTCGCCCAGACGTTCGACGCGAAATGGGATCTTGCGTCCCGCTGCAGCGACAAGATTCTGCATCAGCTCGGCTTTAGCCGTAGTTCCAGCGCGGAAACGCACGAGAATTTCACCCGGAACAGCATCTGGCTTTCGAGCCTTTTCGGTGCTGCTGGCTCCCAGGTTTGATTGCAGATTCGCCGAAGAGAGGCTTGGCAATGTAGCGGCAAAGAAGAGCGCCAATATGAATAGGCCTAAGAGACGAAAATCATTTTGGGGGAACCTCTTTTGCGAAAGGCGTGGGTGGGCAAGTAAGTACAACATTAATTCAAAGCTCCGGCTAATTAGAGCCAGTTCCGTATAAATTTTGAGCCGAGCGAGAGAAGGAGAGTGGAGCCCAAGCGATTAAAGACCCTTCTAAGATGCCCTTAGACAGTAACAGATTGGATAAACTCAATCCACCTGACAACCGCTGATACTCGCGACGTTTCCGCACTACGCAAGCGAGCCGTTTTCAGTCTGAATATCTTTTCTGATACAGTCGTTCCTAGTGACTTTAGGAGAAATGCTCAGCTGTTCGCTCTGGTAACCAAGTGGGAAGGTTAGCGCCACTGCCGGAGACGCCCCGAAGTTTGACCAACCGCCGATGTGCTGAGGGCATCAAACCGGTGCGCGGAACAGTCCTGTTGTCAGGACATTTAGATAGGAAGTTAGAATGATCAGATCTACCAAACTATTCAACCTGCTGGCCATCGGCCTGCTGCTCACCCTCTACGCTGCTAACTCGTTCGCGCAAGGTACGCAAGGCGCCCCCAGCGGCGATGTGGTGATGGTGCTGCCATTTGAAAACACCTCGAATCGTCCGGAGTACAACTGGGTTGGTGAAAGTTTTGCGGATTCACTCGCGGATCTCCTGAACAAGCCTGGATTGCTTGTAGTTTCCAGCGACGAACGGGAGCTTGCTTACCAGCGTTTGCGTCTCCCGGAGACGGTCATTCCTTCACGGGCAACGGCAATTAAGCTCGCCCGCGAAGCCAAAGCAACGATGGTAGTGATCGGAAGCTATTCGATTGCGGCTGTTCAGGGTGAGAGTGACCCAAATAAGACGAAAGACGAAAAAGCCAAATCGTCGACTGAGGCCCTGGTCCAGGTAACAGCGCGTGTTATCAAAGTCAACGAAGGACGAACGCTCGGCGAGGTGCTGGATGGTGGCTGGGCGACGCGCCAATTTGACTTTGGTGGTCCGCTTACCACGCTGCAAAGCATTCACGGTCGGCTCGCGTATCAGATTCTTTATCAACGCGACAAGGCGCTTCCCTATTCTCAAAACCAGTTAGTTCAGGAGGCCACTAAGGTCCCGCAACGCGCGTTTGAAGCTTACGTTAAAGCGGTATTATTGAACGATCGAGATCCCAAACGAGAAAACTATCTCAAGAATGCTTTGAAGTTTTATGCCGATGCGAACAGCGTAGTTTATCCGCAGGCGGCTTTTGAGCTGGGACGGTTTTACATGAACCTCGGGAAATGGAAAGACGCGACCGAGCAGTTCATCAAGCTACAGAAGCGAGATCCCCACTACGCTGAGGCTGCGTTCTACGCCGCGCTGGGATACGCCAAGCTCGGCGATCTTGGTCATGCGCTCGCGGCAATAGTTCCGCTTTCGACGGACGTTCCGTTGATCGGAATTTACAACAATGCCGGCGCGATTGCTGTGCAAGCCTCGCGCGAAGAGAAGAAGGACGACGAACGCGCGCGACTGCTTGAGCAGGGCACTTCTTTCTTAACGCGAGCGGCAGAGTCCTCGCCCGACGATCCGCTGGTTCATTTCAATTACGCCCTGGCGCTGTTTCTCTCGGGAAAGTATGCGGACGCCACGGAACAACTTAAGCCCGTGATTACTGCTGATCCGAGAGATGGCCAGGCTTACTTCCTTTACGCTAAGTCTCTGGAGAAAACAGGCAAAACGGAAACTGCTAATGCGGCGGACGATCAGGCGCGGCGTTATTTGCAAACTTACGCAAAGTGGCAAACCGAATGGCAGAAGTCGCAGAGTGTAAACGGCGTTTCATTGCGGATGCGCGACGTGCTGAATCGCGACGACGTGTCGGGACTGATGCGAAAGAAAGCGATTGCGGAAAACGATCCTGGTTCCGGCACCGAAGATTTGCTTGCGAAAGCGCGTGGCCTCTATCAGGAGGGACGCGACGACGAAGCCCTGCCGGAGTTGCACCGCGTGGTCATGCTTGAGCCGACCAACGCCGAGGCCTACCTGCTGAGTGGGCGAATCAATCAACGCCGCGGTGATCAGGAAGCTGCAATAGCCGCGCTTAAGACCGCGATCTTCTGGGATCCGAGACTGATTGACGCCCATATTCTATTGGGGCGAATCTTCCTGGAACGCGGAGATCGTGGCGAAGCGACGAAGTTTGCGGCCAGCGCAATGAACCTGGACGCCAACAACCAGGAAGCGATCGCTCTGCAACGTCAGGTGACGATGGGTAAGAACTGACCCTCGGTAAGTTCACGTCCCGATCAGATCTCGGTGTGAGGCAATTCTCCTGGCAGTATTGACTGGAGGGATTGCCTCATTTCGTTTCATAGTGCGCTTATTCGTTTAGCATTGGTTGCGTATGAAGCTGGTGTTACTTATTGGAATCCTCATTGCGGTCCCAGCGCTCGCGACACTTCTAGTCGTTGCGCTTTATCTTCACAAGAAAGCCGGCGCCGGCGATGTCAAATTGATCGGCGAGATTGGGCGAGTCGACACTGAACTCGATCCTGAGGGCACGGTAATCGTATGTGGAGAGTTGTGGCGGGCAAGATCGAAAAACGGCGCCGTCATTTCTTCGCGCGCGCGAGTGCACGTCGTTGACTTCGAAGGTCACCTTGCGGTTGTAGAACTCTGTGACTAGTTTTCAATGACAGCGCAAGTACGCCTGACGGCCCGCTGACCGACTGCCGGCCAGATTGAATTCGTCGAAGATTCCACAAAAACTTTTCTTGTGGCACGCAAGCTGCTCTGAAGATAACCGGCACGCACGCAAGACCAATGTAAAGGTTGAAAGTGCCCCCGCCGCCATCACTTCTCTGAGCGCCGCATGCCGCTGCGCCAGCCACCCGCCGAGCAACCCTTCAGTGCATCCTTCCGAAACTCGAACCCAGTCAGCAATGACTGGGTTCTCCCTCTTTTGCCTCCTGTTATTTGATGTCATCACGTTGCCACGCTAGAGCTGACGCGTTCGTGGTCCGTCTTCGGAGCACTGAATTGGAATGATGTTGTTGAGTTACTCATCATACCTATTGCCAATCGTCTAGGCTTTCCAGAAATTTTCTCTTGTGGCACGCAAGCTGCTCTGGAGATAACCGGCACGCACGCAAGACCCAATGTAAAGGTTGAAAGTGCCCCCGCCGCCATCACTTCTCTGAGCGCCGCATGCCGCTGCGCCAGCCACCCGCCGAGCAGCCCTTCAGTGCATCCCCCCGAAATTGGAACCCAGTCAGAAATGGCTGGGTTCTCCCGCATTTACAGTCCAGTCTTTTCTTTTGCCTAACTACATTGGATTTCCTCGGCCCGAAATCCGCTGTTCCTCAAATAAGACTCAGAATACTTACTTTCTGATCCAGTCAATGCGCGACGTAATTTGTCACTTTGACGGTGACGTTTTCTGTCTTTTTGACCATGTTTCCGCGGATTCGGTCGCGCTGCGACCTTGATTATTCGCAGCCAAGAAATATTTTTCCAGACTTCCCCGAACCTCATCCTGCAACCCCTGAAAGCGCGCGCCTCGAATTCTTACCGAGCCGATCAGGCTTTTGGTAAACTCAGCGCCAATGCCGGACGTACGCTCCACATCCTCCCGACCAGAGTCTCGAAGAACAGCACGGTCTGCAGATTTCCTAGCCCGCATTCGCTCTGAAGTCCCCTCGCTGGCTGACTGCGGTGTCGCCTTGATTTCCGCGGCACTTCTCATCGTTTCATTTCCGAATTTTGATCTGTCACTTCTCGCCTGGATCGCGCTTGTTCCAGTCTTGTTAGTTGTCGCCCGCGCGCCTCGGCCGTTTCGCAGTTTTTACCTGGGATGGTTGTTCAGCACAGCCTTCTTTTATGGCTCATGTTACTGGCTCACTTATTCAATGATCCATACTGGAGGCTTGTCACCCTGGGTCGCGTTTGCGCTGCTGCTTCCTGCCACCCTGGTGGTCGGAGTCTTTCCCGCAGTTGCAATGCTATTGCTGGCTCGTGCGATCCGGAGCTGGGGCACTTCCGCTCTGTTTCTAGCACCGATACTTTGGCCGGCGCTGGAATGGGCCCGACTTGAAACGACTGGTCAGCTGTGGAATGCGATCGGCTATTCCCAGGCTTATCATCCGCTATTGATCAGGTCGGCAAGCTGGGGCGGCGTTTACGCGGTGGGATTTCTAGTGGTGCTTGTAAACGTCGCAGTTGCCTTTGCGCTGCTGCGGCGAACGTCACGAGCTTACGTCATAGCGGCAGTGGCACTCTTAGCCGTCGGCGCTACGCTATTCGCTTCGAGTCTTTCCACCCCAGTCGAGGTAGACGCCCATTTCGACGCTTCGTCAGTGTTTGTAATTGCGATCCAGCCAAACGTGCCGGTGACAATCGTCAAGTCGGAAGATGAATTACAGCAGCTTACTGCCCGTCATCTTTCGATGAGCGAATCTGCATTGCAACAGCTGCCGGATGATGGAAAACCCCGCCTAGTAATCTGGCCGGAGTCGCCCATGAACTTCAGTTACGGAAGCGACAACCGGCTGCGCGACCGTCTAGCAACCTTCGCGAAAACAAACAAGACCTCCGTGCTGCTAAATTCTCAGGAACTCGCGCCAAACGACGGGATCTACAACTCCGCGTTGCTGATAAATGAAGAGGGTAAGCTCGTCGCTCAATATGATAAGATTCGCCTGCTGCCGTTTGGCGAATATGTTCCGCTACCTGACTGGTTGCCGGGAGTGGGCTTGATAAGAGGGATAGTCGGCGACTTTACCCCGGGAACGAAGTACCAGCTTATGGTGGTTGGTACAGTACGCGCCGGAGTTTTTATTTGTATCGAGTCGGCCTATCCAGCAATTGTGCGTACCTTCAGCGGCGAAGGCGCTGATGTGCTAATCAATATTTCGAACGATGGCTACCTTGGGCCAACAGCAGTTATGCGGCAACACCTCGCTAACGCGGTGTTTCGCGCTGTTGAAAATGGCCGCCCATTGCTGCGGGTGACGAACACTGGGATAACGGCCTCCATCTCGCCAGCCGGCGAAGTGCAGGACGCAACTGAGGGCTTCAAACCGGAAGTGAGGGTTTGGACAATCGCGCAAACGCACCAGGCTCCGACCTTCTATACAAAGCACGGCGATTTGTTTGTCGTCAGTTGCACTGTTCTGAGTCTGTTGATGTTTGCACTTTCGTTTCGCAGAAGGGGCGGTAAGCCGTTGGCCGCTCGCTGACTAAATACACTGTTACTACTTTGGAGGCTTAATGGTCGAGACTTTATCAATTCAGGAATTAAAAACCGCGTATGACGAACTGCGCACCCACGTCGAGCAACTCGGGAGGTTTCTTTGATGTTGCGGCCGGCCGCGAAGAGTTGAAGCGGATTGAAAATCAGGCCTCATCGCCTGACTTTTGGAACGATCAGGAAGCCGCGCAAAAACTATTGCAGAAGCGAACCGCCCTGGAAAAGAAGATCCAGCGCCAAGAGCTGTTTGAATCGAAAATTGCCGACGCCGGCGTGCTGATCGAGTTTGCCGAGGAAGATGAAGGATCTTTGAAAGAACTTGGTACGCTTATCGAAAAGTTGGGACATGACGTTGGAATAGCCGAAACTGAAATGCTGCTCGGCGGCGAGAATGACCAGCTAAATGCTATCTGCACTATCCATCCAGGCGCCGGCGGCACGGAGTCGCAGGACTGGGCAGAGATGCTCCTGCGGATGTATTTGAAATGGGCGGAACAACGCGGATTCAAGACCGAGATCATTGACTACCAGCCCGCTGAAGAAGCAGGACTCAAGGGAGTAACGTTTAGAGTTGAAGGTGAATACGCCTACGGATTGCTCGCGGCTGAAGCTGGAGTCCACCGTCTGGTGCGCATCTCTCCTTTTGACCAGGCGGCCCGGCGTCACACTTCGTTTGCGTCACTGTTTGTGTATCCGGAGATCGACGAAAACATCGAAGTGGAAGTTTTAGACAAAGATTTACGAGTCGACACGTATCGCGCAACCGGCGCCGGTGGTCAGCACATCAATACCACCGACTCGGCGGTCCGGATCACGCACGCACCCACTGGAATCGTCGTGCAGTGCCAAAACCAGCGTTCGCAACATCAGAATCGCGCGGTCGCCATGCAGGTCCTGCGTTCGCGGCTCTACGAACTCGAACTGGAAAAGCGCCGCGTGGAGACTGCGCAGCTTGAAGCCAGCAAAAGCGATATATCTTTCGGGTCGCAAATCAGGAGTTACGTACTGGCGCCATATCAACTTGTGAAGGACACGCGGACTAAGCTCGAACGCGGGAATGTTGATGCCGTACTTGGCGGCGACATAGACGATTTTATCAAGGCTTTCTTGCTGGCGAAGAAGGCGGCGTAACCCATAACGCAAACGATTGGTTTATTGATCGCTAGCCACTAGGCTAGTAACACCCAAACTACCAGTTTGCATTGCACAATACCCGCCGTGACTGCAGGCGGACTGATGACAATTCGGAGCGAAATGGCAACTACCGAGTTTGAGGAGCAACCAAGAATAATTACTCCGCGGAATACTCGCCGAAATGAGATTGTGGCGATCCTGCTGCTCGCGGTTGGCTTGCTGCTCGCGTTGTGCCTCGTCTCGGCCGCATTCAATCCCAACGACCCCTCCTGGAATACCTTCGGACAAACTGAGACCCATAACTGGGCCGGTTCAATCGGGTCGAATGTTGCCGCGCTTCTGTTTCAGGCGATTGGGTTGGCTGCATATCTGCTTCCCTGCTTGTTTCTCGCCGCTGCCTGGCGACGTTTCAAGACACTCAGCTTTCACGCGCCCTTCTCTCGATTGCTTGGCCTCGTGCTCCTGACGCTAGCAGCCGCGTCTCTCCTTTCAATTTCAAACATCCATCCGATTTTTGATTCCAGCGTTCAACCCGGCGGTGTAGTTGGAACACTAATTTCGCGTGGGCTTGCAAGTGGGCTCAATACTGTCGGCGCAACTGTGCTCCTGATTGCCCTCGCCGCTACCGGGCTGCTGCTTGCAACCAGCTTCTCTTTTGTGGGCCTGTACGAAAAACTTCTGGCAGTAATCGCTGCTCGCTTCGCGGTGGTCGGAAGTTTACCCGCGAAGTTGCGGGCGTGGCATGAAGCTCGATCTGAACAGAAACGTCTGCGCAAGGAACAGCGCGACTTGATCAAAGCTCAGCAGTTGGCTGCGCAGAGTGCCTTGAGGGGCATAACCGATTTGAGCGCAGAACAACGCATCGCCCAGTTTATGAAGGACGGCGTGGACCCGGCGCTTAACGCAGAGTGGATCAGCCGCGGTGAACCAGCGGCCGCTCAACTGACAACGATCCAAAGCTCCGCAGAACCCGTGCGCGCTGCAGTTGCCGTTGCTGGAATTCCGGGAACAGCCGGCGTTAGCAGGTCTCTCGGCCGCCGCTCTATTTCTCCCGGGTCCAAAGATGGAACTGCAGTCGCTGATGACGAAGATGACGCTGAGGAGATGGTTAAAGGCGCGTCGGTTCTACGTCCGAAAGGTGAAGCAGCCGCCACCGGAAAACTTCCGTTTGACGCCGATCGCGCGCGTCGCGTCGCCTACACCGAATATTCCATGCCACCGCTCGGCTTTTTGAACGAGGCGCCGCCGCCCAGCGAACAAGCAGACACAGAGCTGCTTAGTCTGGCAACCCGTCTCGCCGAAAAATGCAAAGAGTTTAATGTCACCGGACAGATCAAGCATATCTGTCCTGGCCCTGTCGTCACGACTTATGAGTTCAAACCTGATCCGGGCGTGAAATACTCGCGCGTTGTTTCGCTGGTCGACGATCTCTGTCTCGCTCTGAAAGCCGAGTCGATCCGCATAGACCGCATGCCCGGCAAGCCGCACGTGGGTATCGAAGTCCCTAATCCGCGACGGGAAACGATCTTCCTGCGCGAAGTTATCGAGTCGCGCGCGTTTCGTGAGTCATCCTCTAAACTCACGATCGCATTGGGCAAGACCATAGACGGGCTCAACTACGTCGCTGATCTGGCTAAGATGCCGCACCTATTGATCGCGGGAACTACAGGCGCCGGTAAATCTGTCGGTGTCAATTCCCTGATCGTTTCAATTCTTTACCGGGCGCGGCCGGACGAAGTGAAGTTCATCCTGATCGATCCCAAAAGGCTCGAGCTCGGGCTTTATGCAGACATTCCCCATCTCGCGGCCCCCATCATCACCGATCCTAAGTTAGCTTCGCGTTCGCTTAAGTGGGCGGTAGGTGAAATGGAAAAGCGCTATCGCGATCTGGCCGGCTGGGGAGTGCGCAACATCGATGGCTACAACACTGAAATCATGCGGCGTAATCTCGTCAAGGAATATGACGAACGCGGTGAGCCGCACAAACCACTTCCCTATATCGTTATTATCATCGACGAACTAGCGGATTTAATGATGACGTCCGGCCGCGAGGTCGAGGAGTCGATAACCAGACTCGCGCAAATGGCGCGCGCAGTTGGCATCCATTTGGTATTAGCCACGCAGCGTCCTTCAGTTGACGTAATCACCGGCCTGATCAAGGCAAACTTCCCCTCGCGCATTTCCTTCCGCGTCTCTTCCAAAGTGGACTCGCGCACAATCATCGACACTAATGGCGCTGAACATCTGCTTGGGCGCGGTGATATGTTGTTTCTGCCGCCAGGCACTTCGCGTCTCATTCGCGTTCACGGCGCTTACGTAGACGAGACTGAGATTAGCAAAATCGTTGCGCATGCCAAAGCGCAGGCTAAGCCCGAATACAACGAGACAATCACGCAATCCGAGGAAGAAGCGCTGGGCCTTGAAGAAGGCAATGGTGAACACGATGAGCTGTTCGAAGAGGCACTCCGCATTTGCGTGGAGATGAAGCGAGCATCGACGTCAGTGCTGCAGCGCCGGCTGCGCATTGGCTACGGCCGTGCGGCGGCGATTCTCGACATCATGGAACGCGAAGGCCTTATCGGCCAGGCTGACGGCTCACGCCCGCGACCAGTGCTGGGCCGCGCCTACGAGATGATCGCGCAGTGGGACGAGAGCGGCGAAGTTTGAGTAGCTTCGAGCCCCGTTTTTGCGTTTCGAGTTGCTCTTTGCGAAGCCCCCTGAACCTCGGACCTCGAAACTCGAAACTCTTCGCGCAACCGCATCGACACATTTTCCACGCCGTCTGTGGAAAAATCTGTGGACATCGTCGCGTAAAACATACGAACTTTTGAAAGCATTAGGCTTCTAGCGTAGTGCACACGTGAGCGGCAGAGTTACAAAGCCTTCACGAACACTTACTTGCGTACGTGAAACAGAATCTCCCGCCAGCAAAAGACCGCCCGTCGCTGACTGCGCTCGTCACCCTCGCAGCAGTCTTCTTCTCCGCTTCAGCCTGCGTTACACGTCCAAGTCCGCCACAGTCTTTGGTTCAGTTGAATTCGGATGCACCCACAGCCGAGCGCCGTTCGTTAATAAACATCAACAGCGCTTCCCGGCAGGAACTTGAGAAACTTCCCGGCGTCGGCAGTGGGATTGCTGAGCGAATCATTGCGCACCGCCAGCAATACGGGCCTTTTCGCCGGGCGGAGCACTTGATGATGGTGCGGGGCATTAGCGATCGGAAGTTTCGCGAGCTGCGGGCGATGATTGTTGTTGAGTAGCCCTCGCCCTAAACCACTGTAGTTGCAGCAGGTCGTGTTACAATCGCCTTCAACGAGTATTTGAAAGTCAACCAGGAGAAAAGCAATGCCATATTCAGAACTAATGATTCGCCCGATGCGTGAAGAACTAACCCGAATCGGTGTTGAAGAACTGCGCACGCCCGAAGACGTGCAAAAAACGATTGAAGAGAGCAAAGGCACCGTTATGGTGGTTGTAAATTCGATATGCGGCTGCGCGGCGGGGAAAGCCCGGCCGGGAATCGCGCGAGCACTGCAACACACTATCCGTCCAGACAAGGTTGGGACTGTGTTTGCCGGCGCCGATATTGAGGCCACCGAAAAAGCGCGCAGCTACTTCACCGGCTACGAACCTTCCTCGCCCTCAATCGCGATACTCAAAGACGGTCGAATCGTCTATATGATGGAACGCCGACAGATTGAAGGCCGAGACGCGGGGCAGGTCGCTAGTGAACTGATCCAGGCATTTGATCAGCACTGCGCCAAAGCAGAAGCAACAACGAACTAACTAACAATTCTGGAGTGCGGCCACTGGTTTGCCGCACTCCAAACCCGATTCCCTCTTCGCTAGTGAATCTCTTTCGACAGCCTAGCCGGACCTAACACCGCTGCAAACCCTGCATGCGCCAACACCACCTCCGGTGATTGCTGCATCGCCGTAAAATATTTCTTCTGAAACTCGTTCCCGGATTCCGAAGGAGTCAGCAGGTTATTCGCCTGCTGAATCAGAGCCAGCGCCGTACCCTCATTCGGCGTTTCCTTCGCTGCCAGGAGTTCATCCATCTCAACGATTAGTTCCGAAAGTTGCCTTAGCCAGGCGAACCAGGGATCGTTCATTACCAACTGCAGATACGCATAACTGTTCTCAATCTTGCCGCGCTCGCGTTCATAACCCGCGCGCTCGAAGTCGAGCAGCGCCTTATGCAGCTGCAATAAGACGGTGCGCACTTTTGTAAGTTGCTCGCGCGTTTGGGCGGTTAACTCATTTCCAGAAGTCATCCGTTAAGTCTCCCTGTTCGCTGGACGTGATGAGACGGTAATGCAAGATTGCTGGTCCACTCAAGTCGACAGATCTCTTTGGCTCCACAATTCCTATGCGCCACGGCTATGCTATGATCCGGCGCGCATGCCGCCTCCTTTCAGTCTCAAAGCACCGCTTGACGAAGTATACAAATATGGGCTCCCTCGCTTCGGCCAAACCCTCTCTCACAAACTTGCATTGGACATCGCCAGCCACGCAAACAAGAGAGGTTCCACCGGCGCCACAGTCGAAGATCTGTTGAGCTATCTGCCGATGCGTTACGAAGATCGATCAAGTCCGGCCCACATAAGCGACTTGACCCCTGGAATCGAGGCATCGCTGGAACTCGTGGTCAAGATTGCAGGCGCCTTTCAGGTAAAAAACAAGCGCTCTCCAGGGAGATCCAGCCTTTTCATCTTCGAAGTGACTGCAACCGATCCGGAAAAAACCGGAAGACCCATAGTGGTCTGGTGGTTCGTTTCCGGTTCACACGCGCACGATATCATCAGTTATTACTCCAAGCGTTTCACGCGAGGTGCTCGGTTCATAACCTTTGGCAGATGGGATTGGGACAAGCGTCGCGCGACCTTTTCCTTGAAACTGAGCAAACCTGCTGATGAACTCGAGTTGCTAGCCGTTGCAAACCGCGAGCCGGACTCGATTGAAATCGATCAAACATCGGAAACAAAAGCCGGCAAGGCGATTGGACTCGACGCGGTCGATAGCAGTGATCCAGCGCTTACTGCGATTCACAGCGGACGGCGCGTGCCTGTCTACCGCAAGCTTGGTGAATTTAGTTCCAAACGCGTCCGTGAAATCATGCACGCCGTGCTCGGGCTGCTGCCCGATTCTGCAATTCCGGAAACTCTACCCGCAGAGTTGCTGCGGCGTAGAAACCTGATCGGCCGTTCAAAAGCCCTGCGCGAGATTCACTTTCCGGCTGAAGACGTACCGCTCGCACTTTACGATCAGGCGCGAAGTCCGGCGCACCTGAGGCTCATCTTCGAAGACTTCTTCTGGGTGGCGCTCGGCATTAGCCTGAAACGCGGCCGGCGCGTGAAAGAAGCAAAAGGAACAAGAATCAAACTCGATCAGGCGACGAAGTTACGGATCGGTTCAGTGTTGCCGTTTAAGTTGACCGACGCCCAGCGACGCGTCGTCAAAGAAATATTCAAAGACCTGCAATCCGAGGCGCCGATGAACCGGCTGCTGCAGGGCGATGTCGGCAGTGGCAAGACGATCGTGGCGCTGATCGCCATGCTGGCCACGATGGAAAACGGTTACCAGACCGCGCTGATGGCGCCAACCGAAATCCTCGCCGAACAACACGCTCGAAACATCAAACGATTGCTTGCCAAATCCCCGTATCGCGTTGAATTACTCACCGGTTCGCTGCGCGCCGCTGAGAAGAGAAAACTTCAGGTAGAACTTGCCGCCGGTGACATTCAGGCCTGCATCGGCACGCACGCGATCATTCAAGACGCAGTCACGTTCAAGAATCTCGGCCTGGCCGTAATTGACGAACAACATCGCTTTGGCGTGATGCAACGCGCCGAATTACGTTCGCGCGGTTTCAATCCCGACGTGCTGGTGATGACCGCCACGCCTATTCCGCGTTCGCTGACTATGACCATCTATGGCGATCTCGACGTTTCTATTATCGATGAGCTGCCGCCTGGCAGAACGCCGATTGAAACCCGGGTGTTCGGAGAAGAGCAGCGACCTGAAGTTAAGCAGCTGATCGCCGGCGAGGTGAAGGCGGGACGGCAAGTCTACGTTGTTTATCCATTGGTTGAAGAGTCGGAGAAAATAGACCTGAAAGACGCCACGCAGCGATACGAATACTTGCGGGACAAAGTTTTCCCGCGGCTGTCGGTCAGTCTGATACATGGCAAGATGAAGACCGCGGTCAAGGAAGAAGTGATGCGCCGCTTTGTCGCGGGGGAAACTCAAATACTTGTTTCCACGACCGTGATTGAAGTTGGCGTTGATGTTCCCAACGCATCGGTGATGATCGTGGAACACGCCGAGCGATTTGGTCTTTCGCAGTTGCACCAACTGCGCGGGCGCGTCGGGCGCGGCGCGGAGAAAAGTTACTGTGTCCTGCTCACGTCAGACAAACAGACTGCAGTCGCAGTTGAACGGCTTGGCATCATGGCAAAGACAAATGACGGCTTCGTGATTGCCGAAAAGGACCTTGAGCTGCGCGGGCCAGGCGAATTGCTGGGTACGCGGCAATCAGGACTGGCAGAGTTTCGCGTCGCAAATCTCGTGCGCGATCAGCAATTCATCGAGGGCGCGCGCAAGGAAGCAGAGTTTTATCTGGCCAAAGGTGGAAAGTCAGCTGAGACTGCGGCGTTGCTTGAGCGGGTTCGCTCCGACGCTCGCTTTGGGCTCGCAGCGGTAGGATGATAATCCACAGATTACGCGGATTCGAGCTAAGAAGAACTTTGAACTTCATTATCGTAGCGCTGCTACTTGCATTGTCCTCATTGTTTTCAGTAACTGTGAAATCTGCGTAATCTGCGGATAATTTCTTGGTTCGAATTAACCTTGAGAGTTATTGCTGGAAAATATCGTGGCCGAAATCTGAAGAGTCCACCTTCGCTTGAAGTGCGGCCAACCTCGGATCGTCTCCGTGAGACACTCTTCAACATCATCGCGCCGCGAATCATACACGCTCGCTTTCTCGATCTATGCGCGGGCTCAGGTGCAGTTGGTATCGAAGCGATCTCACGCAGCGCTGCTCACGTTACCTTTGTCGACAGTTCACGAGAAATGTGCGCCTTAATCAAAGCGAATCTTGATCTTTGCCATATTGCGCGAGCCGAGAGTGAGGTAAACCAAGCAGAAGCTATGGACTACTTGCGCCGCTTCGTTGCGAAGCGGCCCGACTCCGGAAAGCCCTGGGACATCGTCTTCTTCGATCCACCTTACGCAACGGACTATTCCCCAATGCTCAACCTCTTCGGCGCGCACGCGTCCAGTCTGTTGACCGAAACCGGCCAGCTAATCGTCGAACACCATCACAAAAATGATCTGAAACCTGAGGCGGGGAGTATAATCCGCAGCCGAATACTAAAACAGGGTGATTCCGCGCTTAGCTTCTATGAATTGAGCAGAGACTGAAAGGAAGCTTTGAACAAGTCGCAGATGCCGGCATTCGACCCTATCGCCTGTAGTCCCGGCTTCGTAGGAGCAACGTATAACCCTTACCTATTTCGCGCGCTCTGCAGGAGCGCGACAAAACTATTGCGCTCCGGAGCTGGAATCAAACAGACTGCTGGGCTATAAACCTTTCGCCTCTCCGAGGCGACGAGCTGAGACCACCTATGAAGCACTTGGTCAGAGCCAATAGTATTCCAACAAGGCTCTCCCGTAGAAGACTAGAGGAGGAACCATGAGCACACCACTTTCGCGTCGTGGATTCGCGAGGATACTGGGAACGAGTGCGGCCTTTGCTGCATTGAACCCATCGCTGTCGCTCTCGTCGCCGGCGTTACGCCTGGTCAGCACAGGAGGCAACGCCAACACGCTCGTTCGTCTCAGCTCGAATGAGAATCCCTATGGCCCCTCGCCGCTGGCGGTGCAGGCGATGACTGAGGCGTTTAGTCTCGTGTGGCGCTATCCTGACGAGCATGAAGGGCCCCTTGTTGACGCGTTGGCGAAACTGCATAGCGTACCGGCCGAACAGATTCTGCTCGGCAACGGCTCGGGCGAAATTCTGAAAGTCGCTGCCGCCGCGTTTACGGCGGCCGGCAAGAAGCTCGTAGTCGGCAATCCAACTTTTGAGGCAATTCTCGCGCACGCGCAAACGGCGCAAGCCGAGGTAGTGAAAATAGATTTGACTGCGGACTTCGCGCACGATTTGCCGAAAATGTTAGCCGCGACCAGTAACGCCGGTTTGGTTTACGTCTGCAATCCAAACAATCCAACTGCGAGCATCACACCGAAAGATCAGATACGAGCGTTCCTGGCTAAGACGCCGAGTCAGACAGTTGTGCTTATCGACGAGGCGTATCACCATTATGTTGAATCGAACGACTACGAGAGCGTTATCCCGCTGCTGCAGCAATATCCGAACCTGATCGTAGCGCGGACGTTTTCCAAAGTTTACGGCATGGCGGGTTTGCGTTGCGGGTATTGCATCGCGCGACCGGAGCTGATCCAACGCATGCGTGTACAGCAAACACAGGACAGCGTGAACATCATGGCACTGGTCGCGGCATTGGCAAGTCTTCAGGATGCCGCGCAGGTGGAGCAGGGCCGCCGGCGGAACAGCGAAGTGAAGAAGTTTGTCTATGGCGAGCTGGACAAGGCGGGCTTCACTTTTATTCCCTCTCACGCGAACTTTCTGATGATTGACCTGCGTCGAGAAGTGAAGCCAATGATTGCGGCAATGCGCGAGCGCAACGTTCAGGTAGGCCGCGTTTTTCCGGCTTTGCCAAACTTTATGCGTGTAACCCTAGGTACGCGACCACAAATGGAGGCATTTGTTTCCGCGTTTCGCACCGTGATGAGTTGATTATTGGCGCGCACAGAATACAGGAGACAGAATACATTAGTCAGAAGAACCTGAGTGGAGATGGAGCACCTTGCCGCTATTCTGTCTCCTGTATTCTGCATTCTGTCTTCTGAACTTTCGCTCCCTTCGGAAAACGTTGCTAGAATCCTCACATGCTGGTTCTTGGAATTGAAACGTCGTGCGACGAAACTGCGGCGGCCGTTGTGCGCGATGGCCGCGAAATCGTCTCCTCCGTTGTCGCTTCGCAAATCGAAACCCACAAACGCTTCGGCGGCGTAGTTCCGGAAATCGCTTCACGCGAACACCTGGACAAGATCGTTCCCGTCGTTGAAGCGGCGTTCACGCAAACAGGTATAAAGCCTCAGGAGATCGACGGCATCGCGGTCACCGCTGGACCGGGACTGGTCGGTTCGCTACTGGTCGGCGTGTCGTATGCAAAGGCGATGGCGTTCGCTTTGGGAAAACCGCTAGTGGGCGTGAATCACATCGAGGGACACGTTTATTCCGTCGCTTTTGGCAATCCGCCAGTTGCGTATCCGGCACTCGCATTGATTGTTTCCGGCGGCCACAGTAATTTGTTTTTAATTCCCGAACCAGGAAAATACAAAGTTCTGGCGCGAACGCGCGACGATGCTGCCGGCGAGGCTTTTGATAAGGTGGCGAAGCTGATGGGCCTCGGCTATCCGGGCGGACCAATCATCGAACGCCTGGCGCGCGAAGGAAATCCCAAAGCGGTAAAGTTTTCATTGCCGCGCATGGGCGACGGCTCCGCGGATTTCAGTTTCAGTGGTTTGAAGACTGCCGTCACCAAACACGTGCGCGAGACGGGAATGCAGCCGGTCAGAAATGGCGAAGAGCCGTCGCAGCCGATCAAAGATCTCGCAGCAAGTTTTCAGAGTGTTGTCGTGCGGTCGTTGGTCGGAACTACCGAGCGCCTCGCGGAAGAATATCCGGCTAAGACGTTGATAGTTGCCGGCGGCGTCGCCTGCAATGGCGCCTTGCGAGATGCGGCGCGCACGGCGGCGGAGCGTTTAGGAATTCCGGCATACTTTCCTTCGCCACACCTTTCAACCGACAACGCGGCGATGATCGCGGCAGCTGGAACAGTGAAACTACAAGCAGGCGAACGCGCCGGCTTCGATCTGAATGCGGACGTGACGCTGCGCTTGCAAAACGTCGACAACCAGGAAGACGCACTTAGAAAGGCGAAGGTTCGGTACCGTTTGTAGAATAGTCAGCGTGCGATTCGGGAATCCTGGATGGAAATTACCGGCCAAAGCTGAAAGGCGGGCATCGTTGGTATGAAGCCCGCCATTCTCGCTGTTTACTGTTTACTTTTTTTGGTCTCGACACGCGAGACCGGAGTGGGCCTTATCAACCCTCGATGACGCTCTCGGCGCTCACAGCCTTTTTCTCATAAGCGGCGATGGTAGCGACGTTGCTTTTCTCCATTGGGCTCAAGTCTGCATCGGTAAACTTAGGATCGGCCTTGTACCAGGCGAAGCTTTCAAAGTATGTCTGAAACCAGGGCTCCTTGGTAAAGACCTTGCCGCGCCGAGCGTAAATCTCCTGCCGCATCTTCACGGCGTCTTCGACAAATAAACCTTCGAGCAGGCTGCGCGTGATTGGTTTGCTTCCCAGTTCATCATGGATCGTTTTCTCGTAGGCTACGATCGTTTCCACGTTAGTTTTGTCAGGCCCGGACAGCTGCTCGTCTTTGAAGTTCTCGTCGGGTCGATACCACGGCTGACTGAAAAAATACTGCGACAACCAGGGAGCTTGAAACTGGCGCCCGTGACGCGCGTAGACTTCGTTGCGCAACAGCCGCAGCTCGTTGAGGCTCAAACCGCGCAACATCTGCGCTGAGATCAACCGGTTCTCAAAAAGCTCCATATCGCCGGGGGCGAGTGCGACCTTGCGCGACTTCTTCTGCGCGGCCGCAATTGTGTCTAGATTTTTCTGCTCCAGCGCCGCAAGCGACTTTGGATCATATTTGTCGCTCGGCTTGTACCAGTAGCGCTCGTCAAAATACTGCTGCAGCCAGGCCTCGCCGAATCGTTTGCCGTGAATCGCCTCAACTTCCGCACGCAGGACGCGCCACTCGGCACCGCTGTGAACGCCGAGTTTCGTCGGTGTCAGCGCACGCGCGCGCCAGTAGCGCATGTCGCCAGGCTGAACGTTCGAATGTTTGCTGGCCTCGGCGTCGCGGATAAGGTCGAGGTTGCGGTTCTCAGTCGCACTGAGCATCGAGTTCTTGAAGTCAGGATTAACCTTGAACCAGTCCTGAGCTTCAAGGTAAGACTTGATCTCTGCATCTTTGAAAACTCGCCCATGACGGCCAAAGACGATGCCGCGCATCAGCTTCAAGTCTTCCAGCGGCACCTTTGCGATGTCAGCCGGCTTCAGTGCTGAAGTGGCAAAATCGAAATTCTGCCAGCGCTGCATGCTGTCCTGGGCCTGAACGGGAAAAGAATTGGCGATTAGAAATGCAGCAAAAAGCAAGAAGGGAAAGCGAACGCGGAGGAAGTGCTTCATATCGTTCTCCTGATTTGGGGTGCGGTGACCTGTCACCGCTTTGGTCGGCTGCGACCTGTCGCAACCTTCCAACGAGGTACTCTTAAAACGCGGCGTCAAGGGCAGCGCTCGAGAAAGCGCTGACAGGTAAGCGCACTGCAAAAGAATCGTTACCCGAAGATGTCGCGAACTTTGTCCACCAGACCTTTGTCTTCCAGATCCTTGTTTTCAACTACGGCGAGTTGCTCGAGAAGTTTGCGTTGCTCGCGCGTAAGGGAAGTTGGTGTCACAACGCTGACGGAGACGAAGAGATCGCCACGGCCACGGCCACCAAGCACCGGCATGCCTTTACCCTTGATGCGAAAGACGGTGCCGGTTTGCGTGCCGGTGGGAACCTTGATCTTTTCCTCGCCCTCGATCGTCGCCACGTAAACGTCCGCGCCCAGAGCTGCCTGAGCGAAGGTCACTGGCTGTGAAGCGTAAAGATTGCTGCCCTGCCGTTCAAAACGCTCGTGCTCGGCAAGGTGGATGACGACATACAAATCGCCGGATGGACCACCTTGAGTTCCAGACTCTCCTTCACCCTGAACACGCAGTCGCGAGCCAGTTTCGACGCCCGCCGGAATCTTCACTTCCATCTGCTTCTCGCGCTCGATGCGGCCGGCACCGCGGCAATCCTGACACGGGGTCTTGATGACGCGCCCTGCCCCGCGACAGGGCTGACAGGTTCGAGCTACGGAAAAAAATCCCTGCTGGTAGCGAATCTGGCCGGTGCCACTGCAGTTAGAACAATTCTCAGGTTGCGTACCGGGCGCTGCTCCGTTTCCGTTGCAGGTTTCGCAAGTTTCAAGGCGCGGAATGCGCAACTGTGCGGTCATCCCGTGGTAGGCATCTTCCAGCGTAATCTCGAGGTCGTAACGCAGATCGGCGCCGCGCTGTGCCGCGGAGCGACGCGCGCCTCCGCGACCACCGCCAAAGACATCGTTGAAACCAAAAAGATCGCCGAGAATATCTTCTATGCCACCAAAGCCGGGCGCGCCCCAGGATTGTCCGGCACCGCTGGAAACGCCGGCATGCCCAAAGTGATCGTAACGCTTTCGCTGCTCGGCGTCAGCGAGCACGCTGTAAGCTTCGGCAGCTTCCTTAAATTTTTCTTCGGCGCCGCCATCGCCTGGATTTTTGTCAGGGTGAAAACGAACTGCCAGCCGGCGATAGGCACTTTTTATTTCTGAATCTGTTGCGGTGCGGCTTACTTCCAACACCTCGTAATAGTCTCGTTTACTCATCCCGAATTCTTAAAGACCCTCTCGTAATACTGATTTTGAAACTGTCAGGCCAAAACTTCTTAACTTCACTCAACGTTCTCCAGGCTTTTTTGCGCCGATGCGCCGGTGGGATCCATCATGGCGGAGGTAAGCTGTCCGGCAACTCTCTCAAGCGCAGTCAGCGCCTTGTTAATTGATTCTTTTCCTTCGGCGCTGATGGCCGTCTCGGTCTCTTTGAATACGCGCTCGGATATTTCCTGATCGTTAGTCGAAAGCACTGACCTGAATTTGGCAAACGATTTCTGCGTGTTGCGCAGCAGGGATTCCAGCTTATTGCGCAAGATGACGATCTCCTTAGCCAGCCGATCGGAATCGGCAAAGCCCTCGGCTTCCATTATGAGTTGTTGGATTTCGTCCGGCGCAAGGCCGGAAGTCGGAGTGATGCGCATCTGCTGTTCTCGACCCGTCGTCTTGTCCTGTGCCGACACGGAAACGATACCGTTAGCATCGACTTCGAACGTAATATCGACCTGCGGCACGCCGCGCGGGCTGGAAGGAATGCCAACCAATTCAAACTTTCCGAGCGATCGATTGCCTTCGGCCACTTCCCGCTCACCCTGCAGGATGTGGATCTCGACAGAAGTCTGATTGTCGACTACGGTCGTGAAGGTCAGACTGTTGCGCAAAGGGATGGTCGAATTTCGATCGATGATCTTGGTAAACAAACCGCCGCGTGTTTCCAATCCCAGGCTCAACGGCAAAACATCGAGTAGCACAATATCTTTAACTTCGCCGGTCAACACACCACCTTGGATCGCGGCGCCCATCGCAACAACTTCGTCAGGATTGATCTCCGCGGAAGGCTTCTTGCCGAAAATCTTTTCGACGGTGCGCTCAACAATCGGTGATCGCGTCTGCCCGCCCACGAGCAGTACCTTGTCGATATCAGCGGGCTGCAACTTGGCGTCCTCAAGCGCTTTGCGGCAAGGCTCGATTGTTTGATCAATCAAATCGACGATTAGAGCTTCAAACTCGGTCCGCGTCATCGCTTTGTTGAAGTGCTTCGGTCCGGTAGCGTCAGCGGCAATGAAAGGAAGGTTGATATTGGTTTCGTTTGCGGATGAGAGCTCACACTTTGCCCGCTCAGCCACTTCCTTTAGTCGCTGTAGCGCCAGGCGATCTTGTCTCAGATCAATTCCGGTGTCAGACAGAAATTCATCGGCCATCCAGTTCATGATGCGTTCGTCGATATCTTCACCGCCGAGAAACGTATTGCCCGATGTGGAGAGCACTTCGAATACACCATCACTCATCTCGAGAATGGAGATGTCGAATGTACCGCCGCCAAGATCATAGACTGCAATGCGTTCCTTATTAGACTTGCCGAGCCCATAGGCCAAAGCCGCCGCAGTCGGCTCATTGATGATTCTCTCAACTGTCAGCCCGGCGATTTTTCCCGCATCTTTTGTTGCCTGACGCTGGGTGTCGTCGAAGTAAGCAGGCACGGTGATGATGGCTTCGGTTACCGGCTCGCCAAGAAAATCCTCCGCCGCAGCCTTCAGACGCTGCAAAACGATTCCTGATAACTCGGGCGGACTGTAACTGCGGCCCTGCACACGCACCCGGGCATCTCCGTTTGGGGAGTCAACAATCTCAAACGCCGCAGTCTCGCGCATCTTCTGAACTTCGACGGAGCTGTATTTCCGGCCGATCAGACGCTTCACCGCATACACGGTGTTGGCGGCGTTGGTGACAGCCTGACGCTTCGCTATCTGTCCCACCAGACGCTCGCCCTTGTCGGTAAAACCAACTACGCTCGGCGTAGTTCGTCCCCCTTCTTTGTTAGGCACAATCTGAACTGCACCGCCCTCCAAAATAGAGACGCAGCAATTCGTCGTGCCCAGGTCTATTCCGATAGCTTTTCCCATTGTTATCTCCCTAACGTTCTGGTCTCGCTAGGAGTCATCTTCTTCTTTCTTGACTGCTACTTTGACGAGCGACGGGCGAATGAGCTTATCTCCAACTCGAAAACCCCGAACGATCTCCTGCATCACGGTGTCAGGTTCGTAATCGTCGGTAGGTTCGGTGACGACTGCTTCGTGCAAATGCGGATCGAAGTGTTCGCCTTCAGCTAGTACCGGTTTGACGCCAAAGGCATCAAGCACGCCATTGAGTTGCTTGTAAATCAGGTCCACGCCACTAAGAAAATGGCGGAATTCATCTGACTCACTGGCTTCAATTGAAGCTTCAGTCTCCAGTGCTCGTTTCAAATTATCGAGTACCGGCAACAGTTTAGCCGCAATATCGACTACCACGTGGTTATAGGTCTCAGAACGTTCGCGCTCGGTTCGCTTGCGGTAATTCTCGAAATCCGCTTGCCGCCGCGTTAGGCTGTCTCGCAGTTCTTTAACTTCGCTCTCGAGCCGCTTCAGCTCTGCTCTGGTGGCAACTAATTCCGCGACCTCGGGACCTCCCTGCTTGTTGAGAGTGAGATCGCCAGTGGATCCCTTGGCCTGATAAGGCAAGGACTCCCGGAGCTCGTCGTCCGGTTCAAGCCCTTCAGATTCGGGGGTGGTAGTATTCGCAGAGTTCATCGTAGGCGTCAATTTCTCATCGCTTTCTGGTTCAGATATTGAGGCATCCCGCGCGTTGTCACGAGGGTCTCCGCTGTCCGAATCATGAAAGTTGACCGGAATGTTTAATTTATCTCTTGCTTCAGGATCCATCGATCAGTTTGTTCGCTCAAGTTTGGGTAGGGCTTATCCGTGCGCTTCTTCGTTTAAGCGGCGCTCAATGAGCCGCGCCATGTAGTTTACCATAGCCATGATGCGAGAATACTCAATCCTCATCGGGCCCACGACGCCAATCGTGCCAAGTCGTTCGTTTGAGCCAAGCCGGTAGGGAGCCGTGATGAGGGTACAATTTCGCAACGATGAGATTGGATGTTCCCGGCCGATGACGACATGAACATCTCCCCACAAGGCAGGTTGTTCGCGAGCGAGACATTCATTCAGGATCTTGATGAGGCGAGACTTCTCTTCAAAGGTCCTAAACAACTCGCGCATGCGGTTAACGTCAACGAAATCAGGTTTGCTGAGGATATTTGAGGCTCCGTCGACATAGACGTCGCCGCCGGTTGACTCCTCACCTTCCAGGCTCATATCGCAAAGCAAAATCGCATTTCGTAGCAGCCGGTCGTACAGGGTCTTTTCCTCCTGCATCAAATCCAGAATCTCGCTGCGAATGGCCAGCAGGCTCTTGCCGCCAAACTCGGTGTTCAGGTAACGCGCAGTCTGTTCTAGATCTTCCTGAGTAAGGTTGTCCTCGAGCCGAATGATCTTATTGTGAATGCTGTTTGAGGCGGTTACTAACACCACCAGAATTCGTCTATCCGAAAGTTGCACGAATTCAATGTGACTTAAGCGGTTCTCCGCAAGTGACGGCGAGACGACAATACCCACATTTGCCGAAAGCTCGGAGAGCGCATGGGACATTTTCTCCATTATGCGATCCGAAGAAGTGGCCGAATCGACGCCGTCGGAGGTGAACACCTTGTCGATGGCTCGGAGATCGGCGCGTGAGAGCCTGGCTTCTTCGAGAATGTAGTCAACGTAGTAACGGTAACCCTGATCAGTTGGCACGCGACCTGCCGATGTGTGCGGCTGTTCGACTAGTCCCGCTTCTTCAAGCTCAGCCAACACATTTCTTATCGTCGCCGAACTCCATCCCGAACGGTTGGCAAATCGCTCTGACAGAACCAGCGAGCCGACCGCTTCACCGGTGACCAGGTGTTCCTTGATCACCGCGGCAAGCACAGATTGGGTGCGCGGATCAAGGCTGCTCTTTTCGGTGACTTGGAGGGTTGGATTCCGACGTGGCATCAAGTTCACTGGTAGATTTTCTTTAGACAACCCCGAAAGCTAAGAAAGTAAAAAGCTAAAGGAAGACCGCCTCGCAGTATAAAGGAATCGTTTGTCGCCCTGCAAACTTTAGAACTGCGAGGATCAGCGACCCCGACTATTGGATAATCCACACTGCTGCAAAGATTTAACTCGACCGGCGAGTACCGGTTGAGAAATATGAATTCAGGGCAGACAGCTTCGTCTAAAGATGAACTCAGCTCACGGAATCTCCCGTGTCATGGTTGCGCCACGCGACCCCACGACTCGCCCGATTGGTGATTTTCCTGAGGTTTGTGGCGCTTTCCCGCGAACAATTGACGCTCGGTGAGGGTTCTCCGTAATATGAGGCAGCCTCCAGCTCTCAGAATACCGGCCCTCGGGTTTCCGGCCGGAGCCAGGGTCGCGAGCATTCCTGCTTTTCCAGCTCGGAATAAACATTTGCAGGCGGTTATACAGGGAAGCGATTTGTCGGGAGTATCGGACAATGACTGAGGTGACAAAGTTCTTTCTCGACGCGTTCCATCACTTGGGCGGCAAACGTGGACTGCCCGTAGTCGATGTACGCTTTTATCCTTACGCCGGGCTACGTCACACGATTCGTCTGCGTTCTGGACAGGTCTATGTCCGTTTGTCCGACATTTGTAAGGATAGCCCGCCGGAGGTTATGCGCGCGCTCGCGTTTGTCCTGGTCGCCAGATTACTGGGTAAAAAGATTCCAGCGGTTCACGACCGAACTTATCGCGAGTATTCCTTAACTCCGGAGGTGATGCGCTCATCGGATATTGCCCGTCGCGGCCGTGGCCGAAAGATGATTTCCAGCGCGCGCGGCAGCGCTTACGACCTCGACAAGATGTTTTCCAAACTGAATCGCCGATATTTTGATTCCCTTCTCGATAAACCGACTCTTACGTGGTCTCAACGTAAAACGCGAAGCATTCTCGGCCACCACGATCGCGTGTACGACACGATCGTGATAAGCAAATCGCTTGACTCAACTCAGGTCCCGGAATGGTTCGTTGAATTCATTCTATATCACGAGATGTTGCACATTAGACATGCCGCGCGAATGATAAATGGCCGGCGCTATTATCACACCGCGGCGTTCCGGCTCGATGAACGTCGGTTTGCGAAATATGGCGACGCACAACGCTACCTCGGGCAAGTCGCTCGGCAACGTCGAGTACCCAGGGCTCGCGCCGCCTAATCCAATATTAGTTGATATTGGAACCGGTCGCGCCCGAAAGCGTTTACACAATCGAGGTAGGTGGGCTCCTCAAAAAAGGTGGCTGAGCCGGGGTTGTCCCTGGCAAAGCCGCCTTTTTATTTGTAGCGACCCAGCAATTGCCCGAATTGTCTGGAAAGGGTCTGCTGGACAAAGCCATTTCGTGATCGCTAAACTACGCGATTCGAAACGCGACCTGTTAGCTTACCGGCAAGTTGACGGTAAATTACGAAACGAAGCCTGTATCAGGACAAATATTAGACGGAGATTGACATTAGACTATGGCTATTCAAGCGACTCAAATTCGTCGTGGAATGATGATTCTTTTCGAGGGCGAACCGTGCAAAGTCATGGAATTTCGCCATCACACGCCGGGTAATCTGCGCGCAATGGTGCAGGCGAAGCTTCGGAATGTTAAGACTGGCTCATCCTTTGAACACAGGTTTCGTTCGTCTGATTCGATTGAACGCGCGATTTTCGAGCAGCACGAAATGGAGTTCATGTATTCTGACGGTTCTCATCACCATTTCATGAATACCGAAAACTACGAGCAAGTCGCCCTTAGCGATGAAGACCTGGGAGACGCCGCTCAGTGGTTAACTCCGGGACTGAAAATTCAGGCTGAGTTCTACGAAGGAGCGCCGGTCGGTATCGATCTGCCGCCTTCAATGGAGTTAACCGTAACCCGTACCGACCCCACCATGAAGGGCGCAACTGTTTCTAATGTAAACAAGCCGGCCACTCTCGAAAATGGCGTGACCGTGACCGTGCCACCGTTTGTGAATGAAGGCGACCGCATTCGCGTCGATCCCACGGAAGGCCGCTACATCGAACGCGCGAAGTAAGACAGACATTCCTGTCTGTCTCCGGGAGCAACTGCTCATCGAGGAGCAAGTAGAAGAGATTTTCCATTTTGCATTTTCACTGGAGAACAAAGAGGATTTGCTCCGCTAAGTGACAAATGAGAAATGGAAAACCTCTTCTGTCCTACCTATGTACTTCATTTACAGTCTTCTCCTGGGTCTCGGCTTTCTCATCCTGCTGCCCCGCTTTCTTCTCGACGCATTTCGTCACGGCAAGTATGTTGCCGGCTTTCGCGAACGGTGGGGCGTGCTGGCGCCAATACCGGGAGATGATCGTCCGGTAATTTGGGTTCACTGTGTTTCGGTCGGTGAAACTCAAGCGGCGCGTCCCCTGGTTCAGGCAATCAAGCGGCAATTTCCGCAGTCACGAATCGCGATTTCAACCATTACACAGACGGGACAAAACCTCGCGCGCGAAATCTTTAAGCAGGAGGCAGCCAAAGTCTTCTACTTCCCGTTTGACTGGCGCTGGGTCGTTCGCCGTACGCTCAAAGCCATCAAACCAGACACGGTTCTGGTAATGGAGACGGAACTGTGGCCGGGCTTCCTGCGAGAATGCAAGCAGCAACAAGTTCCGGTCGCGCTTGTAAACGGCCGCCTTTCGGCCCAATCATTCCGCCGCTACCGCTTGATTAGAAGTTTCATGACCCGCGTTCTTACCTCCCTCAACCTGGCCATTATGCAGACCGAAGCCGATGCCGACCGGCTTTGTGCCTTGGGAATGGCTAGCGACAAAACCTTCGTCGCGGGCAACATGAAGTTCGACGCGGGAACTGACTCATCCGGTGATTCGTTGACAAAGGGGTTTCAAGAACGCTTCAACTTGAGCGCCGGGGCCCAATTGGTTCTCGCCGCCAGCACACATGATCCTGAGGAAGTCCTGATCGTCAACAGTTTCCGACAAGTAGTCTCCAGGTCTGAAGCGAACCCTCGCCTGGTAATCGCGCCGCGTCATCCGGAGCGCTTTGGCGAGGTCGCCGAGTTGCTGAAGATGTCGGGACTGCGCTGGAGCCGAAGAAGTGCGCCGCCGGATGCAAGCGACGGACAATCTGAAGTTATTCTCCTTGATAGCATCGGCGAACTGCGATCCATTTATTCACTAGCCTCGATTGTTTTCGTGGGTGGGAGCATCGCCAAGACAGGCGGGCATAACGTTATAGAGCCCGCGGCCCTAGGCGTACCCGTGATTGTCGGCCCGCACACTTACAATTTTCAGTCGATCGTGGAGGCGTTTGTCAGAGCGGGCGCTATCGTTCAGTTAAAGCCAATGTCGGACTCAGCTACAATTGCTGCTCTGGCAAATACGATTTCGGAGTTGCTTGCTGAACCTGCCAGAGCTCGTGAAATTGGCAAATTGGCTCAGAAGCTCGTAAGCGAAAACCGAGGCGCCACTGAGCGCACGCTGCAATTATTGGAATCGGTACTTAGCATTCCCGAAAACGTGTCTGAGGCTACTGGGCCTTTACGCACCGACAACGCGCCGATCGCATGAACACGTTTGCGTCATTAATTCTTCCGCCACTCAGCGCGATATATAGTGCTGCCACGAGAGCACGCGCAACGGCTTACCGGCGTGGCTGGTTTTCTGTTTCGCGACTTGCAGCACCGGTCATCAGCGTCGGGAACCTGACTACCGGCGGAACCGGTAAGACTCCGCTGGTCGAGTGGGTCTGTCGTGCAGTTGCGAGCGAAACCCGAAAAAAAGTCTGCGTGCTAACCAGGGGTTACGGTCGGCCAAATCCAAAGTCACAGGTGGTCGTTTCAGACGGGACTCGCTTACTCGCCGGTGTCCGTGATTCCGGTGACGAACCCTACCTACTCGCGCAGAACCTCATAAACGTCGCTGCAGTCATTTCTAATCCTGATCGACTCGCTGCCGGCAACTGGGCAATCAAGAACCTCGGCAGTCAGGTCTTTGTGCTTGATGACGGCTTTCAATATCTGAGCCTCACACGCGACCTGGACATCCTGACCATAGACGCGACAAATCCCTGGGGAGGCGGCAGACTGCTTCCCCACGGACGTTTGCGCGAACCACGCGCCGGTTTGTCGCGCGCCGATTGCGTAGTAATCACGCGAACCGATCAAGGCAAGGATCTAGATTCAACTCAGGACGCGGTCAATCGATTGGCAGACGCTAGTCCGGTTTTGTCCTCGCGTATGGTCACTTCAGGAATGCGCAAACTCAACGGCGAAAGCGTCGACAAGAAAAGTTTCCTTTCCGAACCAGTAGCCGCGTTTTGCGGAGTAGGAAATCCGGGGTCGTTCTTCAATAACCTGCGCAGCGAAGGTTTCGTGCCGCTGTTCACGCGCGCTTTCGCCGATCACCACAGTTACAGCCAGGCAGACCTCGATCGGTTGGTTGAGGATGCGAAAGCAAACGGAGCGTTAGCACTACTGACCACGGCAAAAGACGCTATCAAGATGTCAACGCTCAAGATGGAACTTCCCTGCTACGTTCTCGAAATTCAAATCTCAATTGACGATGAAGACCGGCTGCTGGATCTAGTTCGGAAAGCTTGCGGCGAATAGGAAAAGTTCAATCCGAGCTCTTATCGCATATCGGGTGGTGAAGCGCTGGCAGCCGGCGCCGTGGGTTTCGGCACCGGTGACTTGGTAGTAGCGGGCGGGGGCGGCGCGTCGTCTATAGGCACTGACCTAGTTGGCGAAGGCAATGGCGACGGAGTTGGTTTCTTAGTATTTGAGTTTTGGTTTGCGTTGTCGTTTACACCGGGTAGAACCCCGCCGATATCAATTGGACTCTCGTTCGGCACTGGCGACGCTGAGACGTTCGCGTTGCTGTTGCCGTTCACTGGTTGGTTAGTGGTGCCACCACCCGCCGGAATGCCTGCTTCCGAGGCGCCGGTTGGCGGTTTGGCCGGCTCTACCGGACTGCTGTTGGGATCGGCTGCCAAAGGAGACCCGGTCGGAGTCGCATTCGTCGGCTGCGCGCTCCGCGAAAACGCGTAGATGACACCAAAGATAACCAGCAAACCGATCAGCGAAGGAATCAAAACTTTCCAGGGATTGAAACTGGCAGGCGGCGGCGGTGCCTGCTCTTCCAAAGGGATAACAAACCGAGGCTCGTCCGGTTTTGGCGCGGGGGGAGCAATTGGGCGCGTCACCCGACGTCGCACCATGGTTTCTTCGTCGTCTGTCTCGTCAGTTAATTTCGTTGCCGGCGGAACGTCAACTCGCGGATGGCTCGCGGACGATGAAACTCCGGCAGGCTCCATCCCTGCCGCAATCGTAAAATCTTCAACCAACTCCCCTGCGGTCTCGTAGCGATCTTCCGGCCGCTTCTCAAGCGCCCGTGCTATCACGCGACCAATCGCTTCCGGTACATCACTTCGTTCAGCGAGCACAGATGGTGCGGGTTGCTGCAAATGTTTCAGCATGATCGCCGTCGGCGAACCGCCAGTGAACGGCACATGCCCGACCAACATTTCGTACAGGATTACTCCTAGCGAGTAGATGTCTGAGCGCGCGTCAATATCCGGAGACTGCGAACATTGCTCGGGCGACATGTATTGCGGTGTGCCGATCACCAGGTCCGGCGCAGTCAGCCCGGGATCGTAGGTGCCTTCAGGCTCTTTGATTTTCGCGATGCCGAAGTCGAGAACCTTCGCGTAATCTGTTCCGGAACTTCTGAGCAACATAATGTTGTCGCTTTTGAGATCGCGATGGACCACTCCTTCACCGTGAGCAGCGTCGAGCGCTCCACCGATCTGTCGAAGGATTTCCACGGCGCGCGGCAACGGCATTGGCCCTTCCTCGCGAATAATTTCCTTGAGCGTCTTGCCGTCCAGATATTCCATTACTAGAAAAACGACGCCGTTTTCGGCCTCGCCAAAATCAGTAACACTAAGCGCATGTGGATGAGAGATTTTGGAGGCAGCGCGCGCTTCTCGGGAAAAACGCGCGACGATCTTTTCGTCAGCGGCAAGCGAGGGACGCAATACTTTGATGGCAACGGTCTTGTCCATCAAGACGTGCGTGCCGCGGTAAACCGTACCCATGCCGCCTGAGCTAAGACGTTCTTCGATGCGATATTTTCCAGCGAGAACCTGACCAAGCAAAGCATCATCGGTCTTTTCGAGAGCAACGCCGTCGGCCGAGCACAATGTGGTTGTGTCCGGATATTCCATCCCGCATTTTGGACAAGCTTTCATCGAACGGTAATATCCTTAGCAAAGTTAGTGCGACAGGAATCTTGTCTGTCCATAGCTCCAATAAGAGGACAGACGGAACGCCCGTCATATTTCGGGGAACTTTATTCCTGGGAGAATGCCCAAAGCGTATCACACAGATTTAGATGGCGGCAAAGATAGACAAAGATTGAAACAAAAATGCGAGCGCAGCCCGAAAGCAACGCTCGCATCTCTGCTTACTGCTCTTAGACAGCCCTAGACTTTCACGAACACGATAACTAACGCAAACAGAACCAACGATTCGATGAGCGCGAGACCAAGGATCATCATCGTCTGAATCTTTGCTGCGGCCCCGGGATTACGCGCCGCACCTTCGCAAGCTGCCGCACCGATGCGCGACTGGCCAATTGCACCACCGACCACCGCGATTGCAAAACCGACACCCGCCGCCAGAGCCTTGAGTCCGGGATTATTATCAGTAGCGTGTTCTGCCGCTCCCGGGGCCTGCGCTAGAGCAGTCATCGCGCTAAAGAGCACTGCTACGACAGCCATGAAAATTAGATTGAGTTTTCTCATTATTGATCTCTCCTGCTGAGGCCGGAGCCTCGGGGAAATTGATGGTGCACTGCAAAACTTTTGAGCAACGACTGGGCTGTTATGATTTCGCCTGCGTCCGGTATCCACCGCCCCTCTTACAACGGCGCTCCTGCGAGACAGACCTGCTATTAAATCAAGAGACAATTATTAGCCAGTTGAGCCTTCAGTTCTAACAACTCCATCCGTGGAAACCTGCGTGCCAACGTGTGCGAGCCCAATTGCCCACATCGCTCGAAAACGCGCTAACTACCAAATCAAGAAACTGCGAGCGCACCCTCGGGTTGCGCATTACTATGTTCCGCTCCCTCAGTCCCGGCAGCATGATCTTCATGCTCCGCGTGCGAAACCTCGCTGAGATAAAGTTGCGAAAGAAGCACAAAAACAAAAGTCTGGATAAAAGCAACGAAGACGCCCAGCGGCATAAGGAACACCGGGATTATCCAGTGAGTAACAGAAGGATAAAGACCAGAAACGGTGTGGGACACCTTTTCATCCGCAAACATGTTGCCGAACAGACGTATGCCGAGGGAAAACGGTCGTATCAAGTTGCTGATCAATTCGATGGGAAATATCAGCCATGAAATCCACCAGATTGGTCCCGCCAGGTGTTTCAGGTGACCGAGTATTCCGTTTTCCTTAATACCGATCCAGTTGTAGTAAAGAAACGAAGAAAGGCCGAGCGCGAAAGTCACGCTGACTGCGGCTGTTGGCGACATGAATAGTGGAAACAGTCCCATCAGGTTCGAAACCAGAATGAGAACGGCAAAGGTTAGAACTACCGGGAAGTATTTCAGCCCGTGCGGGCCGATGATGTCTTCCAACATGCCGCGCACAGCCAACACGCCAACTTCCAGTGTCTGTTGTCCGTAGCCTGGCTCTTCTTCCGAAAGTTGGCCTTTGAGAATCCAAATGATCGCAACGCTGAGAATGCAGGCGATGACAAACATCACCGTGTACCACGGGATCGCAGTCTCCGGAGTGTAGGGCCCAAACACCGCTTCAGGGGTGGTACCAAACCTGGCGAAGAACTTCGTCCAGATCGGATGCGTGTAGGTCATCTCAAACTTGTATGCCCATTCGCCAAAGTAGTGATTAACCAACTGCACTATGATTGGAGCCTGCTCGACCTCTTCGACTTGTTCCGCGGCTTCCTGTAACCAAAACATTAACTAGTTTCCTCTCGGTCAATGATGACGAAATAAAATTCGCGAATTGCTTCCACAAACAAGGCCACGACGAAGCTACACAAACCAGCAATAGTCGCCCCGAGCGAGACCAGGTTTAGTTTGTATGCGAGAAAGACAACTGTAGTGATAACGAGGTAACGAAGGATGTATTGCGCCAGTCTAAGTTTTGGCTTCGCTCCGTGAATAAGCACGGTGAAAGCTGCGGCTGTTGAGCTGCTCAGCCAATGGTGATTGAGCAGGGAAAGAATTCCGCCCGCCAGCAGTCCCGTCGTAATGCGCCAAGGCGCAAAAGGCACGCTAACGATTACCGCGAGCCCCACCGCAAACACCATGGTGCGGAAGATACGCGCTTCGACGCCGCTGTTATGAGCAACAGGAAGCACAGTTCCGGTCGCATTGTTCGGAGTTTGATTCATTAGCAAAGCTGGCGATTTTACACAGGAAATCGACCGGTTGTCGAGGCGGCGCTATTCCTGAAGTTTTGCGGTGAGCCGGATGAATTGATAGAAACCTGCTATCGCTCCAAGCACAACTCCTAACACCAGCAGCCAGGGCTTCGTACCAAGCCAGCGATCGAGCAACCAACCAACACCGCAAAAGGCGATCACAGCAGAAAAGAGCACCAGCCCGGCGCCATAGGCGATGCCGCTCTTGCGATTGGTTTCCTCAATTTCGGGATCCGTCATTACTACTGCCAATTCTCCCGCGTGAGGTAGTTCTTCGGAAGTTCATACAACATCGCGCGAGTCGAGTGGCGCATCGAGTCGTGTATGAAGCAAACGTGCGTGCACCAACAGGCTTTGCCGCCGTCGATCGCCTGCAGTTCAACGTCGCGTTCATGCGCGGCCCAAAGCGCGCCAAAGTCGTAATCGTAATCCGCAAGCGTGGCAAACTTTTCGCGCAACTCGCAGGCGCGTACGTCACCGTTGTAGTCAATAACAGCAGTAGTTTCACCGGCGGTGCAGGGGAACGGCCACGGCGTGGAGCCTCCAAAGTTGGCATGTTGCGTGCGGTAATGCGTCGAGATCGCGCCAACATAAGCTACGTTCTTGACGAAGCGGCGGCTCGCGTCGTCCTCAGCAAACATGCGATCGCCGTAACGTTTCGTTAGTTTGGAAATGTATTCGTACATTCCCGGCAGGACCTCAGCGGGCACTTGCTTTATAACGTCACCCACCAGCGTTTCGCCGCGAATGATGTTGAAATACTGTCCATCAAGCTTAAAGTTGAGCCACATGAACTCGCCTAGCTTCGCTATCTCGTTGTAGTTGTCGGCGCATACAACCGTATTCACATTGAGCCGAAAGCGATCCCCATATTTTACTTTCAGGGGATAAAGCGACTGAATGCAGTCGAGTGCTTTCTCCCAGTTTCCCGGCACGCCGCGGATCTCGTCGTGAGTTTTGCCGTAGCCATCGAGCGCGATGTTTAGGTAGAGATCGAGTTTGGTATGGGAACCGAGGGCCCGGTCAACAATTTCAACCACGCGAGACTTGATCAGTCCGTTGGTGGGAATGATTACTCGTTCGACGCCATTCCTGGTTACAAACGCAGCGATAATTTCCGAAACATCGCGGCGCAGCGTAGGTTCGCCGCCCGAAAGCCAAAGGTCAGTGATGGCAGGCATCGTGCTGGAGATTTTTTGGATCTGCTCGAAAGTAAGATCGCCAGGCTGGTTCAACTCTTCGTGATAGAAACACGTTTTGCAAAACGCGTTGCAGCGCGAAGTCACGAAAAGGATGACGGTGCCCAGACGTTTTTCGCGGCTCGTGGAACGAAGGAGTTGAACTAGTTGTACTGCCCTATTTGACATTGTTTGGCATTAAGTAGGACAGGCAAGAATGCCTGTCTTACTCATTCGCGCGCGATGATGACAGCTTCGGTGGCTGATTTCAATTCGTAGCTTATCCCGCGCCATTTGATTCTACGCGAGAACGCCGCAGCCAGCGCATTGCACAGGTAGAGTGCCGACGCAAACGGCCAGAGCAGCAGATGCGCCAACAAGCTCCGCGACAATTGTTTCTGATAGTTCGCGAGAGGAATAGACACTGCTTTGAGACGAATATAAGCCTTGGCGGTGCCCAGCCCGTAGATTAGCGCCAGTGCGGCGAGTGGCGGCGCGTAGGAAAGACGCAGCAACAGGCGCGCGATGACCAGGGTGAAGCCGCCAAAAAAGACTCCACAAAACAACAGACTACCGATTAGCACCGGTTTCCAAAGGTGAGCGGCGTACACGCGCGTAATTTTCAGTTGCCGATTTGTGAACTCGAGCAGGTCTTTCGGAGAGCAGTCGCCCAACGAGGCAACGAGACAGGCCGGCACGAAGTGTATCGGCAGCTTTGCTTCCTGCAAGATTCGAGTCAGCGTGAAATCGTCGGAGACTGTTCCCTGCCAGCGTTCCCTGATCTGAAGTTTTTCGAAAGTCGTTCGGCGAATCGCGGTTGAACCGCCCCAACAGAAGTTTTTGTCTTCGCGTTCGCCCAGCGCCGAAGCTATCGAGGCGTTCCACACGGAGCGAAGCTGGGAAGCGAGCCCGCCCTGCTCCGGAATAAACCAGCGATAGCCGCTGGCCGCTCCGCTGCCTTCATCCGCGAGCGGCGCAACCAGCGATCGCAACCAACCTGGAAGCGGACGCGCATCGGAATCAACAAAGACCAAGACCTCGCTTCGGGGATCGACCTCCAATACAGCAGCCCTCAGATTGTGCACTTTCTGCCCGCCGTCCGTAGCCGATCCGGCTATGATGTGTCGCGTCCCCACGTGCCAAACATCCTGCCATAGCTCGCGAAGTTCCGCGATTGCCTCGACCGCTGGGTCGTCAGGTTGCGCGGTGACAAAAATGATCTCGTGTCGGTAATAGGTTTGCGCGAAAAGCGCTGTGAGGTTCTCTCGCAAGCCGTCTTCAAGACCGCGACAGGGAACAATCACAGAAGCAAACGGAGTGAAGTCAGGAAGAGGCCGCGCAGATTCGCGTCGTACGTAGCTGGCGAAATTAAGACCGCCACGGAGCGAGAGAATACCAAGCCAGATAACGATGGCGGCAAAGAAGTAGAAAACCAACATAAAGATATGGGCGATGCTTTGAGAACAAAACATCGCCCGCAAAGAGCCTTACGGACTGACCAACCAACGCCAATGCTAAGTCAATTTCGGTGGCGGGATAGTCCTAACGTGCTAATAGTCGCTGAACAATTTCAATCAACGGTTGCGGATAGACGCCGATGAAGATTATGCCAACCAGGGAAACCACGAGCGCGGTCTGCAAGGCAGGTGAAAGCGAGAGCGGTTTGTCGTCGGCGATGGTATCGCCCAGGTACATCACTTTGATGAAGCGTACGTAGTAGTAAAAAGAGACTACCGTGTTAACGATTGCCCAGCCGGCCAACCAGTAGTACCAGGATTTGCCTTCTGCCTGCCCGCGTTGCAAGAGGCCGCCGAAAAGAAAGTACTTGCCGATAAAGCCGCCGGTTATCGGCAGCCCCCCGAGCGACAACATAAACACCGCCATCATCGCTGCCATACCCGGCGCTTTGTGCGCGAGTCCGGTGAGATCATCAACGTTGTCGCCGATAATCCCGCGACGCCGCAGACTGATGATGATGCCAAACGCGCCCATGTTCATTAACGTGTACACCAGCAGGTAGATCGCGAGGCCAACATAGCCATAAGTGTTTCCAGCTACGAGTCCCAGCAGCAGGTAACCGGCGTTTGAAATTGACGAATAAGCGAGCAGGCGTTTTGAGTTCTCCTGCGTGACGGCCGCCCAGTTTCCCACCATTATCGTGATCGCAGCCACCAACCCCAGCAGCGGTGCCCAGTCAGCGCGTATGCCGTTAAGCGCCTCTATGAAGATGCGTGCGTAGAGCGCGAAGCTGGCGGCCTTCGAAGCGGTGGAAAGAAATGCGGTCACTGAAGTTGGCGCGCCTTCATACGCATCGGGTGCCCACATGTGAAACGGCACCGCGGCGATTTTGAAAAACAAACCGGCCGCCAGGGCGATCATGCCAAGCAACAACATCGGCCGGAGAGCCGCACTTGCGGGGTCGCCGGTGGCGATGTCGGCGACCGCGTGTCCAATCTCGCCGAGGTTGGTTGAGCCGGCCACGCCATACAAGAGAGACATGCCATAGAGCAGCACGCCGGATGAGAACGCCCCCAGCAGAAAGTATTTCATTGCCGCTTCGTTTGAGCGCTTCTCACGTTTGGTGAAAGCGACCAGCACGTAGAAAGTAAGGGCCATCAACTCCAGACCGATGTAGAGCGTGATCAGATCGAAGCCGCAAGCCAAAAACATCATGCCTACGGTGGCAAACAACACCAGCGCGTAATATTCACCATGTTGTTCACCTTCGATGTCGAGGTAGCGAATGGAGATGGCGATGGCGAGCGCGGCGCCGATCAGGAAGATACTTTGAAACACGAGCGCAAACCCGTCGATGCGAATCATTCCGTAGAAGCCGTCGCTGGGAAACGCCGAACGTGACCCATACTGAACGACCAGTGATAGGCCGGCGAGCGCAATGCCGACCAGAGAAAAGTAGGCGATGGCTTTACTCTTCCGATACGGCAGGACAACTTCCATCACTAACGCCAGGCAAGCGCAAAGGGTCAGAATCAGCTCAGGAACGATGAGCTGCAAATCGAAAGGATTGAATAGCCCGGTGGTGTTGGCTTGGAGTAAAAACATGTAGTCAGTAGTTAGTCGTCAGTAGTTTGCGAAGCCTTGACTCATCACTCATCACTCATCACTTTTGATCGACGGCCGCCCGCTGTGGCGTTTGAACGGTGGCCGGCAGGCCCGGAATAGGATAAGTGGGGCGGACCTGGCGCACCACTGCATTTACCGGTCGCGCGATGTAGTTCAAAAATGGTTGCGAATAGACGCCAATCCACAGCGACAGAATCAGGAGTGGCGTCATATAAACCCACTCGCGTCCGCTGAGGTCAGTCAGCGTTTCGTTTTTCGGATTGTCGATGGTGCCAAAAAACATTCGTTGATACAGCCAAAGCATGTAGGCGGCATTCAGGATGATTCCGAGCGCGCCCCAGGCAGACCAAATCGGATTCGCTTCGAAGGCGCCGCGCAGGGAAAGAAATTCGGAGATGAAAACGCACAACAGCGGCAGCCCGATTGCGGTCATCACCATCGCCAAAAATATCGCCGCGTATCCCGGCATGACGTGCGACAGTCCGCCGAATTCAGCGACGTTGCGCGTGTGGCGGCGTTCGTAAATTATTCCGACCAGCAGGAAGAGCGCGGCGGAATAGATGCCGTGATTGATCATGTGCAGCACCGCGCCGTTTAGTCCGTTGGGATTTAGCGCGAACAACCCCAGCATCACGATCCCCATCGACGAAACGGATGAATACGCCACCAGTTTCTTTACGTCACCATTCTTCTTAACCACGAAATACATTGCGGCCAGCGCTCCGTAAATTATTCCCACGATGGCCAGGAAGATCATGATGCTGCGCACGCCAAACGATCCGAAGAAAGCTTCGTCGGCGGAAGCGGCGGGAAACATCGGAATGTTGAAACGAAAGAAACCGTAAGTGCCGAGCTTCAGCAGGATGCCGGCGAGAATCACGGAGCCGGCGGTTGGCGCTTCAACGTGTGCATCCGGCAGCCAGGTATGAAACGGAAACATCGGCACCTTGATCGCAAAGCCAAGCGCGAATGCAAAGAACAGGAGTACCTGCATTGTCCCCAGTGGCAGAACTGATCCGAGCGCCTGCATGTAAAGAATATTGAACGTGCCCGTGCCGTTCGCAACAGCTGCCTGCACCGAGTTCGCCACCAGCGCGGCCGCGTCCTTGTTTCCGGCCAGCAAATCCATCGTCGCCGGCGCTATTTGTGACGTCAATGCTGTGTCCTGCGTCAGGAAGTACATCTTCAAGACACCAAGCAACATTACAACCGAACCAACCAGCGTGTAGAGAAAGAATTTGATCGCCGCGTACAAACGATTCTCGCCGCCCCAAATGCCAATCAGGAAGTACATCGGAACCAGCGACACTTCGAAGAAAAGGTAGAACAGGAACAAGTCCATCGAAGTGAACACGCCGACGACCGCTGTCTGCAGGAGCAACAGCAGAACGTAGTATTCCTTCTCGCGCTTTTGAATGTAGTTCCACGATGACAAAGACGCGATGACGCCCAGCAGCGTAGTCAGCACAATCAGAAGCACCGCCACTCCATCAACGCCCATTTGATAACGCGCGCCGATCACCGGGATCCACTGGTAGTCCTCGAGCAACTGCATGCCGCCGACCGCGCTGTCATATTTCAGTAGAACCAGTGAAGCAACAAACGCGATTCCAAACCAGGCGGTTGCAAATTTCTTGATCAGCGCCGCCTGGTCCTTTTTGAACAGCGTCAAAATAAGGATAGCGCCAAGCGTTGGCAGCCACGTGACGATGGAAAGGATGTGCAGACTTTTCATAATTTGTTCGTAGTCAGTTGTCAGTAGTCAGTCGCTCGGCGGCCGTCATCAGTTACTCGGCGTTCAATCCTTTCGGCGGATCATTGTTTCAGGAAGCCGACAATGTCAGCGCCGAAAATCACCCCCACGGCGGCAAGCAAGCCCAGCACCATAACCAGCGCGTAATTCTGTGTGAAACCGGTTTGCGCCGCGCGGAAGAGCGGCGACATCAGCCGCATAATAAACGCCGCAATAGCATTCACAATTCCATCAACAAAATACTGATCGGTGAGACCAGTCGCCCGGCTTGCGAATCTGGTGAGCCACGCCGTGCCATTCACGCCGCCATCAACCACTTTCGAGTCAAATGCAAAGACACCGCGGGCTGCATCCATCACGCGCCGGGTCACCGCCCAGCCGTAAAATTCGTCAACCCAATACTTGTTGTAGCTGGCCTGGTAAAGCGGGCGCAGCCGCGCCGCCCAAATGTCTGGCAGACGTGTGTCTTTCACGTAGAACAAGAATCCAAGTCCGATGCCGATGCCCGCCACGGCAAGCGAGATCAGTATGAACACCCACTCGGTCAGGGGTTCACTGTGAACCTTCGACTCGACAGCGTGCGCGAGATTGAAACCTTCGCTGCCATAGGGCGGCGGCGTTTCGACCGCTTCCATTGGCCCGCGGCCTAAAGCCGGATGCGTTCCCAGGACGGTTTCCAGGGGCTTGCCGTAACTGTCGACTGTCTCGTGCGTGCCGAAGAAATGCGTCGCCGGATTCCAGATGATCGGATCGAGAAAGTTGACTATATTCATCCGGCCGCCAACGTGCTTGCCGCCAGTGAAAGCCGTGCTGATGCCGACAAAGCCGCCAATCGTTGCTAGAACTGCAAGCACGGCCAACGGCACCCACATCGATCGCGGCGACTCATGTGGGATGTGTACACCGTGATGATCGTCGTGAGCGGAGCGGGAATGATCGATCTGACCCACGTGCTCGCCGGGTTCGTGACGCGGCCGATCGCCAGCCGACTCGAACCTTGCGTCGTGCTGCGTCAAACCCTTGTCGAAAGCTGAAGCGTGCGCTTCATCTGCTTCGCCGCCTGCTCGGCCACCAAGAAATTTCTCCTTGCCCCAGAAGGTCATCGCCATCAGACGCGTCATGTAAAACGCGGTGCAGGTCGCGGCGATAGTGCCGACCAGCCACACGATCCAGCCCACGGGAATATGTCTGGTCGCTGCGGCGTTCCAGAGAATTTCATCTTTGGACCAGAAACCGCTGAACGGAATGATTCCGCAGATTGCCAACCAGCCGGCCAGGAAAGTCAGATACGTAATGGGCATGTATTTCTTTAGTCCGCCCATACGTCGCATGTCCTGCTCGTGGTGCATGCCGTGGATCACGCTGCCGGCGCCAAGAAACATCAACGCTTTGAAAAACGCGTGCGTCATCACGTGGAAGATGCCGATCGCAAATGCGCCTACGCCGCAGGCCATGAACATGAACCCAAGCTGCGAGACGGTCGAGTACGCGAGCACCTTCTTGATGTCGTTTTGCGTGATGCCTACGGTTGCGGCAAACAACGCGGTGGCCGCGCCGACTAAAGCGACAACCATCATCATCGTTTGCGAATGCTGGAAGATGACGTTCGTGCGCGTCACCATGTAGAGACCCGCGGTCACCATCGTCGCCGCATGGATCAGCGCTGAGACAGGCGTTGGACCAGCCATCGCATCCGGCAACCAGACATGTAAGGGAAGTTGGGCAGACTTACCGCAAGCACCGATAAAGAGCCCCAAGGCTATCCACGAGAGGAGTCCCCAATGCCCCAGGGGTTCCAGCGGGTAGTTTCTGGCCTGCGCAAAAACGTCTCCGTACTGCGCCGTACCAAAGGTGGCGATCACGCCGAAGATGGCTAGGGCGAATCCGAAGTCGCCAATGCGATTTGTAATGAACGCCTTGCGCGACGCGTTGGCCGCTTCCTGTCGATCGAAGTAGTAACCGATCAGCAGGTAGGAACAGAGACCAACGCCTTCCCAGCCCACGAACATCATCAGGAAGTTCGAGCCCATCACGAGGACAAGCATCGAAAACATGAAGAGGCCCATGTAAGCAAAGAAGCGATAGAAGCCGGGATCACCGTGCATGTAACCGGTGGCAAACACGAAGATGCAAAGCCCGACGCCGGTGACGATCAGCATGAAGATCGACGAAAGCGCGTCAAGCTGATAACTCCATTCCACGTTCAGAATCGAACCGCGCTGGCCTTCGCCTACTACGACCACGCCTATTGCTTGCGGGTTGGTTCTTTGTTCCGGAGGGATCTCACCAAGTTTCCGTTGACCTTCTTCAGTCGCCTTGATAAACATCCGCTCAGATGAGCCTTGGGTGAGCCGCACCGCGCCGCCGGGAATCCAGGTGAACGAGTTGCCGTCCTGGCTGGTGACGTACGTCTCCGGCCACATTGCGTGATTGCTGAATGCGTAGGAATACACTGCGGCGACTGAGATAAGGAATGAAAGCGCAATCGAACCGGCGGCGATACCGCCGATTAGCTTCTCGGAGAAACGAAACTTCCGCCCGAACAGTCCATTGATGGCTGCGCCGGCAAGCGGTAGGAGTGGAACTAGCCAGATGTAACGATGCATTAGTTTCGAGTTTCGGGTTTAGAGGTCCGAGTTTTATCAGCGGGCGAAGTCTCGATCAACTCGAAACTTGAAACCCGAAACTCGAGACTTGCCTTCACCATTTCAGAATATCAATTTCGTCGATCAAGATCGTTTCTTTGTTTCGGTAGAGCGCGATTACGATTCCTAAACCAATTGCCGCTTCCGCAGCCGCAACTACGATCACAAACACGGTAAAGATTTGACCCGCCACTGCGTTGACGTTGCCTGTGTCCTGCAGGTAGCGAGACATGGCCACGAAGTTAAGATTTGCAGCGTTGAGAATTAGTTCGATCGACATGAAGATGACGATGATGTTGCGGCGCGTCAACACGCCGGCAACGCCGATGATAAAGAGCAAGGCGCCGATAATTAGAAACTTAGATAGGTCCGGATGTTGCGCTTTCTGCCAGGCGGCGGCGAATCGTCCATCCGTCGCCTCCTGAAATAACAACGCAAATGCCGGCGTGAAAAAGTTGAACATAAGTATTTCGCCTAAGCTGCTGATTCTGTCTGGACTTCCGCCAACTCCGGATCGTGGGCGGTCTCCGTGCGCAGGACCTCCGGATCAACATCGTCGACGGCGGCCTCCTGTTTCAGCGTTCGCGCCAACATCACCGAACCGATAATGGCGACCAACAAAAGCACGCTGGCGATTTCGAAAGGCAGCGAGCCAAAGCGATAAAGAGCGCCGCCGATGCGTTGGGTGTCGGTGGTGATCCCGGAAACACTCGTCGCTGATTTTTCCAATGCCCTATCACGACTCTGAGCATTTGCTGCAGCCGCCGTAATCCTCGCTTCGTCTCGCTTAAGGAATCCTTCATAACCAATATTGAGCGCGCCTATTAGAGCTGCTATTAGGATTCCGCAAAAGATGACGCTGGCGGCTACCTGACGTGGCCGGTTGAAAATCTCTTCACTGCCCCGCTCTTCCGAGCCGACGTTCACGAGCATGATGACAAACAGGAACAGGACCATCACGCCACCCACGTAAACCAGTATCTGGACACCGGCGATGAATTCAGCGTGAAGAAGAACGAAGAGTGCGGCGACGGAGACGAGCGAAGAAATCAGGAAGAGCGCGCTGTGAATAGTGTTGCGGGCCATCACAGTCAAGAGCCCTGCAAAGATGGCCGCAATGGAGAAAACCCAGAAGAAGACCGATTCCCAGCCGGATAGAATCATAATGAATGCAACAGTGATGCGTAATGAGTGATGAGTGATGAGTAGGAAGTGATCATGTAAAGGTGGTTCATTTTCTTCTCATCACTCATTACTCAGCACTATTACTTACCGTGTGTACTTGACCGTTTCCCTGCCTTGTTCGAGCATCTCGCGATTCCAAACGAAGCCGGCGCGCGAATACGTGGCCAGTTCGAAGTCCTGCGTCAGTTCCAAACAAGATGTCGGACAGGCTTCCTGGCAAAGCGCGCAAAACATGCAACGCGAGGTGTCGAAGATAAACTCGTCCAAGACTTTCTTCTTACGCGGTTTGCCGGCGACTATGATTTCAACGTCCATCGCCAGCACGTCGATGCAATCCTCAGGACAGGCGATCGCGCAAAGGTTGCAGGCGATGCAGAGCGTGTCGTGAGTTTCCGGATCCATGTTGAGTCGCGGCGCGCCGTGGAAACGCGGCGCCACGTCAGGGCGCTCTTTCGGATACTGCTCCGTATAAATGCCCTTGCCACCAACGCTATCTTTGCTGGTGATGGCGCCGATGTTGTACTTCAGCGTCAGTTGCAGACCCTTCAAAAGATCGACCAGGAAAAAGCGTTGCAGCTTTTCGATGAACTTTGGTTTAGGAACTTTAACTAAAGGCATAATCTGATTTTCGATTGCTAAATGCCGCTTGCTGAATTTATTCAGTAGCCGCTGGCGCCGCGAGCGGAACGGCCGGCTTACCCTGCGGCAGATTTACCAGTCTAATATTGCGGCGTTGGCTCTTCAAATTGAAATCGCGCGAGCGCCAGTTTAGTCTCGCGAGCATCAGCCCGGTAATACCGAGCCCCAACAGTCCCAACGCGATCATGACCGTCTTGCCAGTCGCAGTTAGATCCAGACCGTGGTCCAACGCTTGAATGGTGCTTATCCCGTGCCAGCCGTCGAGCGCCTGGACCACGAAGAGCGACAGCGCCGAAAGCGTGATGTTTATGAGCGCGGAAGGTATTAGCCACTTCCAACCGATGTCCATCAACTGGTCGTAACGAAAGCGTGGCAGCGTCCAGCGCAACCAGAAATAGAAATAAAGAATTGCGCCCAGCTTGGCCAGAAAGAACAGAAGGCTGACTATAACATAGAGGTTGTGATAGCCCTTGGCTTCAGTAAAGCGATAAACAAACGGAAAGTACCAGCCGCCGAGGTAGACCGTCACCGCCACCGCTGAGACGATCACCATCGCCGCATACTCCGCCATAAAGAATAGCGACCAGCGAAACCCGGAATACTCCGTGTGGAAACCGGCTACCAACTCCGACTCCGCTTCAGGTAGATCAAACGGCGCGCGATTGTTTTCGGCAATACCACTCACCAGGAAGATGAGAAAACCGAGGGGTTGGTAAACCAAATACCAAACAGAGTCAGCCTGCTGTGCGCTCACGATACCGGACAGCGAAAGCGTACGAGCAAACATCAGCGCGCCGATCAACGACAGACCCATTGCGACTTCGTAAGAAATCATTTGCGCGCTTGAACGCAGCGCGCCGAGCAACGAGTATTTCGAATTCGACGACCAGCCGGCGAGAATCAAAGCCAATACGCCTACACTCGATACAGCCAGCACAAACAACAAGCCGATATTTACATCAGTGATCACACCCCAATCGGGCGCAAACGGAATCACCGCAAAAGTAATGAACGCGGCGGCCACCGCGATGTAAGGGGCGCAGAAGAAAATCCAACGGTCGGCCTTCTCGGGAATGAAGTCTTCCTTGGTAAGCAGTTTGATCCCGTCAGCAATTGGTTGCAGCAGTCCCCAGGGCCCGACGCGCATCGGTCCCAGCCGAGCCTGCATAAACGCGGAAATCTTTCGCTCAAGGTAAGTTGCGTAAGCGACCCAACCGGCGACCAGCGTCACCACCAGGCCGATCTGAATGAACGGCCAGACGAAGTGATTGATCGTATCAGCGCTGAAGAACCTCAGCAGAAACTGATCGATGAAGTTGATCGGAGCTAGGAGAAGTTCCATGTCGTTCTACTTCGCTCTGCTTCTTTGCCCAGAGGAAATTACCTGTCGATCTCGCCGAGAACAATATCGAGCGTTCCAATTACTGCAACCACATCCGCGACCAGGTGACCCAGGCAAAGTTTTCTCAACGCCTGAAGGTTGATCAACGATGGCGGTCTAACGCGAACGCGCCATGGCTGCGCCGTGCCATCAGACACGAGGTAGCAGCCAATTTCGCCTTTCGGTCCCTCGATGGAATGATAATAATCGCCGATAGGAGGTTTAACAATTTTCGGCAACTTCGCGTTGACGGGACCGTCAGGCAGGTTGTCCAGCCCCTGCATCACGATGCGACGCGACTGTCTCATCTCTTCGAGTCGCACTAGATAACGATCGTAGGTGTCGCCGTTTTCACCGAGCGGAATATCAAAATCCATGTCAGCATAAGCAGCGTAAGGTCGCGCCTTACGAATGTCCCAGGCGACGCCGGAAGCGCGCAATGCCGGACCGGATAAACCAATCGCGACGGCATCCGCGGCGGAAATCACGCCAATACCAACCGTACGGCTCAGCCAAATGCGATTCTCTGACAGCACCGTCTCATACTCGTCAAGCCGCATCGGAAAGTTGCCAGCGAAACGGCGCACGTCAGCGTCGAAGTCATCGTAAGTATCGTTGGGCATGCCGCCGACGCGCCAGGCATGACAGGTGAGCCGCGCGCCAAACTGCCGTTCAAAAATCTTGAGAATCTCTTCCCGTTCACGCAACGCCCAAAGCAGAACAGTCACCGCGCCGATGTCGAGCGCGTGGGTCGCCAACCAGAGCAAGTGCGAAGCGATGCGATTAAGCTCAGTAAGAATGGTTCGAATGTATTGAGCACGCGGCGGTACAACCAGGCCCATCATATGCTCGACAGTCTCTACCCAAACTAAGCCGTTCGAGACCGCGGCGATGTAGTCGAGGCGATCCCAGTAAGGAGCGATCATCGTATACATGCGGTTCTCGGCGATCTTCTCCATTCCCCGATGGAGATAACCGATATCACAGTCGAGATCCATCACCGTCTCGCCATCAAGTTTCAGGATTACGCGCAACACACCGTGCGTTGAGGGATGTTGCGGGCCCATGTTCAGCACCATCTCGGGGCTGTCGAGCAGCGTTTCTCTGGTGGTGGCGATCTCTACTTGATGCATGATGATTTAGGTAACTTAAGCCGCCGTCGGCTCAGGTTCATTGGGAACATAGCAACCTGTTACGCTCCACGGCTCAATAATCAAACCGATCTCCTTTGCACCGCCGCTCGCGCGCTTTTGCGCCAGCTTCGTAACTATCGCCAGCGCCGCGCTCGCCTTGTTCCAAACGTTGCGCGGCTTCATTGTCTCAGTCAAAACAAAGCCCGCCACTTTCGCCGCCTCAGGCGCGTCGAATACCTTTGCTTCATACTGCGCTGCAATCTCTTTTGGCGTCATCGCAACTGGTGATTAGTAAATCGTGTCGGAAAATGGCATTGCGCGAGCTTGATTGTTCTTACTATTTACTAATGACGATTTACTATTTACTTATCCTTCGGCATCACTTCTTTACCGCTCTGAAGAATCTCGCGCATCATGCGTTCCTGGGGAACGGAAAGTATCTCCAGGCCATAAGCTCGTCGTTGGTCCAACTGTTCCCTTTGCACGTCGGTCATTTCCGGTAGGTGTCTTTTTGTCCAGGCGTTTTCGATAAATTCGAGCGGGTAATCTTTCCTGAGTGGGTGCCCTTCCCAATCGGGGGGCAGCAAGATGCGCCGCAAGTCCGGATGGTTTCGAAAGCTCACACCGAAGAGATCGTAGACCTCCCGCTCCAGCCAATTCGCGGTGGGCCAGACGTCCGTTACGCTATCGACGCTCTCGCCTTCGGCCAGCGAGACCTTCAAACGCACACGTTCGTTGCGCGGGATCGAATAAAGGTTATAGACCACCTCCATGGGCCGCGCGGTTCTCAGCGGGTAATGAACGCAGGTCAAATCTGAAAGGTAATTGAATTGCGCCACGGCATCGTCGCGCAGGAATTTGCAAACTTCAACAATGCGATCCGGCGCGATGCGCACCGAGATCTGATCAATAAACTCCACTGCCTCGAGCAGCGCTCCGTCAAACTTCGCTTTCAACTTCTGTACGAGTTTGTTGCCGGCCGCGTCGGTCGGCTTAGCGCCTTCTTCTTTTTTCTTTATGGGAGCCTTGGGAGCGCCTGGGTTTGTAGCTGTGGGAGTGTCACCGCCCTTCTCGCCAAGCGATTCTTTGACGGCGGCCACTCGAGCTTTCGCCTGGTCAACCATCGCCGCCTTTTCGGCGTCGGCACCGGCCGCTTCTCCGGCTTCGGGAATAGCAGCAGGCGGTGGCGTCCCAGACTCGCCAGCTGGAACTACCACGCCCGGAGCGTCGGTAGTTGGTTTGTCCGGCTTGTCGTTGTCGTCCGCCATCAGTTTCTTACTACCGAAATCACACTGCTCGCTGAAAGTGCGATCGCATTTCGTCGATTAGATCGCGCTAACTAGCTCAGGCGAAGTGTTAATGCTAATTACAAAAGGTCGGCAGAAACTGATTTAAGCATGGCGTTAATTTACTGTCAACAAACTTGTTTTCACGCGATTTTGTGTCGCTAACAGTTAGTTTGCGCGCAAGAAATGGTTGCTACTGAGGCTGTTTCACAGGAGACGCGTCTGCACAAACTAGCCGTTTTCGTTACAGCATCTCAACTTGACGTGATAGAGCTTAAAATCTATCATGGTTTGTTTGGAAAACAAGGCATTTAGCGGTCTAGAGTGAGGGTCAAGGAACAATGAAACCAGAGATACATCCAGCATATAGCGAGATAACCGTCACCTGCGCCTGCGGTGAAACTTTTAAGACGCGTTCGACCAAGAGTGGCGACTTGCACGTTGAAATCTGCTCGGCTTGCCATCCATTTTTCACCGGCAAGCAGAAGTTGGTTGATACGGCGGGACGCGTAGATCGGTTCAACAAGCGTTACGGCAAGAAGACTCCGACGGAAACTCCTGCGGAAGGCGCCGCCGCCGCCCAGTAACTCCGCTGCGAGGAACCGATGTTGCTAGTCAGAAATCGTCATTAGCTTAACTTCAGTATCGACGCCGGCTTCGGGTTTGGGAGTTCAGGCTTTAGTCTACCGCTTTCAAGGGGCCACTAAAGATTGAACCCTGAACAGGCCGGCATTAGTGTTTGTAGGACAGACATTCCTGTCTGTCCCTGCGAAATTTGAACCTCTCCAGGAAAATGGACGGGCCAGAATGCCTGTCCGGCGGGTAAAAACATTGAGCACCAACGAAAGAGATCTAATAGTCGGCGGGCAAGCGGTTATTGAAGGCGTCATGATGCGCACGCCAAACGCCTACGCGGTCGCCGTGCGGAAGGCTGACGGAACGATCGTGAACATCGCGGCGCGGCTGCCGAAGTGGAGCGAGAAGTATCCGCTGCTCAAGCTGCCGGTGTTGCGCGGTAGCGCGGTGCTGGTGCAGTCGATGGGTCTGGGCATCAAGGCCTTGAACTACTCCGCCAATGAAGCCTTCGGAGACGCACAGGAAGCCGAGGCGAAGGAAGTTAGGGTGGCCCTAACACCGGCTGTGATCGAAGGCGGGGGCGACTTTGCCGGTTTGACCGGTGGCGTTCCCGGTCTCTTTCCGGTGCCGACTCAGAAACGTGCCAAAGACGAAATGAAAAAGGGCGGAACGGCAGCCGCGGCAAGTTCGATTATCTTCGCGATGATCTTTAACATCCTGTTGTTTGTGGCGGCGCCACTGCTCTTGACGAACGCACTCTTCATTGGTGCGGGCTGGGCCCCCTCACCGAACACGAGCGCTGCGGTCAGCCAGCAAACTGCCGGCTCAGGCAGCGTTATTGTCAGTGACTCAAATGATCTGATTTCTCCGCCGTGGTACACGAGGGGATGGCAGACTGTTAAGACCTATCTGCATCCGGTTCGTCCGTCAGTTGGATTCAACCTGATCGACGGCCTGATTCGCATGAGTTTTTTCCTGATCATGATATTCAGCTTTTCTCTCTTGAAAGACATCAGGCGCGTCTTTGAATATCACGGCGCGGAACACAAGACTGTTTTCACTTGGGAAGCAGGATTGCCTCTGACTGTTGCCAACGCGCGACCGCAACCGCGTCAGCACCCGCGTTGCGGCACGAGTTTTCTTATGGTCGTCATGCTGGTCTCGATTGCGTTGTTCTCAGTTATCAAGTTTGATTCGCTCGTTTATAACTTTCTGGTGCGTCTCGCGCTCGTCCCGCTCGTCGCCGGACTCTCTTATGAAATCATCCGGCTTTCGGCCAAGAAGGAGAGCGGGTGGTTTTTCAAGTTGATAACGCGTCCGGGTGTGTGGCTGCAAAACATTACTACGCAGGAACCGGACGATCTGCAACTCGAAGTAGCGATTGAGGCTCTTAAGGCGTCGCTCAAACTTGAGCCGCAGCCAGGTGAACCGGCGCTGGCTCCTTTGTCCTAAGTGAATTCTTGATCATGTTACAGAGACTCGAACAAATCGAAGCGCGTTACGAAGAGCTCGCGAATGAACTATCCGCTCCGGAGTTGCTTGCGGACCAAAAGGCCTACACCAAAGCTGCCCGGCAACATCGAACTCTGGGCGAGATTGTCGAGAAGTATCGGACCTGGAAAACTCTGAAAGCTGAGTTTGATGGAGCCCAGGGGCTCGTCAACAGCACCGACGATGAGGAAATGCGCGAGATGGCTCGCAGCGAAGTCGAAGAGCTTCAGGACAAACTCGATGCCACGGACACGGAGTTAAAGTTGCTGCTGGTTCCTTCCGATCCCAACGACGAGAAGAATGTGATCGTGGAGATTCGCGCCGGCACGGGTGGTGATGAGGCGAGCTTGTTTGCCGCCGACATTCTGCGAATGTATAGCCGCTACGCCGAGAGACAGCACTGGAAGTTTGAAGTGCTGGAAGCGTCAGAGTCAGGAATCGGCGGCTTCAAAGAAGCGATTATCCTGATCGAAGGCGACAAGGTTTATTCCAAAATGAAGCACGAATCCGGCGTGCATCGCGTGCAGCGTGTGCCCCAAACCGAGGCCAGCGGGCGAATTCATACGTCAGCGATTACGGTCGCCGTGTTGCCGGAAGCCGAAGAAGTCGACGTGAAAATCGATCCCAAAGAACTCCGCATCGACACCTTCTGTTCTTCAGGGCCCGGCGGGCAATCAGTTAATACGACTTACTCCGCAGTTCGCATCACACACATCCCGACCAACGTTGTAGTCTCTATGCAGGACGAAAAATCGCAAATAAAGAACCGCGAAAAAGCGATGCGCGTGCTGCGCGCCCGCTTGCAGGAACTCGAGGAACAAAAGCAACACGATGCGGTCGCCAGTGAACGTCGTTCGATGGTTGGCTCCGGTGATCGTTCAGAAAAAATCCGCACCTACAACTTCAAAGAGAATCGCGTTACGGATCATCGCATCGGGCTGACAATTCACCAGCTCGATCTCGTTATGGAAGGCGCGCTCGACGAAATTATCCAGGCCCTCATCACACACGACCAGGCAGAGAAACTCAAGAACGAAGCCGCCGTTGCCGCCTAAAAGCAGTTCCGAGTTTCGGGTTTCGGGTTTCGAGTTTCGAGTTAGTATAAAGGCCGACCTAGTTGGAGTGAACTCGAAACCCAGAACACGAAACTCGAAACTATGTCTTCAACTACCCACGTCGTCATCATCCGTCACGGCCAATCCCAGGGAAATGCTGAGGGGCGATTCGGCGGACACACGGACACGCCGCTTTCGCCTCGGGGACGCAAACAGGCGGAAGCGACAGCAAAAGCGCTCGCCTCGGAAAAGTTTTCCGCAATCTATTCGAGTGACTTGCCGCGTGCAGTCGAAACGGCCACCCCGCTCGCTAAACTCACCGGCGTTTCGCTCCAGACTACTGATGCCTTGCGCGAACGCAGCGTCGGCGTGATGGAAGGCCTAACATTTGAGGAAGCGGCGGAGCAACACCCCGAACAGTATCAGGCACTGCTGCGCCGCGATTTCGATCATGTGTTGTTGGGTGGTGAAAGTTACCGGCAAACGCTTGACCGCGCGCTTCACGACAATTGGACGAAGCAATCGAGCAACACAAGGACGGGCGCCTGGCGTTCTTCGCGCACACCGGCACGATCTGCATTCTGATACTTCACTTGCTGGGTGCCCTCGATGCGCCCGAGCTGAAGCCAGTTTGGATCGCCACCGCGAATTGCGGCATCGCGCGCTTTGAACTGCGGGACGACGGCTTTGTGCGCGTGTTGGTTATCAATGACACGCGGCATCTAATGGGGATCTAGTTTAGCCGCGGCTAATTCTTCTCTATGGCGTCGCAATCCGCGCGCGTTCCGCATCAGTCCACGCACACAGCGTCTTCACATCGTCAGCCGAGAGTTTCGAACCGGGGTGCAGCGGAGTGTAACTGCTGAGCGGCATCGCGCCATCCTTCACTTCCCGGCACATTCGCTTCAACAAGCCGTCGACATCGTCCTGCTTGTAGCCACCCCATTCGGACAGATTCAGATTGTCGCGTCCCTCGTTAACGTGCCCGATTACAAACCACGACACCGGCGCGACGTTTGAATACCAGGGCCAACGCGTCTTGTTTGAATGACAATCTATGCAGGAGCGATCGAGGATGGCAGCCACTGGCGGCGTTACCTGAAGCCGAGACTCAATTGCCTGAGTTGCATCGCTAGCCGGATTAGTTTTCGCCGGACCAAAAAACTGCGCAATCACCAGGCAAACGACAACAACAAGCACCACCCACCGCAACACTCTAAACACGCTCTTCATACTCGTTGCCCTTTCGCCATTGCCACACCGCAGCGGCGATAAGCAGAATGCCGCCGCCGAGAATTATGACACCGTACTTGATTCGATCCCCAATCAGGAGGAATGATAGAAAACTTTTATCCAGCGTTTCGGCATTCGCCGCGATAGTTGGCTGCGTACTTGCTTCGCCAATGGTCGCAAGGATTGTGCTCTTCCCGTCCGCGCTGATTTTACGCACGCGTGGCCCGCTCCATGAACTCGGCGGAGTGAAACTGACTTCAAGAGCGTATATCTCGCCGCTGGCTCCCAAAAACACGCCGTTTGGAGAAAACGGAGGATCAGTCCGCAGTAACACTTCGGTCTTGCCGTTGCCACTCACCCTCAAGAGCCGGCGATTTCCGGAGTCCGCGACATATACATCGCGATTCGCAGCGACTGCGAGGCCCGTCAGGATTGCCTCCGTACCATCGAATAACGTTGGCTCGTCTTCACTGGTTCGCACGTCGAGATCTTTCGCTAGCGTAGTAACGTTCCCATCCATCGTTACCTTTCGCAATGTCGAGCCATCGGTTAAATAAATATTGCCGTCGGGTCCAAAGGCAATATTGCGAACCCTCCCGAATCTGGCGGCGCTTCCCTTCCCGTCCGCGTGTCCGTAAGCTCCACCGGCAAGCGTGGTCACCTTGCCCTCGGGAGTGCGACGCAGCAATAGCGTGTGCGTCTTTGCATTGTCCTGGTCGAAGAGATAGTTGTTCCCGTCGCGGTCGCGCCAAATGCTCGTTCCTAGCGGCGGCTTTGCAGTTGGTTCGAGCAAGTATTGGAACGCGCCGGCCGGCGTCATCTTCCAGACGTCGTTTATGTATTTCCCTGACTCGTAACTGAGATCCGCACCATAAAGATTGTCCTGGTCGTCGATAGCCAACTCGTGCACGTGCCGGCCGCTGACACCCGGACGAAATAGGGACAGCTTCCCGCCAGTATCAATTTTCCAAATCGTCTCGAGATCGCTGAAGTAAATATTTCCCGCGCGATCGAGAACAATGCCGCTCGCCGGATGCGCGGCGACCGTTATGGTCATAAAACTAATCAAGGTGGCGAAAGTGACCAGGCAGAAGCCCGACCGTGAGGGAGGGCCAGCACTCAGCGAATTGAAGTACAGGTTTTTGAGAATCAAGGAAGCGCGGGCGCGGCACTCTCGTTCACTGGCGTAGCGGCCTCCGGATTGTCGTCCAACGACTGCTGCCGATGCACGGTGCCGTCTGATTCAAAGATGTAGGCTGAGGGAGCCTCGCGCTTGATGATGTCCTGCAAGCGCATCAGCCCGTAGAGCAACGCTTCCGGTCGCGGTGGACAGCCGGGAATGTAAACGTCCACCGGAATGCATCGATCGACGCCTTGCATAGTGGAATAGGAATCGAACGGTCCACCGGTTGAGGCGCAAGCACCCATCGCAATCGCCCACTTAGGCTCGGGCATCTGTTCGTAAACTCGACGCACCACTGGTCCCATCTTGAGGGTAACGGTGCCGGCGATGATTATCAGATCGCTTTGCCGGGGACTTGGACGAAAGACGCCGGCGCCGAAGCGGTCGATGTCAAAACGTCCGGCGCCGGTGGCGATCATCTCGATGGCGCAACAGGCCAGGCCGAAAGTCATCGGCCACAACGCGGAAGCGCGCGCCCAGTTAACAACCGGGGCGCCGATGTCCATCGCCTTGGCGCCGACCGTACGTCGCACCGAGTTCATCAGCGAATCAAATCTGGTAAGGACGAAGCCTTGATCGTGTTCAGCCATTGCTTAATAGTTTCGAGCTTCGAGCTTCGAGCTTCGAGTTCTTAGTTATTGATATCAGCTTCAATTCGCGGTGGCGAACTTGGAACTCGAAACTCGGAACTCGAAACTTTTTTAAGCCCATTCCAACGCGCCCTTGCGCCAGGCGTAGTAATAACCGACGACAAGAATAGCGATAAAGACAAACATCTCGACGAGCGCGAACTTTGTGAACGAAAAATCGCTGCCCATGAAAATAATCGCCCAGGGCAACAGAAAGATCGTCTCCACATCGAAGATCAAAAACAACATGGCCACGATGTAGTAGCGAACCGTAAAGCGCGAGTGCGCATCCGTAGTCGGATCGATACCGCACTCATACGGCCGCATCTTGCCCTTGCCGTAAACCGACGGCCGCAGAAATCGTCCCAGAATAATCGGCAGTACTGGGAAGCCGATCGCCACCACAAAGAAGATCATAATCGGCAAATATGCCGTTACCGGTGCGCCGACGTTTTGAGCGGTGACTGTCGTTGCCTGGAGCAGCATCAGCTAGCGGGCCTCGGATGAACTTACAGTGGCTTCGTATCGATGATTTGAATGCGTCACGATATTAAGTGTCACGCAAGATCAATGTCAACGAAGACTTTTGGAGTGCGCCGCCCTGTCGGCGGACTCCGAAAGCTAGTGGAGGTCGCCGCCCGGGTGGCCGGCAATTAGGGCGATGGCGTGTTTGAGCACCGGCGCGATCACGGCAAAACTCTCGCGAACGCCTTTAGGAGAGCCGGGAAGATTGACGATGAGGGCGCCGGAACGAACACCGCAAACACCGCGCGAGAGCATAGCCATTGGCGTTTGCTTTAGAGTTTCAATGCGCATTGCTTCAGAGAGGCCGGGGGCAGCGCGTTCGATCACCTCACAGGTGGCTTCCGGCGTGTTGTCGCGTGGGCCTAAACCGGTTCCCCCGGTAGTGACAATGAGATTTACGTTACGCCAGTCGGCGAATTCTTTGAGCGCATCGACGAGCGGTTCCGGCTCATCGGATAGGATTCGCGTCGCCACAATCTCCGCGCCGAGATCGCGCAGCAGTTGGGCCAAGATTTCGCCGGATGTGTCCTTGCGCTCACCGTTCGCACAGGCGTCGCTGACGGTGAGCACCACGGCGCGGATCACTAGTTCGCGAATTTCAATTGGCATTGGTGAACCATTCTTTCGCCCCTTCAGAGCGAAAATCTCTGGGGGAACTTGATCCAGGGGTGACGCGAAACGCGCTTACCCCTGGCTAATTTATGTCACGCCTTCAGCGTGAAGAACTGCCCGCTGCCCGCTGCTCACTGCTCACTGTTCCTCGCATGATCCCGCAGCCAACAACGATCCATTACCACAAGTAAACCAGCCTTCTGTGCGCGTTCGGCCGCTGCCTGGTCAATCACCCCATCCTGTAACCAAACCGCCTTGACGCCGAGCGCGATTGCTTCGTCAACAGACTTACCGGCCTCGTCGGATCGCCGGAATACATCAACCAGATCTATCTGCTCGGGTATTTCGGCGAGTGACGAGTACGCCTTTTCACCGAACACTTCTGTTTCGTTTGGGTTAACGGGAATGACCTTGTAGCCGCGACTTCGCATGTAGGACGCAACGCCGTGAGAAGGACGGTTTGGATCGGAAGAGAGTCCGACCACGGCAATTGTCCGGCAGTCGTCCAGGATCTTCTTGATGGTTTCGTTGCTGTTGATTTCCAAAGTTACTATCTCATCGCAGATTTCAAATTCCTTGACTGCAGAACTCGGAACTGATTTCAGACTACCGCACACCCGCGCTAACGGCATGCAGTTCCTGCAGCGAATGCACCTTAATCACACCATCCGTCGCGCGCGCACCGATCGCCTCGACGATCGCCTGCGCGCCAGTCATTGTCGTGACGCAGGGAACGTTGTATTGCAAAGCCGCGCGACGAATTGCCTGTTCGTCGAAATGTGAAGCGCGACCTAGCGGTGTATTGATCACCAGCGCGATCTCGCCGCGCTTGATCAGGTCAACGATATTTGGCCGCCCCTCGTTAACCTTAAACACGTTCTCCACCTTTAAGCCAACTTCGCGCAGACGTTCTGCCGTTCCCAGCGTCGCCACAATCTCAAAACCAAGTCGCGCCAGCTTGCGGGCCAAAACCACCGCCTGCCCCTTGTCCGCTTCGTTCACGCTAATGAAGGCGCGTCCTGCTTGCGGCAACGACAAGCCCGCCGCCGTCATCGCCTTGGCATAAGCTTCGCCAAACGTTTCGCCCACGCCCATCACCTCGCCGGTCGAGTGCATCTCGGGACTCAAAATCGGATCAACGCCAGGAAACTTCGCAAACGGAAACACGGGTGACTTAATAAAGAAGCGGCTCACGCTCAAGTTCTCCGGCAGATCAAAACCCGCGAGGGCTTGCCCCGCCATTACGAGCGCCGCGATGCGAGCAATTGGAATGCCCGTCGCCTTCGACACAAAAGGCACTGTTCGCGAGGCGCGTGGATTCACCTCGAGCACGTAAACTCGATGGTCTTTGATCGCGAATTGAATGTTCATTAAGCCGCGCACCGATAAGGCGGTGGCGAGCAGTCGTGTGTAATGCCGCATCGTTTCGATGTGTTCCGGATCAATTCTGACCGGAGGCAGAACGCACGATGAGTCGCCCGAATGTATGCCTGCTTCTTCGATGTGCTCCTGAATCGCAGCGATGACGCAGGTGTGCTCGTCAGCGAGTGCGTCCACATCAAACTCCGCGGCGCGCTCGAGAAACTTATCGATTAAGACGGGCCGGTCGGGTGTGAAGCCAACTGCGTTGCGTACATACTCATCGAGACTCTCTTCGTCATAAACGATCGCCATCGCTCGACCACCCAGCACATAACTCGGTCGCACCAATACTGGATAACCAATCTGCTCCGCGACTTTCTTCGCCTCTTCACCAGTCGCAGCCATTCCATTTTCCGGTTGCGGGATGCCTAGCTGGCGCAATAACGCGCCAAAGCGTTTGCGATCTTCAGCGAGATCGATTGCGTCGGCCGCAGTGCCGATTATGGGAACGCCCGCCTCGTGCAGCCGCATGGCCAGGTTGAGTGGAGTTTGGCCGCCAAACTGCACGATCACGCCTTCAGGCTTCTCGACATCGACGATGTTCATCACGTCTTCGAACGTGAGCGGCTCGAAGTAGAGACGATCTGAGGTGTCGTAATCCGTCGAGACTGTTTCCGGATTGCAGTTGACCATGATCGTTTCGAAACCCGCGTCACGCAGCGCAAACGAAGCGTGACAACAGCAATAGTCAAACTCAATTCCCTGGCCGATGCGATTCGGGCCGGAACCAAGGATCATGATTTTGCGGCGATCGGTGGGTGCTGCTTCAGACTCAGTTTCGTAGGTCGAATAAAGATACGGGGTAAACGATTCAAACTCAGCGCCGCAGGTGTCGACACGTTTGTAGACCGGAACCACCCCGAGCTTCTTTCTGTACTCACGAACTTCGTCTTCCGATTTGTTGGTAATGTAAGCGAGGCGGCGATCCGACAGCGCGACTTCCTTGAATGATCGCAGCTGCTCTGCAGAAATGTCCTCCAGCTTGAGGCCTTCAATTCCCTTCTGGATCTCCATTACGTCCTGGAGCTGTTCGAGAAACCAGGGATCAACGCGGGACAGTCGATAGATTTCGGCGATGGGCCAGTCGTGTTGCAGCGCGTAGGTAATGTAGGAAAAGCGTTGCGAATTAGGCCGGGCGAGCTTGCGTTGCACTTCATCGTCCGAAACGTCCTCGAGCCGCAAAGGCTTCACTGCTTCGAGCGAACGCAGGCCTTTGAAGAGCGCTTCCTTAAACGTCCGGCCAATCGCCATTACTTCACCAACAGACTTCATCTGCGTGCCCAGCACGTCCTCAGCTTCCTTGAACTTTTCGAAGTCCCACTTGGGAATCTTGGCGACGACGTAATCGATGGTCGGTTCAAACGACGCCGGCGTTTTCTGCGTGATGTCATTCGGAATCTCGTCAAGCGTGTAACCAACTGCCAGTTTCGCCGCGATCTTCGCAATGGGAAATCCGGTGGCCTTGGACGCGAGCGCTGAAGAACGCGACACGCGCGGATTCATTTCGATAATTCGTATCTCGCCATTCTCCGGGTTCACCGCAAACTGAATATTCGAGCCGCCCGTCTCCACGCCCACCTTGCGGATGATGACGATCGCCATGTCGCGCATGCGCTGATACTCACGATCGGTGAGCGTCTGTGCCGGCGCGACGGTGATCGAGTCGCCGGTGTGTACACCCATCGGGTCGAAGTTCTCAATCGAACAAATGATCACGACGTTGTCCGCAAGGTCGCGCATCACCTCAAGCTCAAACTCCTTCCAACCGAGGATCGATTCTTCGACCAGCACTTCGTGCATCGGCGAAGCTGCGAGTCCGGCGCGCACAATTTCCTCAAACTCTTCCGGGTTGTAAGCAGTGCCGCCACCGGTGCCGCCGAGTGTGAATGATGGTCGAATGATCGCCGGATAGCCGGTGTGTTCTACAATTTTCTGCGCCTCCGCCCACGACTTGGCAAAACCGCCGTCGGGCATTTGCATACCCGCTTCGTCCATCGCCTGCTTGAAGAGCATGCGATCTTCCGCGACACGGATCGCTTCTCTTTTGGCGCCAATCATCTCGACGCCACACTCCGCAAGGACACCAGAATCGTCCAGCGCGATCGCCAGATTGAGCGCAGTCTGACCGCCGACGGTTGGCAGCAGCGCATCTGGCCGTTCCTTGCGAATGATGGCGCTGACGGCTTCTACAGTTAGCGGCTCGATGTAGGTAACATCGGCCGTTTCCGGATCAGTCATGATCGTTGCCGGATTCGAATTCACCAGCACGACCTTGTAGCCTTCCTGCCGCAATGCCTTGCACGCCTGTGTGCCGGAGTAGTCAAACTCGCAGGCCTGTCCAATAACAATTGGGCCAGATCCGATGATTAGGATTTTGCGGATATCAGTGCGTTTCGGCATTAAGACAACATCTGCTGACAATCGACGAAGTGGAGTCGAAGCATTATACATAGCCGTCTGAAACACTTGAAACTCCCACAGTCGCTTCGCAGCCATATGAAAGACCCCCACCGATTTCTGACACTCGGCACGTTGCTGCCGGTTACGTTCATCGTCCTCATTCTTTTCGTTCCACCTGCGATCGCGCAGAAGTCACAGAAAGCCATCGACTACTACAACAGTGGGCTGCGAAAGCAGGAAAATGGTGACTTTGACGGAGCCCTGCCTAATTTGGCTGCGGCTTATACAAGAAGAGCGGTAATAGAAACGTTACAGGGGAAAAAGGCTGAGGCTCTTCGAGATTTGAGAAAGCTTTCAAGCTTGATCCAAGCTTACGTGAGACTTTCAAGAAGTTCATCGAGAAACGTCTGAACGGCACCCCTCCTTAAAACAGTGGAGGAGTAGGTCAGCTAAGGCTGGGTTGCTGTCGATTCAAAGCGGCGCTGGTCAAGATGCTTGCGGTAGTCTTCTCCCTCAATCTTCACCTTCTTGCACATTTCGTACAAGCGGCTGCGCAGTGGCGTGCCGATGCGTTCTTCGAGTGTGGTCATTTCCTGAATACGATCTGCAGCAAAGGTCCTTCTGCGTTTTGGATCAGCGGAGTCGGGGTTTTCCTGGGCGGCGGCGCGAGGTTCGTCCAGATAGTTCGTGGTGAAGATCGTAACCTTCTTGTTGTTGTAGCGCGTGTTGATGATCTGATAGAGCGTGTCGCGCACCCAATTGGTTGGGACAGTGGCGCCCAGTTCATCAAGGACGAGGACCTCCGCTTGATATACCGGGGCCAGGACCCGCATTTCAGAAGTTTGCGAAACCGGGTTGTAAGAATCCTGAATTGCTTTGAGTAGGGAGCCTGACTCATAAAACAAAGAGGTCACGCCCTTCGTCTCGATCAGATCCCTCAATAGGGCGATGGCCAGATGAGTCTTGCCAACCCCGACGCTGCCCATGAACAGCAGTCCGGTTTCAACCGCCGGGTACTGATGAACCAACTTGCTGGCAAAGCTGTGGGCAAAGTATTGCGAATCATTCTTGGGGTAATAATTGTGAAACGAGCACTCGCGAAAGCGCGGCGGGATGCGCGCGGCGTCGAGGGCCCGCGCGGGGCTATTCGAGCGCCGGCAGTCGCAGATTGCCGCACCCTTACCGGAATCGAGCCTCGTTCCGGTGCCAAAACAAAATTGGCAAACAACGTCTTGCGGCCGCGCTGTTTGATCCGCGTCGGCTTGCGACTCTGTGACCTCCTGCAAATTATTCGCGAAGGGTATTACGTTTTTGCCTGCGTTATCTGATGACATTTGGAACGTGGGTGGTAACTGGACAATTGACTACGTTAGTTGAATCAGTGTGGATTATAACATCGCAGGGAGCGCGCGCAATGAATTGAGCAGACCCGACAGTGTTAATTCGCCTTCATTCGTGTCTGGAATTGCCGCGAGATTCTTCCCACCCTCCGCAAGCGTATTTTCAAATTTTGCAAGTGTGGACTATTGTTATAAGAGCGGAGGCTTTACCAACCCGACATGCGCTTGTTGTATTCATTACTAACCAAACTCGGCCTTAGCAAAGTAAGCTCGGAGCGTCATCCCATTCGCGTTTTTCTACTGGACGACGACAAGCGAAGACATCGCTGGTTTTCTGCGCGCTTCAAGGGTGACTTTGTCGACGTCGCAGACAATGTGGATCAAGCCCGCGAGTTTTTGGGCGCAAACTCCTACGACGCTATCTTCCTCGACCATGATCTCCATCCTGAACATTACAACAGCGAAAGCCGCGACGATGCGCGCACCGGCTACGCGATCGCTGTCTGGCTGGCCGCTAATCCCGAGCTTCAGCCAGCCTCGACGATCCTCGTACACACGCGAAACGCCGACGGCGCAATGCGCATGGTTGAAGAGTTGCGCCGCGCGGGCCGATCGGCAGAATACGTCCCCTTTCCAATGCTTGGTGAACGAATTAAGCACTATTGGCGACACTAGAAAGGCACGGGAAAAAGGGGAAAAGGGTAAAGAGGGAAATGGGGAACAATTGCGCAGTTCTCCATTCCCCTTTCACCCATTCCGCTGTGATTTTTGGTGGCCAGGGACGGACTTGAACCGCCGACGCCGGCCTTTTCAGGGCCGC
>JBDUDV010000001.1:0-106796 GCA_040002755.1 Acidobacteriota bacterium | reverse complement strand
TCCGGGGAACCGCGAGTAAGGAATAAACGACCGTTGCGCAAAGGATGACGAAAGCAAGCGTTAGCGTCCAACTGCTGATCAAATCATAAACCGGCAGCGAGAAGAGGTAGAAGCCGAGTGGTTTGTTGAAAACTGGATCCGGGTTCGCAGCTGGGACCTGATTGAAATAGAGCGCAAACTTTTGCCAGTCGCTCTTCATGGCGAAGCCGTAAAAAAGCGCAAACAAGGTTGCCAGTATCCAGCCAATCGGTCTTACAAATCGCTCGGGTGAAAACTGTATCGGCTGGTTGTTGACGACGATGGTTCGCTTTTCGAGTGGTTGGGCCGCGAAGGTGCGCTCGAGTAGCCAAAAGGCAGAGCGCAGAATTGCCAGAGTGAACACGGCAAACGCGACGAACAACCCAACTTTTAACTTGAAGATGTACCAGTAGACGGCTGAGAAACCGAGTGAGCTAAACCAGGCCGCCGACAAATATATCGACAGGCTGCGAGACAATATCAGGAGCAATAGTACAAGCGCACCGATCAGCCAAAGTCGCCAACGGCGTCTCGGCGATGGCCCGACGTCGATAACTTCACTGTCTTGCAAAGGAAGGGGATCACTCACGTGCCGCTAGCATACGCCTGATTAGCATGACCTACAAACTGCAGTTTGTTGCCAGGGACTACGATGAGCGAGAGTTGATCTGAAAATCTTGTTTCGTTTCTTGTCAGCCACAGCGTGTGTATAATGCTCGCGGTTTCCCCGATAAATAATTCAGCTGAGAAGTCTGAAATGCTGACGCCGCAAACAGTTCTACAAAATCGCGTTACCGGATCGTTCGTCTGCTTGTAAGGGCGGCATGGGCGCCGTCCACGAAGCGATTGACGAGCGGCTCGAAACTACTGTTGCGCTCAAGGAAAGCCTCTTCGCAGACGAACGGCTACGCAAGCAGTTTGAGCGCGAGGCGAAGCTGCCCGCGAGCATGCATCATCCCGCGCTTCCGCGCGTGAGCGACCACTTCGGCGAAGGCAACCTTCAGTTTTTGGTTATGCCTATAAAGAAAATCTTGCCGGATGGTGCTGAGGTCATGATCTTTCCCCACGGCACGCGCATGGTGACAAAACCTAACGGAGTGCCACATGTCCTGTGCCCCCAAACTGAAAGTCCTGCGCCGAGGCGCACCGTGATTCGCAATATCCAGCCGATTGCCCTGTCCGTGTCGGTTACTGATTGCGGTAACCACAAATAACTCGAGGAACATTTATGAAATCATTTAAATCGACGTGTCCGAATAGTTTCGTTTTGCTGGCGCTCGTGCTTAGTAGCGCGATATCAGGTGGCGCTCGAGAGCGCTTGGCCGATAGCGCAAAAAGCTCTGTGATCAGACTGGCGCCGCCGGCGCCTGTGGTTGACGATACCGCGCGCCTTGCCGAACTTGCTGATCGGCGTGCGCGTGTGGCCCAGGCGATCGGCGAGAAGGGAATTTTGATTCTCTTCAGCGCCGAGCCCCGCGTTTACACGAATGATGTCGACTACGAATATCGCCAGGAAAACAATCTCTACTATCTGACAAATTTAAAGCAGAAGGGCGCCACCCTGTTGCTCACGCCGGGTAATGAAATGTTTCCCGCAATACTTTTCATGCCGCGCCGCAATCCCGCCAGGGAAACCTGGACCGGGCACATGTATAGTCCCGAGGAAGCAAGTCAGGTTTCGGGAATCAAGGAAATCTGGGACGCGAGCGAGTTTGAACCGTTTATGGCTGCGCTACGCAATCGCCAGCCTTACCGGCCCAAGCCGGAGAAGATTTTGCTGTCGGCAAGCCAGGCAAACGCTGAGACGAGTGCCAGTTCAAATTCCTGGGGCTTTGGAAAGTTATTTGCAGCTGCCGGCAAGAACAACGCCGAGATTTATGTCTTGGTGCCGGGCGCGGGGGTGAGTTTAGAGTATCGGCAAGAACAACAGTTCGCTTCAGAGTGGGCGAAATCGGCTTCCGCGTTTAGCATCCGTAACGCGACACCTATTTTTGCCGAGCTGCGACTGCGAAAGTCGCCGTTTGAGATTGGGCTGATGCAGCACGCAATCGATATCACTACCGAAGCGCACGAGCGCGCCTGGGTAGCAGCGGGCGACGCAAAGTGGGAATACGAAGTTGACGCCCAGGTGGCGTACACGTTCAAACTCCGGAACGCGGATCATTGGGGCTATCCGTCAATAGTTGGTTGCGGGCCTAATGCAACAACGCTGCACTATGAAGAATCGCAAAGCCAGGTCAAGCCGGGCGAGTTGTTGCTGATGGATGTCGGCGCCGAATACGAGCACTACTCCGCTGACGTGACCCGGACGTTTCCAGTTAACGGAAAGTTTTCGCAAGCGCAGGCTGAGATCTATCAGATTGTTTACGACGCGCAGGAAGCAGCCGCGCGGGCAGCCCACCCAGGTTCGAGAATTTCAGATGTTCATCGTGCCTCGGAGAACGTCATCCGGGACGGATTATTAAAGCTGGGACTGATTACAAATCGGAATTCGGACCAGTATCGAATTTGGTTCATGCACGGTACGTCCCATTGGTTGGGCATGAACGTGCATGATGTTGGCGACTACGCTTCGAAGTTGGAACCGGGAATGGTCTTCACCGACGAGCCGGGGATTTATGTTAGACCTGACGCCCTCGAAAATCTGCCGAAAACAGCTGAGAACGAAAAGCTCATCGCTGCGGTCCGGCCTGCGTTTGAAAAATACAAAGGCATCGGCGTGCGCATCGAAGACGATCTGCTCATTACGCCTGGCGGTGTAAAGTGGCTAACCGAAGCCTTACCGCGCCGCATGTCTGAAATCGAGGACTTCATCGCGCGTGGACGAAGGGAAGGGCAGTAAGGAAGACCATCTAACCGTTACAGCGTTTAGCCACGGGTCACAGCCTGTTCTGCTTTCAAACTCTGGTTGAGGGCGTTTATGACTTGAACGCACTTACGATCTGTAAAAGTCCGACGACAAATAGGACCGCTCCGAATAGGATAATCGCGGCGTAAGTGAGGATTAGACTTCCGCGAGTGTATTTGCCGGTCCACATCGTGTCGTAATCGAAAAACTGCGCCCTTGATTGCCACCGATCCCGCGCCTGCTTAATTGGTTGTGGAGGGCGATGATTGCAAGCCCAGCCATAGTAAAAAACAAGCCCACAACGAGTTTATCAAGTGGCCCGTCTTTCATTTCTGGTGTTCTCTGATAGGAGCGCCCAAGGGGATCTTAACCAGGAGCAGCCTCTTTAGACAGTCGCTTTAATAATTTGTCGCTTGAGTCGATGAATAGTTCTCCGGGCCGCCTTGAGCTGTGTCTTATCGTGCGCCGACAGCGCTTCGTCGCGCTTCTTCTTCATTTCCCGGATGCGCGCCTTGATCGAAGCCTTGTCTACGCCAACCACGTCGTGGTGTTCGTGTTTGATTCCCAAAGCTTTTGAAAGCGCCACGAGCAGATGCTCTTTGTTCAGCTGCGTGTAACCCTGGAGGGCCTCGTGCTCGTTGTCCTTGGCAATTTCGCGCAGCTCGCCAACCGTCTTGTGTTTCAACTGTTCGTAGGTGTAGTCCATTTTAATTGTGCTCCTTGAGTGGCCGGGAAGCTTTCGCTCCTAACCTAGTATTTGTTGCAGATGTTTCTTCATGTGATCGAGATAGTCGCGCATGAACCAGTCGAGCGTAACCGGCTCACTCTCGCTGAGACTCTCGGACGCAAGTTTATGAAGATTATGCTTGTAGCGCAGTTTCATTCGCGTCTCTTCCGGAACGCGAGCGATCAAATGCAGCAGGTGCTGATTGTACAATCTCCAAAGTTGCACTAACTGCGTCCAGCCTTCACCCTGGTAATCCTGGACCTGTACCCAACCTTCCTGCTCGTAGCCGGCTAATACAAGATCATCGGTAAACTGCGCTCGCACAAATCGCTGATGATTATTGGAGGCAGAGTCGATCAGGTGGCCGATGATTTCTTTCGGCGACCACTTGCCGGCTGCTCTGGGAATCGCGCTCGCCTCGAGCGAAATCTGGCCAAGTTGATTTGCAGCCGCTTCAATTGTTTGTTGAAAGTCGTTTAGAAAGTCCTGCATGCGCTTTACCTGTTTGCGAGTAGTGGACGGAGCCGTTTTTCCTGCCGGATCTTGCCGACCGAATTGCCGACCGAATTGTAACAACTTGGATCGCTATGATAATAACGCATGCGTCATATGAAACTGCAAGCAGAGCAAGGTAGACGGCGGCGCGGTGAAGTCGTAGGGAGGTTCCGTGTGGGGCTGAAGAAGTTCAAAGGGACTTTGACATACGAAACGCCGGCAGAGACTCGCCATCCGGTGTCTCAATCTCCATCGCTTCGGTCTTCTCATAACCCTTGGCGATGTATAAGGGTTCACCGGGCAGCGTTGCCACCAGCTCGATGCTGCTGAAGCCTGCGCTCCGCGCTGCGGCTTCGCACCGCATCAGTATCGTGCTACCGACGCCCTTCCGAGACCAATGGGGATGAACATAGAATGCGCGAATGCGCGCCGCTTCGACCCCCGGAGCAAGCAAAGCATCGAGGTAATCTGCCTTCGATTGGTCGCCGCCAAACAGAGTCTTCCTCTTGCTCCAGCCGCCGGCTCCGGCGAGTTCTTGCCCACATTCCGCGACATAATAAGTCCCATCAACGATCAGTTGCGTGTCGACGCCAAAGACGTGCGTCAGCGCGCTCGCGATTTGAGCAGTCGAGTAATAACTCACACTGAGCGCTCTTACCGAGTCGCGTATCAACTGCTCGAGTGCGGGAACATCCGACAAGCTTGCGAGTCGAATTTGTAAGTCCACGAAATCTCCGTCGCTCGACTAGGAACTTAGCAGGCGGTATAAAGTAGTGCGCAAACCAATTTTAAGGCAAACGAAGGAAAATACATGGACGACGAGCAGGTGGAAGAGCGGGTCGTACGGCTCGCATTCGATGGAGATGTACTGCGCTATCGAGAGTTTCTAGCAAAGCTTAAGACCGGGCTGCCGGAAGGCACGGCCGTGGCGCTGCGGGGCAGCGTTGTCACGAATAAGCGTTGGGAAGACGGAAAGCCTTTTGATGCTGACGGACGCGGCACGAGCGATCTCGACGTGACCCTGATCGGTAGCAAAGTGATGGAGTTTTGGAGTGAAGGCGCATTCTATATTCCTGCGTTGCATACGAAGCCACTCTGCGATGAGGACAAGGGAATTGCGCCGTCGTTGAATCCCCTGCGGGAAGAATTGCAGAAGCTCGCGGCGCGGCCGGTAAACTTCCAGGCGACTGCAAACTTAATACTCTATGCCCGCGACATACTGTTTAGTGAGCCTTACTCGATAGTAATTGAGGCACCGGCTTCGTGATCGTTAAGCTACTCAGCTACAACATCCGTTTTGGTGGGCGCAAGCGCGCAAGTCAATTGGCTGACGTTATTCGTTCGGTCTCACCGGATCTTGTCGTGTTTCAGGAGGCGATAGATCCGGATGTGATCCAGCAGCTTGCGGTCGCTACTAACTTGCCGATCTGGGCGGCGCGGCGCGAGCATTCCATCGGTTACATAAGTCGATTGGAGATAAGCCATCACGAGTGGCACTATCCCGTCGGCGCGAAGCATTCGTTCCTCGAAATTGTTCTTTGTGGCAGCGAGACGCGCATCTTCGGACTTCATCTGAGCTCGATGTTTTCAAAGTGGGGCGAGCGTAGACGCGTTAAGGAAATTCGCGCCCTGCTTCGCAGCATTGAGAGACATCAGCAGGGCTTTCACGCGCTAGTCGGAGATTTTAACACACTGGCAGTGGGCGAGGTTCTCGATGTTCGTCGCATGCCGGCGTGGATTCGCGGATTGGTTTGGCTAAGCGGCCGCGACATTCAACGGGAAACAATTCAAGTTATGCGCGACGCCAAATACAGTGACGGCTACCGTTCGCTTCATCCGACCGAGAAGGGTTACACGTTTCCAGTTTGGGATCCACACCTGCGCCTCGATTATATTTTCGTTCCGGAAGTGTTTGCGGATCGTTTGCTTGAGTGTGAGGTCGTCGCAGCACCCTCGGCCGTAAAAGCGTCAGATCATTTTCCGCTATCGGCCAAGCTCGACCTTCGTTGACCGTAAACAGCTCTAGCTCGGTTTGTGATACTTCGGCAAACCCTCTACCAGATAGTCAAAGGCGAGCCACAAGCTCCAGCTATGATGATAGAAGGCGACCGGGAATAGCAGGGCAACGACAATCAGATCTGCCAGGACTGACTCATAGTTCCAGCCGATCAGCACCAGGCTAATGAAGCAAACTGCCAGGATGACGAACTCGGTTGTGAGAACATTCGCCATGATCGCCCCAACAAAGAATCCTTCCTCCCGTTTGAATAACGAACTGCAATTCGGGCAGTTGTGTCTCAGACGGAAGGGACCGCGCGCGATGGAGGCATCCCCGCAGGCGGGACAGCGCAAACGCAGTGCACGCGATAGAACCCGCGGAATCGGTGTCTTGTTCACAATCAAGTAGTAGGACGGACAAACTTGCTCGTCCCGTTTGGCTTTAGCTTCGATCGCGGAGCCGGCAGGAACGCCATCCTACTCGTAGCTTAGCGCGTCAACCGCATCCTGACGCGCCGCGCGCAAGGCCGGGTAGAGGGCGCCAACGCTACCGCCAACAAGCCCAACGATCAGCGAGATCAATATCCACCGCAGCTCGACCTGAACTACCAGACTAGTCATGCGCATCACGCCGAAACGTGCCGCAAAAGTTAAAGCTATTCCAACCAGCACACCGAGCAAGCTGACGAGAATTGCCTCCTGCTCGATGACCCAGGCAATACCGGTCTTTGACATACCAAGGGCCTTGAGAATACCAATTTGCCGCGTGCGCTCGGTGACGGTTGTGTACATTGCCAAGAGAATCACGAGCATGCTGATGGCGCTGGCCACGCCGACAACCACCTTAATGAACACGTTCAGGGCGGGCACACCGGACGCGTAGATTTCAGGCAGGTCGCGCGTGAAGATTATTTGATCGTCCGGGAAACGTTGCCGGATGAGCGCGGCCACGTCGTCTTGCCTGGCCGGATCATTGACCGCAACCAGAATCGCGGAGGCCCGTCCTTCGGAGCCCTCCTGATCTTGCCAGGTTGAAAGTGGGATCTTGATTCGCCCACCGCCCGGCGGCTCAAACGTGCCCACGATCTTGAAGGGACGTTCAAAAAGTTGGACTGTGGAACCGATCGCGGCGTGGCGTTGTTGTTGCCAGACTGTGTCGACGATTGCTTGATCGCCGCCAGTCAGTTTGCTGCCCTCTCTGAGCGTAATCCCGGTAACTTTCGCGTAATTGTCGAACTCAATGCCGTCGATCAACCGCGTGCCGAAACCGGCGTCACTGCGGTCGAGAGTTTGGCCGAGCGGAGTAGCCGCGCGCACTCCGTCAAGCTTCGCGATCTCGCCCGTGCTGGATATGGGCAACATCATGGAGCTGGTGCCGGTAAAGCCGATTGAGCCAGACGGGCGCACCATTATCTCCGCGCCAATGTTTGACTCGCGGCGGCCGCGTTCGCGGAGCACGCCATGGGCGAGACCGACTGTGAATACGATTAACAACACGCCAATCGCCGTTCCCATAATGCTGACGGCGGTGCGTGCCGGTCGATGTGCGATATTTGAGAGTACGAGACTATCCATAACTCGTGCTAGATGCGGACTACGATTCAAAAGGCGGCGCCAAGCATTTGGCAAAGTCCGCCAGGATAAGATTAACAAACCGATTGAGGTCCAGAAAACTGTGCCGGCCTTTCGTACAAGCGCCAGTGTGACTCCAGTGGCCGTTGTGAAGCCAAGCGTTCTAAGTATGACTCCCGTGCCGCCCTCGTAAACACCAATCGTGCCCGGCACAAACGCGAACACAAAATTAATGACTTTGGTGAGCGACTCGATGATGTACGCCTGGGCGACGTTGGGCCGATAGCCAAGCATGTTCAAGGTCACGTAGACCTCCAGCACGCTTGAAACGTGGCCCAGCAGGTTGCACGCGATCATGCCGAAGAAAACGCCGGGATGATGTTTGTAAAAATCGTAAACCTTCGACTCGATGTGATAAATGTGTTGGCGTCGCTTAAGGATCACTTTGGGACTAAGCCGCAGCCGGGCCATTTGATCGAGTACCCAGGTGAGCAGCATGATCCTGCGTTTCGCGGCGAGAGCTGCAGCGGCAATGCCGAGCGCGGCAATCACCGCAATCGCGACCAGCGAGTAGTAGACGAGCGGCGGCAGGCTGTAGGTAAACAACATCACGCACGCCCCGCTCAAAATAAAAAACACGACGGAGAGATTATAAATAAGATTATCCACCACCAGCGCCGGCACACCGTAGGTTAGCGGTACGCGTTTACGAAGCAGCGCAACTTTGGTTGCCTCTCCCAGCAGCGGTCCGGTGAAGGTGAGAAAGCTTATCGCTTCGCCGCCGAGACGAGCTGCGAAGGCCTGAAAGAAATTGAAGCGGCGGTGTTCTTTGGGAACGGCGGCGGACATCGCAATAGTGCGGAAAACGTGTCTCGATCCGCTGATTGCCAGCAAAATCAGGAACCCAAAAAACCCGATACGGAGCAGGGCGTCGAAAATCGGCTGCAAGCCTACGCGGTTTAGGACATAGACGAGCAGACTCAGGCCGAGGAGGAACGCAATTGCTTGTAGCCACACAAAGGAGCGGCGGGAATTGCTGGCACCGGTAGGCTCGCCTTCATCGACGAGTTCGTCCAGCTCGCGAACTTCTTCACCTTGCCATTGTTCAGGTAACTGATTGTCGGAAGTGATCAATTAGTTGCAGTCGCTCCAGTAGCCGCGATTGGTTGCTCTTTCGGCGCTGTCAGGACTTCCTTGATCAGACGACCGGGAAAGCGACGAAAACCTTTATCCCAGAGAACAGGAATTGGGTTGTTATCATCGCGTAAATTTCCGGTTAACGCCAGCACTGTGGGGACATAACTAAGGCTGTCGTACGGTTCTTCAACCACCACGCCACGGGGTATCGTGGTCTGATCTCCGCCGGCAAACATCAGCGTCGCGTGGGTCGAAATGCGGAAGAAGGAGCCGTGGTTTCCACCCGGATTAAAACCGCGCACATCAAAATTCCAGTGATCGTTAGCTATCAGCAGTATGTCGGACTCGATGTTCTCCCGCTGCCGACGCAGCAGCCGGCGCAGCAAGCGCTCATCTGCTGAGATTCCGGGTTCGTCGACCAACAATCTGCCAACCGCGTGGCTTCCAATTTGTTCGTGAAGTCCGATGAGTCCGTTGGAGTAGCGTGTTTGGTGGAGCGCATGAAGCCATTCGAGATCAGTGTGCCATTCGCCGAGCCAGGCTTCACGACTTTGAGTCGGCGCAACTAATTGTGGGTCTTCGAAAATATGAAGGGGGAGACCCGCTTGCCAGAGCAAACGCTCGAAACGTATCTGACCGGTTTCATCCTGAATGAGGTGCCTTATTGGCAGATATCGAAAACTCAATTGGCCCTTGCTGTCTTCGCGCGTAAGAATGAGGGCCTGTTGTTCTGGTCCGGCACTAACCCAAACGACATCCGGTTCGATTTCAGTTTCACCGATCAATGGTTTGACTAACTCGGCAGGTATCCTGGCGGCCAGGAGATCAATCGGCTGACTTCCCACGCCGGTCTGCACGTTGTTCCTCACCGTTTGGTCATGGAGTAGTTTGAAATAATCGATGTGCACGAAGCTCCCGGCCATATCGAGAGAGCCATCAGGTTTCAGAACGAGGCCACCGGGTCCGATCCCGGCTATGTAATTCTGGAGTTCCTGGATCGTGTTATGTTCGCCCATAGAGCGGCGCGGAACCAGATCTTCGATCTTTAGTTTCGTGGCGTCGAAGTTCTCCTTCCGGAGGGCCAACAAGTTAGTAACCGTGCGAACATATTCTGAATAACTTCTGTCTTGTCCGACCCAGATGTCTTCCCAAACGCAAACCCGTTTGGCTGCATCGTCACGTCCTGCTGCCGTGTCCTCTTTCGTGAACTTTTTTGGCTGCGCCGCACACAGGCTGTGCTGCCGCTCAATCGAACGACGGAGCGCGCCAAGCTCTTCATTTATCTGATCAATATTGTGTTGCCATTTCGATCGCCGGGTTTCCAGCGTACTGAAGAACTGATCGGTCAAAGCGTTTCTGATGGGAAAGGAAGTGCTGGAGAGTTGAAGTTGCTGCAGGATGATATGGAGCAGATTGAGATCGGAATCCCGAAACTGCAGCGTCGATCGCTCGTTGCCGTCGAAATCCAGCATGGCGGTCGGGTAATCGGTGCTCTGTTTCTTGAGGTAGTACGAATCGTTCGTAGTCGTCGTGATCTCCTGGACGAAAGGGTTGACGCCCTTGATGGCGTAATCAACCAGCAGGCGCCGCTTGGTTACTACGTGGTGTCCGCCGCCGGCTGCGCTGCCCAGCAGCCTGACGAGGTTGAAGCCCTGGCTATAGACGCGCTCGTCGGTATTGAAGCCGTGATCAGAGACCAGGATCAGCGTCGTCTGCGCGGCGAGCGGGCCCTTCTGAATCGCTGTCCAAATCTGTCCGAGCATTGCGTCCAGCGCTTTCAGCACTTGCAGGTGCGACTCGCGATCGTTGTTGTGGTGCGCGACGTGGTCAAAATCCGTTGTGACAAACTCCAGGTACCGATAGCGCGGGTCGGCAATATTTTCGACGAGCTCGCGCAGCAACTGGTTGGGAACCGAATTCCGCAGTCCCAGCCCAGTCATGGTCCATTCATCGAACAACTCCTTCGGCGCTTTCTTGAACCGGGTTTCCATGGCCTTCTGGAAGGTGACATAGCGTGGACCGCGTTGAAAAAGCGAGAAGGTCGAGTAGCGTTCATTTCGGGGAAATGCATCGGGCAATAGCGGCAGGCCCAGAGAGTCAAGCACTTCAACGCCCTGCATGTCGATACGTCTGCCAATAGTCGCCTGCACATAGAACGGCACGAAGTTGAGATAGTCGTAGGTCTGCAGAGTGTAGCGATCAAATTCGACGTTGCCTTTGATCTGCAGATGCTGGCCGGTCGCGAGGAGAGACCACGATGGGGAGGAAAGGCTGGTGCCGCGCACATAGAAATTAGCCAGACGGGTGCCACGCTGATAAAAAATGTAATCGAACCATGGAAGTTGGCTCTTGCCGGTGAGTGGGTCGCGCTCCTTCACAAAACGGTCAACGAGCTCAAACGGCAGGCCGTCGCATTGGACACTAACGACGCGTTTGGTTTGTCCGTTTGTGAGACCCGGCCACAAGAGCAGAAATAAAACGAAACAGGGAACTGTTACGTGTGAGCAACCGCGCGCCAGCCTAGCAGCGGCAGAAAGCGATATCCGGAAAACGCGCGCGCCGAGTCGAAACATGCCTATTGATCGACTCTGCTGGTGCTGGCGGATTTCCGACTGGAGACGGCAATAGGTTTGATCGGGCGACGCGGGTTTTTTAGATAGGAGATGAGCAAGTCTTTTCCGGCCTGATCGAGGTCATTTCTCTGTGACAGGCGTTGCAGTTCAGTTTTCGCTTTTGGGTTGGTCATCCTGGTCAAACTCTCAAGGCAAAAGCGCCGTGTTTCATCGTCCTGACTGCGCACGAAGATAGTAGCAGCTGCCCGGGCGCTCTCGGAACCAGCTTCGAGTGCATGTTCGACGATGAATTGAAGCGAACGTTTCACCTCAGCAAGGTTTGCGGTGACGTCGATCTGCGGACTTGATTTCGCAACCGCTAGCAGAAAACGAGTGTGATAGGCCAAGCGCCGCGAGACGTCGACCTTAGCTTCCAATTCCGGAGTTGAATTTTCCCGGTGCGTGTATTTTCCGAAGCTCAGAATGTTTGCGAGCTGGAAGAGGACTTGCTCGGTGCGTCCGTGTTCGATCTTAACAATTTCGGCGCGACGATCTCGGTCCAGCTTTTCCGCCAGGCCGTCAGGTCTTTTTGCATAGGCCAGTAAGGCTTCGTATTGTTCCGTTGCCAGGTTCGCTTCCGCCTCGAGATCGTTTTCCAGCGGGTTGAGCGAAACTCTTTCCAACCGGTTACCGATCTGCTCGCGCAAATCGGGATCGAGTGACTGATTCAGAGACAGCAGCAGCTTCAACTGTGAATACGTGCGCAGGCGCGAGGGTTGGTTAATGTCGATACCGCGCCGGCCCGTTACGAAATCAAAAACAGTTCTGCCGAGGAAGTAGGGCAAATCGCCAAACCCGGAAACCGAAAGAACGTTACGTGTGACGTCCTGCAAAGCGCGGCGCGACATCTCGCGTTTCTTTGGATTATAACCATCGCGAAAATCTACCAGCAGCGTCGGAATCTTGGGATTATCAAGTCCGTACAAAGCGAGTGGCACTAACTCGGTAGCGCGAGCGGCTGAGGTTTCGGGAGCAACCCGCCGGTTCTCGGAATCGAGGTAACGTGTTTCGCAGTAACCTTGCCAATTGAGTAGGCGCTTGTCAGTCCACGGATTCGAGATGTTCAGAAATCTGCCGTCATAACCCTTAACCTGATTCGCCGTCAGGTCTGACTTTGCTATCCATAGCAGCGCATGAGTAGCGCTCCCGTCGGGCATTTCGAGAGGCTCAAAGACCAGGCCCTCGGATTCTGCACGTTGTCGCAATAATTCCCAATTGTGTCCGCGGGTGTCGCGCTGGTCGCTTAGCTGCTGTTGGTGATAGTCCCGGAGATTCAGATCATCGACCAAACCGCCGAAAGTTTTATCGGTAAGCCTGAGCCGCGCTTGAATCTCCGCCAGTTCTCGCTCGGTGAAGGGCTGTGCGTCAGAGGCAGCGACAGACTGATAAAGCGCCAGCAACGAAAGGGCGCGCATGATGTGCGACTTGCGATAGTCACTTGAGTTTTGCCGGTAGGAACGAGTCGCAGCCTTGACCGGTGCGCCGTAGGGATCGAGCAGCAGGCTTTGCAGCGCAGTCCAAAACAGCTTGTTCCAAACGTCGCGCTCGGTGCCAGCAAGATCCAGAATGGGATGAGGAGCTTTCGACGAAGCTGATTTCTTGTTACCGACTCTCGAATAGAGAAAAGGTACGGCGCCGGACAGTCGCTGTGCCATCGTGGGGCGCGTATAAGTCAGCGGCCAAACGTAACGCAGACGATCGTTTTCCGGATTGAGATCGCCCAGGGTATCCCGCAACACGCTCACGAGAGGCACCCAGTTATCGTGTTCAGAGGTTTGAATGCCGTCCAGTCTGGCATGGATGGTTATTAGTTCAGCGCCGCCTGCAACAAACACGCGCTCCAGGCGAAATCTTTCCTCGGCAGGGGTTGGTGCCGGCGCAATTGGACTTTGGGTTTGAAGCGACGGCGAGTCGAGCGGGCGAGCCGTCTGGGCGAAGAATGAAACCGGTGCCAAAAGAGAGACAAGGAGGATGAAAACAACGACACCGGCTCTAAGCCGCGACTGTCGGTCGGGACAACTGCAGGTATTCCAAGCCGTGAAAGTTTTCAACCTTATTGAATCCTTATGATCGCGCGGCCTGACTGCGCCACTTGCTCTAATTCTGTTGAAACGCTTGTTTGCAACGTGAACTCAACGACGCCGGGAAACTGTTGCCTCGATACTCACGGATACATCTCACGGTTCACACTAAAAATTCTGTAAACCTATCAGCAAAGAGCGCGACGACAGAAGTCGTAGAAAACGAGGAATATAACATTACGCGAAAGGTCAGTAAATCAAGTTGGCCCAGCAGTTCAATTTGCAAAGACAGGTGGATTTACGATGCGCGATGAAAAGACAGAGTTGTGCGAAAAACAAAACCGGCAACCGCAATTGGTCAGATTTTCGAGCCACTATTCTGCGGGGAGGGAATGCTTTCCGGTTCCTTGGTGTCTTTTTCAGGAGGGAGTGTCCACCCGGTTCGTTCGAGCAAGGCGATTCCGTAACGAATTGGGACCGCGAAATTCGACGCCTCATTTTCGGTAAACACTGCAAAATTCACACCGATCACACGCCCAGTCGGCCCAAACACCGGCGCACCTGAGCCGCCCTCGGCGGTGCGCGCGTCATATGCAATTCGCCGGCTGTTAACGTCCGTAATATTGCCCTGCGTGGTTAATGGTTGAATCCGCCGTGATTCGGCGAGGTGGCCGAGCAGGGAGTCGAGTGAACCGCCATAGCGCTGCTGGATGCTGCGCGACTCGGCATCATCAAGCAAGGCCAACAAGCGATCAATTCCGTTTGGGAAGCCCATCATGACTACTGTTTTGCCTACCGCCAGCGACGTGTCGTCGCTTTCCAGTGGGATCACGGGAATATCAGTCGGCAAATCTTGGGTGTCCAAAGAGACCACCGCCAAATCGTCTCGGCCGGCAGCGGCCTTGAACTTTAGCGGTATCGGCTGGGTGTGATCAGGGAAATAAGCATTCAACTTCTTGAGCCGCGGTTGGCCGCGGACTGTAGTACTCAAACTTTGCGCCCGCTCATCGGCTAGCCAGGGTTGGGCGATATGGCGGTTGGTTACCACGAACCCATCGCCGACATAAAAGCCGGTGCCGGAAAACTGGTACTCCGCGACGGCGGCATTTCCCTCCGGCGTTAAGGTGGTCGGCTCGCTGGTGTTTTGCACCGCCGCCCCACTTTCGTTCGTCTGCGCCTCCGGATAGCGAAGCGGCCGGCCGGTGCCGGCCTCGACAAAGTAGTAGGTCCCCGCTATCAGACAGACTCCGCTGCCGTAGTCGTTGCGCAATTTCACCGCCAATGACAGACTGTTGCGAATCTCTTCATTTGAACGACCAATGTCTGTCAAAGTTTGATTCATCTTCGACGCTTGATCTTTGGCTTGCGCGAGCTGCGCCTTTTGATCGTCGATCAGGCGACGGGTGCGCTGTAACTCCTTAAACATCGAGAAGCCGATGTAGAGACTGCCACCAACGAGCGCAATGGCGATGGCCAGGGTGATCAGTTTCGTGCTGGGGTTGATCTCCTTAACCAGCTCGCGAGTAAACTCGCGCAGAAACACCTTCGCGTCGTCGCGGCGCGCCGTCGCGGCCGATTCGATGGCGGCTTGTTCGATGAAGGGTGCAACGTGTGCCTCGTGGGCTGACGTGCCAACAACCGCCGGCAGTGAACGAATCGGATAGAAGGTGACCAGCAGCGGTGAGTCGTCGATACGAAGCTCATCACCGTCTGCGATCTCGGCGTTGATTTGCAACGACTTGCCATTAAGTTTAAGACCTATGGATTCGTCAAAGGCGGTTACGAGATATGATCCGTTGCGGCGCTCAAGTTCAATAACCGATCGGTTGTCATCGCTCCGGATAGGCAATGAAGCTAAACGCAGTCGCACGGCGCAGTCTTCGCTGCTGCCCATCCGGACGTTTTCGTCAGTCAATACCTGGGTATGCTTGTCCTTACCCGAAGAGATGTGAATTACGAGGCCGGTAGACATAGAACTCAGCGGTCGATTCTGCGCGTTACATTATTTTGGGCGACCGAATCAAACCACACGTTCTCGACGCGGTTTGTGAGAGCGGTCGCCCTTCGTGAGCTTATTCTACAGGTATTTTCAGGGCTAGCAAGAGAGTGGCAAAGAAACCTGAAAGTTTGAGTGCGCGCTCTTTCGCAGGGCTGCACCGTGTTAGGATGCGAGGCATTTACAGGACTGGATCGAGTTTATGACTGATAATTACTTCATTGACGATTGCGAAAAACTGGAAGCGCTGGCGCCGATTACCGGCGCGCCCATTCAGCATCATGTTTTTGTTTGTACCGGGAAGTCCTGCTCCGCGGTTGATAGCGCAGCGGTCAAGGCTGCGTTTGAGCATGAACTTCTCTCCCGACAACTCCTCTTCGGCAAAGAGAAGAAAGGGAAGAACCCAAAGGGAAGTATTGTGCTCACTGAATGTGGCTCGGTTGGCTTCTGCGCGATTGGAGCGGCAGTGATGGTTTACCCGGATGGAGTTTGGTATGCGCAGGTGCGTGCAGCTGACGTGGCGGAAATTATCGAAGAACACTTGATCAACGGGCGGGTAGTGGAGCGACTGGCATTGCTGCGAGTGCCCGCAAAAGGTAAACAGCCAGCAATGACGTCAGCCGATGAGCAAGGGCAATGGGAAGCGTAGACGTCAATCAAGCTAGAACAATACCGAACATATGCGAATGCAATATTAGAAGACGCTACCTTGCGCTGATCGGCAAAACGGGTGCCGCCGTGTGACTACCAGATATTTCCGGCGCCGGGAGTGTAGCTCGCACTGATTACGCTATTGCTGATCAGAGTTTCACACTGTATTACGCCAGCGAACTTAGCCAACCCGGCATTCACTTCAATCATGCCTGCATTCAGCTCGATGGTGCTGGCATTGATGACTACTTTGGCAGGAGCGTTGATCTTGATGGAAGCACCATCGAGCGTCACGCGGTTACCAGAGCTGTCAGAAATCTCGACTCCGTCTGGGCCATCGTGCAGCCCGAGTTTTTGGCCGTTAGTTGTTTCTATGCTGAAACTGTCTCGTGCTCGCTCCTCACTTAGTGTGATTTGCATACCGCTGCGCAGACGCAAAAGTTTCGTAGCGTTCTGATGATCATTTGAAACCGGTGGCGGGTTGCCGGCGCTCCACAACGCGCCAATAAGGTAATACTGTCGACCGTCACCGCCTTGGAATGCGACCAGGACTTCGTCATTGATTTCAGGTAGCAACCAGGTCCCGCGGTCGTTGCCGGCGGTGAGTGCAGCGATGCGTGCCCAAACTTCTTCGTGTTCTTCGTTTCTCGAGTCTGCGTCGGTAAACCTCACCTTCACGCGCCCACTATTCTGCGGGTCAACGTTGTCAACCACGATTGCCGGAAGGAATCCACAAACTTCTTTCATAGGGCCTCCGATCAGATTTTCTTGCAAGGCTATTCAATCATGTCGGGTTGGCGCTCGCCGCGGCCTTGGGTTTCCAGCGCAGCACAGGCTTACGCGCGGCGGTAGCTTCGTCGAGGCGGCCGATACGCGTATTATGAGGTGCATTAATAACGAGTTCCGGATCTTCCTGAGCCTCGCGCGCTATCGATCGCATGGCCTCAATAAACTGATCCAGCTCCTGCCTGCCAACGGATTCCGTAGGCTCGATCAGCATCGCGCCCTGAACAATCAGCGGAAAGTAGATCGTCATTGGATGGAAGCCGTAATCGATCAGGCGCTTGGCGATGTCGAGCGTGTGCACGCCTTTGCGCGTCTGGTGCTTGTCGGTGAAAACTACTTCGTGCATAGGCGGCGCGTCGAAAGGCTTTTCGTAGTCGCTAACCAGACCATGAGCAATGTAGCGCGCGTTGAGAACTGCAGCTTCGGTAGCTTCTCGGAGGCCGTCGTTACCATGCGTCTGAATGTAGGCCAGGGCGCGCAACATCATTCCATAGTTGCCGAAGAAGGCTTTTACGCGGCCGATTGACTGTGGATAGTTAAAATCGAGTTTGTACTCAAGGCGATCGTTCGCGCTTTCGGTTCTGACGATCCGCGGTACAGGTAGAAACGGCTCCAATTCCTTCGTGCAACAACATGGTCCACAGCCGGGGCCACCACCGCCGTGTGGGGTAGAAAACGTCTTGTGCAGGTTGAGGTGGATTACGTCCACACCCATGTCGCCCGGACGCGCGACCCCCACCAACGCGTTCATGTTGGCGCCATCCATGTAAACCAGTCCGCCCGTGTCGTGGACGACACGACAAATCTCCTGGATGTTTGTTTCGAAGAGCCCTAGCGTGTTTGGGTTAGTTAACATCAGACCGGCAACGTCGCCGACGGCGCAGAGTTCGCGAAGGTGATCGAGATCGGTCTGTCCTTCGGCGGTTGAACGTATGGTCTTAACGGAAAAGCCGGAGAGGTGTGCAGATGCCGGGTTAGTTCCATGCGCAGAATCGGGGATCAGCATCGTGCGGCGTTTCGCGGAACCGCCCGCGCCGTCGCTGGCATCAATGAAGGCGCGAATGATCATGACCCCGGTCATTTCGCCGTGAGCGCCGGCAGCGGGTTGTAATGAAATGCCGGGCAGTCCGGTTATCTCCTTGAGGTCCTCCTGTAACTCATGAATTACTGCGAGCGCGCCCTGAGCGTCTTCGGTTTCGCTGAGCGGATGCAAGTTCGCGAAGCCGGCAATGCGTGCGACCTTTTCATTTAGCCGCGAATTGTATTTCATTGTGCAGGAGCCGAGCGGATACATTCCCTGGTCGATCGAGTAGTTCCAGGTCGACATCCGGACGAAGTGACGAATCACGTCAACTTCACTAACTTCTGGCACGCCCTCGAGATCGTCGTCTCTAAGAAACTGACGAGGCACGAGGTCAGTAATCGGCTGCTCGTCGACATCCAGCGGCGGCAAGCGATAACCGACACGCCCGGGCTGTGAACGCTCGAAGATGAGCGCCTCGTTAGGGTTGATGTGAGTCGTAACTCTGGTGATATCAGACTTCATAAATAACTAAGAACCTTGCGCTGCGAGTCCCGCAACCAGCGCCTCAATTTCGGCGCGCGAATTCAACTCGGTTAGGCAAACTAGAAAATCGTTTGGCCGATCCTGATAGTAACGAGAGAGTGGTAAGCCCCCCGTAATGTTGCTTTCCCTGGCCAGACGCGCCAGGAGGTCCCTGGCGGCGCCGGGTCCACGCACCACGAATTCATTGAACCGCGGGCCGGTGAAGGGAAGTGAAAAACCTTCCAGTTCGCTGATGCGCTGTGCCGCGTACGCGGCCTTCTGCGCACACTGCGTCGCCGCTTCCTGCAATCCCCGCCGGCCCATCGTTTCCAAGTACACCGTTGATGCCAGCGCGATGAGTCCTTCATTGGTGCAGATGTTTGACGTAGCTTTCTCGCGCCGGATGTGTTGCTCGCGGGTGGCTAAGGTCAAAACAAAGCCGCGGCGTGCTTCTTTGTCATATGCCTCGCCCACCAGGCGACCGGGAATTTGCCGCGCATATTTTTCGCGCGTCGCGAACAATCCGACGTATGGGCCACCAAAAGAAAGCGGCACGCCGAACGACTGCCCCTCAGCAACCACGATGTCCGCTCCACACGAGCCTGGCGACTTCAGCAAGCCAAACGACATCGCCTCCGTTACTGCCACGATCAAAAGCGCGCCGACTGCATGCGCCTTGTCCGCCATCGCGGCAAGGTCTTCGATGCAGCCAAAGAAGTTTGGCGACTGAACAACGAGGGCGGCGGTTTTGTTGTCGAGCGACTGTATCGGATTCGCTACCTGGCCGGTGACGCCGTCTGCCGGCGAATGGAGTAATTCAATTCCGGCGTGCTGCACGTAGGTGGTAATGACGTCGAGATACTCCGGATGGATGGCGCCACAGGCAACGACCTTCGAACGTTTTGTGACTCGCTCGGCCATTAAGACCGCTTCAGCCAGCGCGGTTGAACCGTCATACATCGACGCGTTGGCGACTTCCATACCGGTCAACTGGCAAACGAGTGTTTGAAACTCAAAGATTGCCTGGAGCGTGCCCTGCGATATCTCAGGTTGGTAGGGCGTGTAGGCCGTGAAGAATTCGGAGCGCGAAATTATGTGATCGACTATCGTCGGAATGTAATGGCGATATGCTCCGGCGCCGAGGAAGCTGGTGCGCTGGGCCCCGGGATTGCGCGTTGCGAGTTTTTCAAAACCGGCCAGCAATTCGATCTCGGAAAGAGCCGCAGTGGTATTCAGATTCCGACTTAGACGTAAACCTTCCGGAATGGAATTGAAGAGTTCGTCCACCGAGTGAAGCCCGACCTGCTGAAGCATTTCGGCCCGCTCGTCCGGCGAGTTGGGAATGTAGCGCAATTTTACTTTTTCTCAGCTTTCGTGAAATCTTCATACTCTGCTGCAGTCAACATGCTGTCGACCTCTCCGGCGTTCGTCATCTGAACGCGAATCATCCAGCCCTCGCCATACGGATCCTGATTGACTTTCTCCGGTGTGTCCGCGAGCGTTTCGTTGAGGCCAACGATCTCACCCGAGACCGGTGAGAAGACCTCGGAAACCGACTTCACAGATTCAACTGATCCAAAGGCTTCGTTAGCTGCAAAGTCATCTCCAGCTTTAGGCAGCTCAACGTAAACGACATCGCCAAGCGCATCCTGGGCGTAGTCGGTAATCCCGACGATGGCAACGTTTTCTTCCACGCGAACCCACTCGTGGTCTTTGCTGTAATGTAAATCGTCTGGGATGTTAGCCATGATGCCTCCGCAGTTGTCTGTCTTGATTTGCTATTTCGCTCGTTTGTAAAAAGGCGTCTTAACAATTTCGGCGCCCACCAATTTGCCCCGAATGTCGATCTGAATTTGTTGTCCTTCCACCGCCGACGCCGTGGGAACGTATCCCATCCCTATGTTCTTCTTTAAGTAAGGAGCCGGACTTCCGGACGTCACGTTTCCAACACGCTCGCCGTTAATCACTACATCTTGCTCGTCGCGCGCAATCCCTCGTTCGGTTACATCAAACCCTACGAGCCGCTTTCGTATACCGGATTCTTTTTGCCGGGAGAGCGCCTCCCGACCAATGAAGTCGCCTTTATTCAGTTTGCAAATCCAGCCGAGGTTTGCCTCCAGCAGCGTTGTGGTCTCGTTGATCTCATGGCCGTAAAGGGCCATGCCGGCTTCAAGGCGGAGTGTATTCCGCGCCGCCAGCCCACAGGGAAGCACTCCCGTTTCGCTTCCGAAGTCGCCGGCGTCGAGCAGTTTGTTCCAAATGTGCTCGGCCTTACTCGAGTCTGCGTAAACCTCAAACCCGTCTTCGCCGGTATAGCCGGTGCGAGAAACAATCGCGGGAATGGCATCTACCTGCCCCTCGACGAAGTGATAATACTTGATCTCCGCCAGGGGCAAGTCAGTGAGCTTCGCGAGAATACCAAGCGCGTCTGGTCCCTGTAACGCTAACTGACAATAATCAGAGCTCACATTTCTGAATTCGGCGGCGCCAGGTTGTTTGTGCGAACCGATCCAGTCCCAATCCTTCTCGGTTGTTCCGGCATTTACAACCAATAACAAATGATCGGCGGCCAGGCGATAGACAAGCAGATCGTCAACGACCGTTCCTTCCGGAGTTGTCAGTGCGGAGTATTGTGCCTGGCCGTCGATTAGTTTGCAGACATCGTTTGAGACAAGATAATTGACCAGTGCGATCGCATCCGCACCGCGCACATCAATCTCGCCCATATGCGAAACGTCAAAGAGTCCCGCATGCGTCCGAGTGCGCAGATGCTCTTCGATCGTGCCTGCCGGATATTGAACCGGCATGTCCCAGCCGCCGAAATCGACCATGCGACCACCCATAGTACGATGGACGGAATTCAGCGGCGTTTGTTTAAGTTCTGGAGCGGCGACAGTCACGCGTGTCTTTCAGACTGAGTTTGAAGTCCGATTTGATCAAAGTTACAGCTAAAACAGGATTAAGCCGCAAACTAACACGCGAAGTGCGGTGCGTCAAGCGAGTGAATCTAGAAACTCACGCCGGTATTTGATGGTTTGAAAGGTAAGAGAATGTTTGCAGTGAAGCCGGATCAAAAACTTCTTTCGCGAACATCGACCTTCTGCACGGTAAAGACGACGCGCATTGTGTCGGGACGCCGATCATAGGACGCCGGAACGAAAGCCGCGCTTTGTCTGAGAGCAAGCTCGAAGTCGGCGAGCATCTGACGATCGCGCGGCGCCTGCACCACGTCGGCAAGCGAAGCAGATCCATTGCTGAACACATCAGCCACCACTATCATGTCATCGCCTTGCTGATTTTGGTGCGGCTGTGCATAGGAGCTGGTGAGCGCGGCCAGTGCGCCGCCCGGATTCAGGCTGGGTGATTGCTCCGCAAACGGAGCACGGCGGCTGGAAAAATCTTCGGAACTTACCGGCTGATTCAAGTCAAAACCCGAACTGGCGCGAAACACGAGCACAGTGCTTAGTTGTCGCGAGGCTTGTTGCAGCGCCATAAAGTGTGGGCTGAGCGCAATAAACACCGCACCGAAGAGAACGACCGACGCGAAGGAGCCGACGCCGTACGGCATCAGACGAGGTTCAAGCCACAATGAGAGACGCTCTGCCCACGAGCGCTCGGGTAGCTGGCGTCGGGCCGCGGCTTCTATCGTCAGAGCAGCATTGATGGTTGCCGCTAAGTCTGCAGGCACAACCGGTCGAGCAAGTTGACGCAGGCTGCGGCTAACTGAGCGGAACTCCGCGACGTATGCGCGGCAAACTGGACAACGGTCCAGATGCTCGTCAATGGTGACGCGCAAGGACGGCGGCAAAACGTCATCAATAAACTGTGAAAGCAGTTGTGTCGTTTCTTCGCAAGTCATGAAAGTAATTCCCGATCTTCAAGTTCCGATTGCCGATTGAAGTCAACTGCGGTTGAGGTAAAAATCCGCATTCCGAAATCCGCAATTCGAAATTCTGAAGGATGGTCGGCCGACCCCGGCTGCTCCGTTTGTTAAAAGAAGCAACTCCGGCTGGTTCCCGGGCGCAAAGTAAGTTCGTTGAGTTCGAGCGACGCTTTCAACGGGTGTTGCTGGCCACGTTTCAAATTCGCTTTTCATCTTCGAGTTACCCTCGTCTGGTCCCGCCGTATTCTCACTTCGACCCATTTGGCACCGAGTTTCATGTGAGCCGGGGCGGGTCGACCATCCGCATCCGAAATTCTTACAAAGATCCTTCCAACTTCTGCCGCAATTCCTGACGGCCACGCGCCAGGCGCGATTTCACTGTTCCAACATTGATTCCGAGAGTTGTCGCAATTTCCTCATAGGTGAACCCTTCAATATCTCGCAGTATCAATGTCTCGCGATAAGCTCCGCCAACTCTTTGGAGCGCCGACCGCAAGGCAACTTCGCGTTCGTGCGCCAGTGTTTGCTGCTCCGGATTCTCCGATGCTTCAGCCAGCGTGGAGCCAACCGTCTGCTCAGACTGACCGAGCGTTGCGTCAAGGGACATCGTCGTGTCTCGACTCCGTCGGCGCCACCACCGCCAACGGTTTCTGGCTTGGTTTATGGCGATGCGATAAATCCAGGTCCGCAGGTCGGCTTCACCGCGAAAGCCCGCAATGCTTTGGAAAGCTCGCAAGAACGTCTCCTGAGTCAAGTCGCGAGCTTCTTCGCTGTTTTCAGTCAGGCGGAAAAGCAATCCGTAGATTTCGCCGGAGCGTTCGGCAACCAAGTCCTCGAAAGCGGCAGCCTCACCGCGTTTCAACCTTTCAATGAACTCCGCCTCAGCCCGAGGCCGCAACTCGCACAACTCCACATCGCGGGCCGGTGCAGCCTGCTCTAACTCCATTTGCCGGAGCGCTATTGGCCCTCCGTAGCTCACTTGTTTCCCCCTGGGGACGGAATCGGAGTTGCTGACGACCCCTGCCCACTCCAGACTTCGGGCTGGGCAGTCGCGGGGTTAGACACCCGACTACGTCCGTTTGTTCCCGCTGAATTTCTCTTGACCATTGCGTCGCTGCTCTACCCGTACATTCCCGCAAACTGACTTCGTTTCAAAACGCTGCAATACCAAGCAAACACTTGCTTGACAAGATTTCCGAGCGCCGCTTACAGTGACTGTTTCGGTAATCATACACCTGAAAGAACGCTGTCCACTATAAGGACTTGCGAGAAAGAACGAATGGCCAAATATAAGAAGAAGCGAGCTCGAGAGCTCCAGCACGACAAATTCCGCGACGCGGCAGGAAAGATTTTCGACAAGATGGCCGACCGGCTTGAAGGCCGGGGTAAAGAGATACTCTACGGTCTAGCCGGAATCGTCCTGCTGGCGGTGCTGGTGGGTGTTTACGTGAAGTGGAGTAACCGGAAGGCCGATGAAGCTCGTCGCGCTCTCGGCCGAGCGATTACTATTGCGACCGCGCCGGTTGCGAGCGCATCACCTGCCCCGGGCGCGCCACCCCCAACGTACTCGAGCGAACAGGAACGCGCGCAAAGGGCGATCGAAGTTTTTCAGCAAGTTGCCGCTAAGTATGGCGACCCTTACAAGACCGAAGCCCGCTATTTCATCGGAACCAATCTGCTTTATTCCGATCGTGACAAGGGAATAGCCGAACTTACGGAAGTCAGCAAGTCGTCAGTCGCGGAACCTGCAGCGCTTGCAAAATTTGCCCTCGCGCAAGCCAAAGAGGCTGATGGAAAGTTTGATGAAGCTGCAAAGCTATATTCCGAGTTGGCAGCGCTAAACAGCGCCGTAGTTACTCCCGAAACTGCTAATCTTGGGCTGGCAGGCGTCTACGTGAAATGGGGCAAAAAGAAGGAAGCAGCAGATTTGCTCTTTACCATCGTGGACGCATCACGCAAGGCAAAGGAGTCAGATGGTACGGCCCTCGCGCCATCGGCGGCGGCGCGTGAGGCGACCGAAAAACTCCAAAAGCTCGACCCGGATCTTTACGCCAAGCTAACTCCTGAAGCACCCAGCGGAGATTCACCGTTCTGATCCAAACCGGGCACTGCGGACAAAATAACATTCACGGATAACCCGGCTGCGCCGGCTCGTCGATGGACAATCTTACTCATTCACTAGTAGGACTGACTGCCGCCAAAGCCGGCTTGGACAAGCTCTCACCTGGAGCGACGACGCTCTGCGTCCTCGCCGCTAACGCTCCCGATATCGACATCCTCGTTCTTGTCTTCAAAGGACGTTGGGCATTCCTGCAGCATCATCGCGGTCTCACGCACTCCATCGTGGGGGCTGCCGCGCTGGCGCTTGCCCTACCGCTCGTCTTCTACCTCGGCGATCGGATAGTTGTTCAATTCCGGCAACGCGAGCCACGTGTCAGGTTCAAGGGATTGCTGCTCGCTTCCATCATAGCGACAGCCACACATCCCTTCCTCGATTGGACTAACAACTACGGTATGCGGTTCCTTCTCCCGTGGAATCCCAGGTGGTTCTACGGCGATTTCACATTTGTCGTCGACCCGATCTTCTGGTTGGTCCTCGGCGGCGCCGCCTTTCTCATCACCACGAAGACCTCCAGACATTTGTTCATTTGGATCCTCATCGCTCTAATACCCAGCTACCTGGTCCTGGTTGGGTCGGCGACTGAAAGCAGGTTGACCAACGCAACGCTGCTCCGGCTTCTTTGGATCGCGGTAATGATTGCGATTGTTCCTTTATATCGGCGGCGGGTGGCCGGACGTCGCGGCCCCAGGATCGCGATCGGCGCGCTCGCTACGGTGACGATTTACTGCGCCGCGCTCTTCGCGGCTCATGCCGTGGCGCTGCGGGGTGCAAATGTTCAGGCGGCTGCCATCGCGAATAGCCGCAACGAGCGGGTTCTCAAGGTGGCCGCAATGGCGACATTAGCTAATCCAACGGAGTGGCTTTGCCTATTCGAAACTGATCGAGCTACGTACAAGTTCGACTTGTCATTGATTCGCTCCCCAACAGGTTCTCCGAATGTTACCCGGTTTGGAAAGCCGGTCGGCTTGGCCATTGTTGAAGTGGCCGAAGCCGAACGCGATGAGCGCGCGCAGATCTTTCTGGGCTTCGCGCGCTTTCCGGGTGAAAGCGTTGTCGCTGAAGATTGCGCCACGCAAACTCTCGTGCAGTTCGCTGACTTACGCTACACTGAGCCAGGCCGCGTAGGAAATGGACGCGGCACGTTCTCGCTGGAAGTGCCCGTGGAATGCCCAGTTTTGAGTAAAGCTGATAAATGAACGACACCGAGCAAATCGAGACTCTAAAGGCACTTACTGAAGTCGCGCGCGAACGTGAGCGGCCGTGTAAGGGACTTCGCCTGGCTAGTGTGCGCGTCTCTCCCGGGTCTTATCTTGCCGCGGCCAGCGTTGTGACTTTCTGCTCGGCGCTGCTGCTACGGTCGGAAAGAGATCTACTGGCGTTGGCGGCGGTTGGTTTCGCTTGGTTAGTCGTTCCAGTTCTGGCGTTCAAGGATCGGATCGAATTTGACGGACAGTTCCTGGTGCGACGTGGTCCGGTACCGCTACTCCTGCGCTACATTACCGGACGCAAGAAAGAGCTCAGCGTTACGGAGTTTGAGAAAGTTGACACTCAAGCGGTGCGAACCTTACGACGCCGGGGGCGTGTGCGTTATCGCTATCGGACGCAGATAGTCGGCAAGAATGTGGAGTTTACGTTTGCCTCTGGGGGTCGGAGCTATCGCGGAATGGTCCGCCAATTATTCCCGCTGATTCACCAGGACAAGCTCGACCTGCGCACCACCGAGCTGCGTGACTACCTGTGCGAGCCCAAGCCTCTTAACCAGGAGGTGCATTCGCTTCACCTTGCTTCTGCTGATGTGCTCGAAAACGCGACTCTAAATTTCAAGCTCGGCGGCAAGAAGTCAACCACTACGGGTGAGTCTGACGAATTGGCAAAGGCAGTGGTTGATGATGAGCGAGCAATGCTCTTGGGTCAGGTGGGTAACAAACTAAGAATTGCCGGCCGCTTGAATGAAGCGCGCGAGGCATTTCGCCGTGCCTTGATCGTCATTCCAAAAGATGGACGCTTGATTTTCCAGTTTGCGCGACTGCTACGGTCCCAGGCAAGCAGCTTGAGCGATGCTAAACTTTTGTCGAGAGCACGTGCTGCCTTGCGACTATCCGCGATGCGCGCTGAAAAGGAGCCTGATTTGTTGGCGTTCGTCGGAGAAAGCTTTCTTGAATGGGGCGAGACGCTGCGGGCGCAGCACAGCTTTCACAGGGCAATCGAACTTGAGCCGCAGAATTTTCGCGCCCACATCGGTCTCGCGAATCTGGCGCTCCGCGACGGAAAGCTGGCGCATGTGATCCATCAGTATCGCGACGCCGCCCATGCGGCCGCAGACAAAGCTCTCTCGCGACATGCGGTGCGGGAAGCGGACTACTACGCGCTGCTAAACGACGATGACGATTACCTCGTCTCCGAACTGCGACGCATAAACTGGCTACAGCATTCCCTCAAAATTCGTCGGTTGGCGGCCCGTGTCACCAACGCGAGTATCCTCGTCGCGTTAATTGTTCCTTATATCGATGAGGACGTGGCCGGACCTTGCTGGTATCTCGCTTCGTCATCCTTGATCGCATGGATCTCAAGTCTTGTTGCGATTAAGCTGCTCGCCAAACGGCGAACGCCGCGATTGGCAACCTAACCTACGCAAATAAGGGAAACCGGGAGCAATCGCAAGCGGATCAGACACTGAATTCGCCGACTGGCGTCGAGTGTCTGACGCGGTCGCTACCGCTCCCGGTTCTGACTTAACTCAATCTGCTAAGTTGTCTCAGATCCCGCGGACGAACCTTTCCCCTCTTTGCGCGCTGCCTATTTGGCTCCGGTCGTCGCAGCTTATGCCTCGCTCTTCATAGCAGCTTCACCGGCTGTTTTCGGTTTAATCGTGCGGGACTGTTGTTCCGGCTGGGAAGCCACAGCGAAAGTTTGCGCTGGCGCGGGACTCAGTAAAGCGTCCCAACGATAACGCAGCGTTTCGCGTGCCTCTTTAAGCCGCTTGAACACAAGGTCCGTGACCGCCTTCGTGATCCAGTTGTGATAGAACTCGCCAACCGAGGCTAGTTCCGCATCGGGTGCTGGATTCATAAAGTCTATAGCGTAAGGAATGCCATCCTTAATCGCAAACTCCACCGTGTTGAGATCATAACCAAGCGCAGTGCAAAGCGTGCGCACGTCGCGAGTAACGCGAGCATGTAGTTCAGGCGTCAGGTAGTCCGGGTTGTGAATGTACTGCTCGCCCGAAAGATAAGGCTTCCTGGGATCGTAAGCCATGATCATCACTTCTTCCTGGCCCACACAGTAGCAGCGCACAAACTGATCGAAGTCGATCCCCTGCTGCAGGGTCATGCAGAGAGTGCCGGTCTGATCGTATTCCTTCCAAAGTTCCTCAAGCGAGTTGACCTTGGACACATTCTTCCATCCGCCACCGTCAAAGGGCTTGAGGAACGATGGGAAACCAACGTAGTCAACTATCGCCTGCCAATCGAGTGGAAACTCCAGATTGCGCAGGCTCTCGCTCGTGATGCCGCTCATATAGTCCTTCTGCGGCAACAGGACAGTTCGGGGAACAGCGACTCCGAGTTTTGGCGCGAGGGAATAGTTGAAGAACTTGTCGTCGGCCGACCACCAAAATGGATTGTTGATGATGACAGTGCCTTCAAGAGCCATTCGTTTCAGGGTGGCGCGATAGAAGGGGACCTCGTGCGAAATGCGATCGATGACTAAATCATAGCGCGGCGGTGCGTCGTGCTTGATGCCGCCAAGCTTTATGAACTCAGCCGTTACTTTTCCCTGACCGCGTTCATTGATGTTCTTGATAAGAGCATCGGGAAACGTCTTTTCCCGTCCCACTAAAATCCCAACCTTCTTCATAACTCACCAGTTCCTTTTTTGTTTAATAACTATTTCCGAGCTTCATTTCCCGATCATGTTCCGATGTTACCCACCGAATACTGCCGCTTTGAAAACCAAGGAGACTACGATTTAACCGGAACGGTTGTCAATTTCGCAATCCCGAAACTAAGCTGCCGGGTTGTCGATGTAAATACGACGCGGCCCTTGCCCCCGCCCTGGGCGTCTCCAGCGTTTGAAAGAACGGGGGCAGGCATCTGGGTACCCTGAAACTCGCATCAATCAAGCTGTTGCAGCAAGGCTTTTACGTGCGCTGTGTTACAATTCGCACGCTCGAGCAACCTTTCCCCGTTTTCGCGACAACAATTAATCGATTGTCTACACAGGAGAAATACTTCTTGCGCCGCTCATTCATCACCTCCACAGTTATTTTTACGTTCATGATTTGCGCAACTACCAGCCTGCGCAACGAAGCATTTGCGCAACAGCCGGCGCCAACCCCAGCCGCTGCGAGCAAGCGCGCGCAGAAGCCTCAAAAGGTCGATCCGAATCAAAAAGTAGACCCCAAAGCGCCGAAGGTTTTTACCGCCGAACAAATAGCCGAGTCGGCTGTTTTCCTTTATGGCGGTCGTGCAACATTGGCAAAGATTCGCCGCAATGGAGTGGAGCTCGGACGTATTTGCAAGCCGACCTGCGACGTAGGAAAGACGGAAGAGGCAACTTATGCACAGCGGTTTGTTCGGGGCGAGAGCATGGACAAGGACAAGATCCGGCTCGACCAGAAGATGCCGACGCTGGAGTATTCTCTGATCTATGGCGGCGGCCAAATATTTGGAATCATCAACGGCTCGTCGTTCACCCCCAGACAGGACGCGACCAACACGTTTCTTGCACAACACCGGCACAGCATCGATAACTTGCTGAGGTACAAAGAAAACGGTTCGACTCTCAATTTGATCGGCAAGGACAAACAGAAGGGCCTCGACCTTTACATCCTGGACGTCATTGACAAAGATAAGCAGTCCACCCGCTACTACATTAGCGTCAAGACACTTCACGTCTTGTGGCTCGAATACGAGGAACCGGCTCCCGGTGGATCAACTCCGGTGAAGTATTCGCGGAAATTCATGGATTATCGCTACGCTCAGGGCACGCTCGTTTTTTACCGGACTGTATTGCTCGAAGAAGGAAAGCAAATCCAGGAGACACGCATACTTAACGTCACTTACGGCGTGAAACTTGACGATGCAGTGTTCAAGAGTCCTGAGGCCTAAACTCCGCGTGCGAAGCAGGCAGACGGCATGAGCGGGGGGCATGGAGCACAATAAACCAAGCACACCCCCGACCAAGACCGCGAAGCAATGTAATTCCTACCGTCTGCCTCCTATTCAGCCCAACTCTTTCGGAACCTGTACCGCATTGAAGCGTGTATAAACTGCGGGCGGCCAGGTCATTGGTTATAATGCCGTTTAAGTGGCCGCTTCCATTGCCGGATCGTAAAATATCGTTCAGGTGCGGAGCGAAAAGTTAATAGAAAGAGACTCGTCAGCGGTGTGAGAGCCTACCTGCCCTGATGGAAACACTAACTACGATCGACATGAATTTCTCCGCAGCCGTGCGGCGCGAGGTGGTCGCGGACCCGACCTCCGACCACGCGTTGCTCGAGGCGACGCGCATCGGCGACGAAGACGCTTTTGCGGAGTTGGTCGGCCGTTACCGTAATCCCATTACGAATTACATTTACCGGATGACCAACGATTACGACGGTGCGGTGGATCTGGCGCAGGAAACGTTTGTTAGGGTGTATCGCGCGGCGGAACGTTATCAGACGACTTACGCCTTCTCGACTTACATCTACCGCATTGCGACTAATCTTGCGATTAGTGAACTGCGGAAGCGGAAGCGGCGCAAGTTAGTTTCCCTAACCGGGTTCTTTCAGGCTCGCGACGGCGGCGAACCGCAGGAGTTTAACCCTCCGGACTTGAAACCGCTGCCCGACACGGAACTGGTCGATGCCGAACGTCGCAGCGCAGTGCAACGGGCGATCAGCACGCTGCCAGAGAAATACCGGGCGCCCCTCATCCTGCGTGATGTAGAGGGGAAGAGTTACGACGATATAGCGCGCATACTGGAAACGAGTGAGGGCACTATCAAGTCTCGCATCAGTCGCGCGCGAGGATTCTTGCGGGAGAAGATGACCGCTTACCTTTGAGGAAATGCCATGAGAAATACTAACTGCAGAAACATCCGACGCGAAATCGAGGAAGCAGGCTCGGCCGACTTGCTGAGTGCAGCTGCGATCTCCCACCTGGAGACTTGCGCCGCCTGCGAAAAGCTTTCACGACAGCAAACCGGGCTACAGGCGATGCTGGCCGGGCTGGGCGCCGTTGAAGCACCCGGCGATTTTGATTTTCGCCTGCGGGCGCGTCTGGCCGGCGAGAAGCACGGAGCCGCTCAGTCTCCCCCATGGGCGAATTTATCGTTTGGTTTTCGCTCCGCCGCCGTGGCTGCGATCCTTTTGATTGCTTCGGTGTTTGCATTCGTCGCGTTGAAGCCGGGCGCTAACAACTCATTAGCCGGAGCGCCGCAAACTGCGCCGGCAGCGGGTACGAGTGGCTCGCTGGCGAAACAGGACAATTCCCCCCACAACGTGGTGCCCAACTCTGACGAACTCGCGACCGTGCCAAAGCACGATGAGTCGTCGACAATTCAAGCGAGTGTACCGCCCTCAGAGCATGTGCTAAAGGGTCTTGAGGGAAGCAGGGGAGTCGCTACCGTTCGCGGCGGCGGCACTCTTGCCACACTGGAGCAAACGCAAAAGCGCGCCCCGGTCTTGACGCGTGATCAGCTGGCTGAAAGTTACCCAACTGCGGCTTTCCCGATTAACGCTTCGTACCAGTCGCTAAAGGTTTCGGTTGATGACGCGCGCGGCACTTCGCGGACTATTTCGCTGCCGTCGGTTAGTTTCGGATCACAGAGAACGTTATCGCAGAGCGCGTCGCCTCTGCTGGCGTCGTCGACAAGCGGCACTTGGTAATTCGTTGTTTCAGAGGGACAGGCAAGGAAGACTTAACTGGCAATGAGAAATTCATACCGAAATAGTTTGTTCAGTAGAGTACTCCCGGTTGTATTCATGATCGGAATGCTCTGCGTGGCGACATTCGCGCAGACTCCGGCGGCCTCACCCGAGCAGCGAAAGACAGCCCGTGAAACCACGCTTGGTCGAGTGATCGTAGAGAACAAGGCAACGGCTCCGCAGGTGGTGACGATACTGCACAGCCTAAGCGGTCTTAAAGTTATTCGTTTGCTGATATCAAAAGAACAAGTGGAAGCGATTGGCAGTCTAGACGAAGGTTTTAAGCTGGCCGGCGAAGTCCACATGAGCGTGATTGCTGGCCTGGCTCTAGACGACGGACAAACAATTGCCGCGTGGTTGCCGGAAGCGGAAGCGGAGATGCCGCCACCGTTTCTGTTTGCACCACGAGCACCTTTACCTCCGAGTCCTGGAGCGGTAACTGCTCCGGCTCCCAGGGCGGAAGTCCCGCCCCTCCCTCCAATTCCGGTTGTGCCGTTCAAGATTCAGGGAAATCTATTCGAGCCTGCTGACCTGCGTATCATCACCCGTGACGGAAAACGGATCGCGGGGCATTACGTTGGATTGGACGGTCTCACCGGGTTGTCACTAATTACGCTGACCAAAGGAAGCTTGCCGGTTACGGTCGAGCTGAAAGAAAAAGCGATCACCGTCGGCCAACGACTTCGCGTGATTGGACCGCAACCTGCGCCGGGCTCTGAGAACGGAGCGAGGACGCCGATGTACATTCGCATCGGTGAGACAGAGGCGCTTGTTGTTGACCTGATTCATTCGCCATCGGGCAGCCTGGCGCGAATTAAAGCGAAGTCAGCGAAGTTCTCCCCTGCCAACATCGGCGGAATCGCCATTAACGATGATAACGAGACGCTGGGGATTGTTGACGGCGTTGAGGGTGGCGAGGCCACGATCGTTCCGCTGAATCTGGTGCGGATGGCCGCAAAGCGAGTAACCGCGCGACAGGCCAGCGTTCCTCGTCCCTGGCTCGGGATCCAGGGCGAACCTATAGGAACCATGTCGCTCGAAAGAATGCAACGCATCGGTTGGCAGGTTGATCGTGCCCGCGCTATGGCCGAAAAGCGTGCGGGAATCCTGCTCACGCATGTCGTGCCGGGAAGTCCGGCGGCACTGGCGAAACTAAAGCCCGGTGATGTGATTTTGACTGTAAACAACGACTTCATTCGAAACGCGCAGGAGTTCTCCTGGCTGTTGGATGAAGCGAACCCGGAGAGTCCGGTCCGTTTAACAATCGCACGGCCCGACACGGAAGTTGCAGAGGCGATGGAGATCAAACTCCGCGAGTCACCCGATCCGTTTTTCCCCCGTATCAGAACCAGGGAGAGAATCTATTCGAAACGCGTGGGGCCTGGTTCGCCATTGGGTGAAGGTATAGTTGCAATTGCTCTGAAACGCCCAGTTGCATCGCGCCTGGGTGCAACCGGCGGCCTGTTGGTTGTAGCTGTTGAGCCGACAACGGACGCATTCAAAGCCGGATTGCGGCCGGGAGATGTGATTGAATCAGTCGATGGACGTCCGATCTACTCAGGCTCAAGCATCGTGAGGCTTCCAGTGACACCTGGTGTCCGCTCCAACTGTATCGTAGTGCGAAACATGGAGAGGATTGCGCTAAGCTTCCAGTATTCGCCCGACGGAGATGAGCCTCCGTCTGATAAGCCATAATTCAGCCCCGTACCTCAGCCATCCCAGCCGGGCACGTCGCCCGCATGGCCGCCTTCCGCCGTGCTGTGATACTCTAACCACCCCTGTAACAAGGATCGTTCGGGACGCCAAGAGCTTGCCGAATTGTCTATCTCGACCAAAGAATCACTGCCTAAGCCTATGTTGCATGACGCAGTCTCGCGTTATCACGATCTACTTGGCGACGCCACGCTAGCAGAATCCTCGCGGGTTATGCTCGATGAAGGTCTCGAGCAATCCAGGCTGATTTTTGGCGGCCGCCGACTCTCACCTTACCTGCGCCCCCATTTTGTGACCGAAGATGATTTCGCGCGCATCGTGAGCGTTTGCGAAACCGTGTGGTCGGCGATAGAAAAGGTGAAGGACGCAGCGATCGTTGACCCTTCAATCGTCGACGATCTCGGTGTAACTGAAATTGAGCGTGAGCTTATCAGCATCGACCCTGGCTACGGCGCGGTGTCTCCGACGGCCAGGCTCGATTCATTTCTGACCGCCGCAGCCTATAGTTTTGTTGAGCTAAACGGCGAGAGTCCCGCGGGGATTGCCTACGTGGACGCGGCTTACGAAATCTTCTCTCAGCTGCCGGTCATGCAGAAGTTTAGCGAGACCTACAACGTGCGACCACTTTACGGCAGCCGTTACATGCTGGACGTTCTGCTTGATTCTCACCGGGAGTTCCTTGGTCGGAAGCCTGACTCGGTGCCCCGGATAGCTATCGTCGACCTCGGAGAACGGCCCACACAAAGCGAGTTTGAGCTATTCAAGGAATTCTTTGAAGGGCAGGGTTACCCAACAATCATTTGCACACCGCAGCAACTCGAGTTCAGTAATGACCGGCTGCGCGTTGGTGATTTTGAGATCGACATAGTTTACAAGCGTTTGCTGGTCAATGAGTATCTGCCAATCATTGACGAGTACCCGGCGCTGCTGGACGCGTATCGCGCCGGCGCCATTTGCATGGTCAACAGTTTCCGATCGAAATTGATTCACAAGAAGGCGCTGTTTGCGGTCTTAACTGATCAGCGGCGGGCGTCGTTGTTTAGCAGTGAACAGCAGGAAGCCATACGGAAACATGTGCCGTGGACGCGGCTGGTGCGGGCGGAAACAAGTGACTACTTCGGGAAGGAAGTTGATCTGCTCGAGTACATAAAAGCAAATCGCGATAAGCTCGTGCTGAAGCCAAACGACGATTACGGCGGGCATGGAATAACAATCGGCTGGAACAGCGACAAAGCGGCGTGGCATTCCGCTTTGGAACAGGCGGTCGCGAACGGCGACTACCTCGTCCAGGAGCGTGTGCCGACCGCCCGCGAGGTTTTTCCAGCGCTGACTAGTGAGGGACAGATCGAATTTGCCGAACAACTTGTCGACCTGGATCCGCTGTTGTTCAACGGCAAGGTCCGTTCAGCGTTTACACGACTTTCTTCGACAGAACTCGCCAATGTAAGCTCCGGCGGCGGTATGGTTCCCACCTTCATAATCGGTAAAAAAGAGTAGTCAGAAAACGTGTACAATGCGACTTGAACTGAGGAGATCTTCCCATGGTTGAAGAGCCGGATGAAAGCCTGGATAGACCGGATGAGCGGCGCCGTTATGATCGTGAGCGGCTGATTGTCGACGTGTTCTTTGACGGCAAGGAAGTCACCGGCATAGCCAGCACCAAGGACATTAGCGTCGGCGGCTTATACATGAACACTCAGGCGACTTTGCCGGAAGGCGCCATTCTTCTGGTTCGCATCCCCTTTAACGACGGGAGACAGATTATTGTGAATGCGGAAGTGGTTTACAGCAATCCGGCGCGAGGGGTTGGTCTGCAGTTCCAGGGTCTGTCGGAAGAAAACTACGCTTTGATTGAGAGCGAACTGGGACGTGACTGATTCGAAGCTCAAGGCGAAGCCGACAAGCTGGAACGTACTTGACGATAATTTTCGAGACGCGCTGGCGGGAAAACTAACCGGGCTTTGGGGCGCAGTTAGCGACGAATCCGCTTTCAACAGTTGTCCAGTGGATAAGCAACAGACGCTCCTGCTAATGGTTTATCGGCTGAAGGAAAAGGGCCTTTGGCAGTTGATCAATAAAATAGACAACGTTTATGGTGAGGGCGGTGTCGGTATTGGCTTCTCCGCCTGGCCGCTTATCATTTCAACCTTGACGAGCCGAAACGATTTCACGCGGTTGTTGGCCAACCACCGGGGGATGAGCGGCGGTTTTTACGAGAAGCGCCGGGCGGCCGCAGTGCTGCATTTTATTTACAAGGAGGGGAAGCCGCAAAAGTGGTACGTTCACTTTGATCTTTACAGCCCCGTGCATTCGCCAATCAGCGCGTACAAGCATTTCCGCCACGAGTTTCTGGGCAAACTCACCCCCGATTGGCAGATGATTCAGGAGCGTTTATATGCTGAGCCTTCACGAATAGGAGCCTGATGTTATGTTCGACCAATTCACGTTAGGGATTGAAGAAGAATTTCAAATTGTTGACCCGACGACGCGTGAGTTGCGTTCGCATGTTTCCGAGTTTCTCGAGGAAGGAAAGATGATTCTCGGGGAGCAGATCAAGCCCGAGATGATTCAGTCGATGATAGAGGTCGGCACCGGCGTTTGCAGGAATATTCAGGAAGCGCGCGTCGACATCACCCGTTTGCGCAGCATAATTTCCGGGCTGGCAGGAAAATCGGGCTTGGCCATAGTCGCCGCCTCGACACATCCTTTCTCACACTGGGAGGACCAGAAGATCTACGACGACGAGAGATACGCGCTATTGGTTCAGGAACTTCAAAACGTGGCGCGGTCACTTTTGATTTTTGGCCTGCACGTTCACGTGGGCGTTGCTGATCTGGACCGGCGCGTGCACATCATGAATGCGGCGCGCTACTTTCTGCCGCACGTGCTGGCGCTCACGACTTCATCGCCGTTCTGGATGGGGCACAACACCGGACTGAAATCGTATCGCTCAGAAGTCTTCAAGCAGTTTCCGCGCACAGACATTCCAGATCACTTTGACTCCTACAGCAGTTTTCAACGCTACGTCGATCTGCTGGTGAAGACCGGCTGCATAAACGACGGCAAGAAGATTTGGTGGGACCTGCGCCCGCACCCGGTTTTTCCGACGCTCGAGTTTCGCATCTGCGACATCCCGACGCGCGTCGACGATACCATCGCAATCGCCGCGTTGTTTCAGGCGATCGTCGCCAAGCTCACCAAGCTAATCGATAAAAACCTTGGTTTCCGTCTTTACCGGCGCATGCTGATTCAGGAAAACAAATGGCGCGCAGTACGTTGGGGAATCGATGGCAAGATGATCGACTTCGGTAAACAGAAAGAAGTGCCGACCCGCGATCTGATTCTCGAACTCCTTGAGTTTATCGATGACGTCGTGGATGAGTTGGGCTCGCGCAAGGAGATCGAGCACATCCACACCATTCTCCAACGACGCACTTCAGCGGAGGAGCAACTGCGTGTGTTTGAGGAGACGAATGATCTGAAGGCGGTTGTCGATCGTCTTATTGAACTGACAATGGAGCACGTGCCGGTGACCACTGATTTCAGCGTGCCGGCAGCTATGACAACCGCATCAACAATTTCCAAGTAGCGGTAATATTTTGGTTGGTCCGGTCAATGTCTCTTACTCGCGGCCTGTTTGCTCGGGCGCTGATTTCATTGTTTTCCGCCCCTCCGTCTTGCGAGATAATACTGCCACAGCATTCTCGCTGCCACCGAGCGATAGGGCCGCCACGACTCCGCAATAACCAGGAATTGATTTGTGGTCGGCCGCGTCGGCAACTGTTTTACTTCCGTTACCGCGCTGACAAGCGCCAAATCCGTAGTCGGAAAAATATCGGCACGGCCCAGCACCATGAGCAGGTAAACGTCTGCGCTCCACGGCCCCAGCCCTTTTATCTCGATGAGCGCAGCCCTGACGTCGGCATCACTCATTCGCGCGAGTCGCGACAGTCGCAGTCGTTTCTCGCTGACTGACTCAGCGAGGTGGAGACAGTACGCCGTCTTTTGACGTGTCAGCCCGAGCGACTTCAAATGGGCTTCTCCCAATTCGATCATCCGAGCTGGGTGGAAGGGAACAATGTTCTGCTGCATCCGGGCAAACAAGGATGCCGCCGAAGCCAGGGAGACCTGTTGTTCGAGGATGATTTGAATCAGTGTAGAAAAACCGGGAGGGCGCGCCCAAAGGGGCGGCGGTCCCAGCCGCTTGAGAATGACGGCAAGGTCCTTGTCTCGCCTCGCCAGCAGTTTTGCGGCGCGCAGCAGGCTTTCTTCGTTGAGCGGCGCGAGATTGGGCACAGAAATGAAGCGGGAAGTTGCGGCTTCGGGGTAAGCAGGATCAGCTACGTCTGGTGCTCCAGCGCGAGCTGCAGAAAGTTTTCAAACAGAATCCGCCCATCGCGAGATTCGTTCTGATGTTCCCAGCGAGTGCGGCTCTTGTTCCAGTCTTCGAAGGACTTCTCCAGGTGAAACTGGACCGTGTAGATAAGTTGACCATCTCTCCGTTTGACCATCATCTGGTTACGGCAAAGGTATGAGGTTGCCAGCAACCCAAAGCCATCCGGGACGCGGTCGAGTTGGAGCCCATGGTTTTGCCAAACCCGCAACACGCGTGGCTGCGCTGGGTAGTCCTGCCGCGACTCTGGATTATTAATACCGCGAAAGATCGGATCCGTCGGCTCGGTGATGCGGATGAAGCGATATTGATATTCGAGCGGCCGATTCTGGCGCTGCTCGTGTTGTTCAAGACGATCGAGCGTCACGACATTAGCCCCAAAGCTTAGCCCAACCAACTGGTGCCCGCCGCAGATGGCCAGCACCGGTGTCTTATTGGCGCGAATAAACTCGCCGAAAGTGTCAAGTACAGCAGGATTGTAATAATCGAAATCGCGGAGCGTGCCGCTCAAAACAATTGCGTCAGGCTTAAACTCTCCGGCTGCGATCGCGATAGAAGCAAGCGGTGTGACGTGCGTGCTCGGGTCTATCACCAGGCGCTCTAAGTTGTTGACGATATTCTCCATCGCCATCGTGGCGATACGCCGTTCGCGCTTGATTTCCACCGAGGCGGCACTACCCCACTCACTTCGGGCCACGTCCGACAGGTCGTCTTCATCGCGCAGTAAGCAATCGACAACTAGAACGCGGACCTTATCGATCTGTTTCTCGATGGGCTCATAGCGACAGAACGTTTGCTGATTGTGGGGAAACGGAAGTGCGCTGACAGCTTCGGCCGGTGGGGGTTCGTCGATTTGGAATTCCCGCGGATCTTCAATCATGTGCGCCTATTAAACTTCGAAGTCAGTTGTAACGCAAGCGCAAAAGAATCGAATTATAACGCAAACTAAAAGCTTGTGTTCTTGATCGTCAGTTTCTCAGGAGCGTTGCTTCGTACTCTGTTTGAATTCGGGAACTGAAGCGCCCATGCCGAGTTCAGAAATCTCTGTTCTGATTTTGTCCACCAGGAAACGCGTGACCCGGCTTCGGAATGCTTCCGGCTTGTCCGCAGCGTGATGATCGACAAGCAGCAACATTCGGTGCCAGGACGACTCGAGTTCGTCGGCTAGTTGAGAAATCTTCGTGATGTCGTAAGGCACCGCTACGTCGGCGCACCCGGCGCGCGCAAAGACGGAAAGGAATCGGGCAGTAGCCAGATCGGGGCAGAGGAAACGGCGCCGGCCGGACTTCAATTCCACCCCCAGCAATGTGTACTGAATCTCCACCCGGGCTTTGCTAGTCAGGCCGGCGAAGTGATATGAGCGCGTGCGTTTGCTGCGGATCCGTTCGCGATAGATTTGAGGCAGCCAGGTGTCTTTGAGCTCGGCCTTCACCTGCGCGGCGTATTCTTCAACAGTCATGGTGCGTCGGCCATTCGCTATCTCATCGAGACTGACACGACAGGCTTAGTCTGTAAGGCATTGATAACCCGGCCGGGGAAGAGGCCCAGATAAAAAACACCGAGAATCGCAAGCACCAGGGCAAGCCCGATGCTCGCCGGTATCTGGGGTGCGCTCCAGACTGTGGTTCTTTCGCGGAAAAACATGACGATGATGAGCCGCAGATAGTAGTAGGCGGAAACTGCAGTATTCAACACTCCGATGATGACGAGGACGTAATAACCTTGATCAAGCGCGGCGCGAAAGACCACTATCTTGCCCATGAAGCCGGCAGTGAGCGGCATGCCGAGCAGGCTCAGCAGGAACAAGGACAACGCAAACGCAAGCCAAGGCGACTGAAAACCAATCCCGTTGTAGTCCTCGACTTCTGTGCGGCGGTCTGAAGTTCGTGCGACGAGTTGCACGACGGCAAAAGCGCCGAGATTCATTACTGCGTAAGTTAAGAGATAGAAGATCACCGCAGCGATGGCCGCGTTGCGATGTTCGATGTCAGGCGCGGCGCCGGCGGCAATGAACCCGATGAGCGCATAGCCGGCATGGGCAATCGACGAATACGCCAGCATGCGTTTGACGTTGCTTTGGGCGATGGCCACTACGTTGCCCACAGTCATCGTCAGAATTGCCAAGACAGATAGCGCTCCGAGCCAGGCGGCGTGGATTTCTCCAGCAACGCTCTTGTTTGCGGTGGCGACCACAAATGGAAACCCAATCAGAAACACCCGCATGAAGGATGCGAAGCCGGCGGCCTTCGGACCGGCAGCCATGAAGGCGGTAACTGGCGTCGGCGCGCCTTCGTAGACGTCCGGAGTCCAAACATGAAAAGGCGCAGTGGCGATCTTGAAGCCGAAACCCACCAACATCATCGCAGCGCCGGCGAACAGGAGCAGTGGGTATTGCGCGTCGGGGAGTCGGTTCGCGATCTCCGCAATGTTGGTTGTCCCGGGCAGGCCGGCGGCGGTTGAAGTAGCGCCATAGGTGAGGGCAATGCCATAAAGCAGAAACGCCGATGAAAAGGAGCCGAGGATGAAATACTTCATTGACGACTCATTTGAGCGAACGTCAGTCCGGCGAAACCCGCACATGACGTAGGTGGCGATCGAAAGAATTTCCAGTCCGAGAAACACGATTACCAAATCGCCGGCTGAAGCCATGAACATCATGCCGGCCGTTGCAAACATGAGCAGCGAATGAAACTCGCCCGCAGGCAGGCGTTCATTCTCAACCCAAACCATCGACACGAGAATTGTGAGTCCGGAAACAACCAGGAAAACAAACGTGAAGCCGAGACGTAGTTCGTCCATCACGATCATGCCGTTGAAGGCCTGGCTAACACCGTGCCACGATAGCCACAACCATGCGGAGCTCACCGCAGCCGCGATCAGGCCGGCGATAGAGATACTTCCGGTAACCCACCGTTGCCTGGGTTTCGCGAAGGCATCGACCAACATCACGACGACGCCTACAATGCAGATGATGAGTTCCGGAAGAATCAGCCAAAGGTTGACGTCCGGGTTTGTGTATTGAAGCGCAAAGAAATTCATTCTTAAGGTTCCACTTACTCTTAGTGCTTCTCAGGTGTCTGGTTGGCGGCGGCAAAGGTACCGCCTGCTTTCAATGTGGCGAGGCGTAATCTCACTTCCTCCACACTCGCCTGCGACCGGTCGAGGAATACGCGCGGGTAGACTCCCATGAAAAGCATCAACGCCAGCAGGGGAATCAAGAGACCAAGCTCACGTCCGTTCAAATCCCGCAGTTTTGCATTCTCCGGGTTTGTAACTTTTCCAAAGACGACACGTTGCAACATCCAGAGCATGTAAACGGCGGCCCAAATCACGCCAGTTCCGGCGAGCATGGTGACAATCCAGTTGTGCTTAACAGCAACTGAAGTCCAACTGCCGATCATTATTAGAAACTCACCCACGAAGCCGTTAAGGAAGGGCAAACCAATCGACGACAGCGATGCAATTACAAACAGCGTTGCGAACCATGGCATCGGCGTAGCCAGTCCGCCGAAGTCGCTGATCTGGCGCGTGTGCCTGCGTTCATAGATAAAGCCGACGAAGAGGAAGAGCGCACCCGTCGAGATGCCGTGATTGAGCATTTGATAAAGCGCGCCCTGCATGCCGAACTCAGTAAACGAGAACAGTCCGAGCACGACAAACCCCATGTGGCTTACTGATGAATAAGCGACGAGTCGCTTAACGTCAGGCTGGACCATTGCCACGAGGGCGCCATAGATAATGCCGATAACCGCGAGGGTGATCATGACCGGAGCAAACTTGCGCGACATATCCGGAAAAAGTCCGAGGTTAAAACGCAACAGGCCGTAAGTTCCCATCTTCAAGAGCACGCCGGCTAGGATCACGGAGCCGGCAGTGGGCGCTTCGGTATGTGCGTCCGGCAGCCAGGTGTGCAAAGGAAAGAGCGGCACTTTGATACAAAAGGCAAAAGCAAACGCCAGGAACAACCAAAACTCAGCACGGTCGCTGAGCAGCTTTCCACCGTTCATAGCCGCCAGTATCGTAGTGTAGTCGAAGGTGCCGAACATGTAGTACAGCGCGATGATCGCGACGAGCATCAGCAAACTGCCAACCGAAGTGTAAATGAAAAACTTTATTGCCGCGTAGATTCTGCGCTCGCCGCCCCAGATTCCAATCAGGAAGAACATCGGCACCAGCGATGCTTCAAAGAAAAGGTAAAAGAGAAGCAGGTCGAGCGACACAAACACGCCGATCATAGCGCTCGATAACAGCAACAGAAACATGTAATAAGAAAGTTGTCGCTTCTGAATTGCCGTCCAACTCGACAGGATCGCGATCGGCATCAAGAGCGTTGACAGCAACACCAGCCAGAGGCTGATGCCGTCGACGCCGATGTGATAGTGCGCTCCGATCGATCCAACCCAAAGCACGTCCTCAACAAAACGAAATTCCTTCGTTCCGGCGCCGATGCCGCTAATCAAGAAAAGCGACAGCGCAAAATCGACCACGCTAAAGCCGAGCGCAATCCACTTGTAATTCGCTTCGCGTTTGTTGGGCAGCAAGCTGTAAGCAACCGTCGCCAGGGCGCCGACGACCGGCAGAAGAATGATGATGGTAAGTAAGTGCGGCATTAATTCAATGGACTAGGGCCTGAAAACGTGAACACCGTAATAGGCAAATACGGCAACGACCGCCAGGGCGCCCAGCAAAATAATCGCTGCGTAACCGCGCACGAAACCCGCTTGCAAGTGACGCACAACTTTGCCCGTTTCAGTCACGGCATCGCCAAGCGAATGAAGGAAGCCGTCGATAACGCCGACATCAAATAGCTTCCAAAGTCCCTCGCGCGAGCCGACTTTGATTGGGTTGATAATCGTAGCGTCGTAGATCTCGTCGACGTAGTATTTGTTCGCTAATAGTTTTGGTAACTGAAGCAGTGGCCGCTTCTTGAAGATCGCCCAACCGGTGGCGATTCCGAGCAGCGCGATCAGAACCGACAACAACGCCAGCAAACGCTCCTGCGGAATCTCTCTGGTCGACTCAACGCCAATTAGTTCACCTTGCTCGTCCGTGGCTGCAAAGGCGGGCGCTCCATCCTGTGGCTGCGGTGGCGGCGACAGCCAGATGGGTTCGCTTCCGTGAGCGGCGGCAGCGTTCTCCGGCACTTTCGCAATTACCGGATGCAAGACCTGCTCGATGTAGTTTTCGGGGTGACCGCCAAATATTGAACTCAGCGCATACGGGACGCCCATCAGTCCGCCTACAGTTGAGAGAATTGCCAGCACGATCAAAGGCGCCGTCATCAACCAGGGAGACTCATGCGGTTCGTGCACGTGATGCGCACGATGTGCGTCGGAGTCTACTTCAGCTTGTTCCTCGTCAACGTGGACTTCGCGAAAACGTTCGCCGCCCCAGAAAGTCATCACCATCATGCGCGTCATGTAGACTGCGGTTAGCAACGCCGTTAGCGCGCCAACAATCCAAAGTGCCTTACTCCACAGGGGACTCGGCAGGCCGAAACTCCCGGCGCTCCAGGTCTTCCACAAAATCTCGTCTTTCGAAAAGAAGCCGGCGAAAATTGGTATGCCGGAAATCGCCAGCCATCCGGTCATCATCGTAGCGAACGTGATGGGCATATATTTCTTCAGTCCACCCATGCGCCGCATGTCCTGCTCGTGATGCATGCCATGAATCACTGAACCGGAGCCGAGGAATAGCAGAGCTTTGAAAAACGCGTGCGTGATCACGTGAAAGATTGCTGCCGCGAAGGCGCCTACGCCACAGGCCAGAAACATGTAGCCCAGCTGCGAGATGGTCGAGTAGGCGAGCACCTTCTTGATGTCGTTCTGCGCCAGACCGATAGTCGCAGCGAACAGAGCAGTGGCCGCGCCGATGATCGCGACGATGAACATCGCAGTTGGGGCGTGAACATAGATGGTCGAACAACGAACGATCATATAGACGCCGGCCGTGACCATCGTCGCTGCATGAATCAGAGCCGAGACAGGCGTGGGACCGGCCATCGCGTCAGGCAACCAAACGTAAAGTGGAATCTGCGCGCTCTTGCCGGCGGCGCCGATGAATAGAAAGATTGCCACCGTTGTAATGCCGCCGTACCAGAGCATGTGCCAGGCAAACGGCTCCACAGCCATGCCGCCAATGGTCTGTAGTGCGCTGGTAACCTGGTAAGCGTCTCTGGCAAAGAAGCTGATCGAAGGAGAGCCGGCCTGCGACGTGAGAAAGAAGATAAGCATGATGCCCATCACGAAGCCCCAATCGCCAACGCGGTTCGTAATGAATGCTTTCTTTGCAGCATCGCCTGCTTCCCTGCGATCGGTATAGAAGCCGATGAGCAGGTAGGAGCAGAGTCCCACGCCTTCCCAACCGACAAACATCAACAGAAAATTGTCGGCGAGCACCAGCGTCAGCATCGCAAACATGAACAGGTTCAGGAAGGCGAAGAAGCGATAGAAGCCGCTGTCTTCGTGCATGTAGCCGACCGCGAAGACGTGTATCAGGAAACCAACGAAGGTAATGAAGAGCGCGTAAGTGCCGCTTAACCGATCCATCGCCAGACCGAAGTCTGCGCGAAACTTGCCGACCTGGATCCATGTCCAAAGATGATCGAAGACGGGAGTTGTAACCCCGGGTTCGCCCAGGTGGAGCGCGCCGCCTGATTTAAAAGCAAGATAAAAGGCAACGACGGTGGAAATTCCGATCGAGCCACAAGCGACAATGCCAATAAGTTTTTCATTGCGCAGCCGCCCACCAAGAAACCAGTTGATGGCAGCACCCGCGAGAGGGGCAAAGATGATCAGACTGAGAAGATTATTTTCCACTGAACGTTTTCACTAATGCTCTTAGGTCTTGGGCCTTTGGCCTTTGCTCTCTTACCCACGCGGCTAGCTGAAGAAGCAAAGGCCTAGGACCAAAGACCAAAGACCAAAAGCCAAAGGCCAATTCTTTATAGCTTTAGAATATTCGCGTCATCCACATCGAGCGATTCACGGTTCCGAAAGATAGTGATAATGATTCCAAGTCCCACTGCAGCTTCAGCCGCGGCGACCGTCATCACGATAAAAACAAAAAGTTGACCGGTGACGTCCTGGAAGTAACTCGAGAAGGCAACAAAGCTTAAGTTCACGGCGTTGAGCATCAGTTCAATGCACATAAACATCGCGATCACGTTGCGCTTCACGATCACCCCGACCGCGCCAATCGTAAACAGGATGGCGGAGAGCGCCAGATACCAGGATAGTTGTGGACCCATTATGTTTACTCTTGCCCCCCGCGGTTGGACTGAAACTCGACGCCCAACAGGTGCGCTGCCTCCTCGCTGGTAGCTGCTTCAACTGGTCGCAGGTCGCCGATAGCCCGCGGATTGACTTCGTGCATAGCCAGCACCTGAGCTCCCGGGATGACCCGAGCCGTCGCCGACAAAATCGTGGTGCGGCGCGCCAATGACATGGCGCCAACAATCGCCATCAGCAGCAACACGGAAGTCAGTTCGAAAGGGAGCAGGTAGCGCGTGAATAAGCCTTCGCCAATCGAGTGCGTCAGGCCCACATTTGAGCTGTTTCCGGTGAAGTGGTTCGCGGAAGTTTGCACTGAATAAAGTATGAATGCCGTTTCGGCCAACAGGACAGCGGCCATCCCTACAGCCATAGGCACCAGGAATTTCAGCCGCTTCCGGCGCGGTTCAGAGTGCTCGACGTTGAGCAGCATGATTACGAAGATCACAAGCACCATAATCGCGCCCGCGTAAACAATTACCTGGACCGCGGCAATAAACGGTGCGGCGAGGGTCACATAAATCGACGCCAGCGAGATGAAAACGCCGATCAGCGAAATCGCGCAATAGAGCGGGTTGCTTTGGGAGACCATCGCGATCGCGCAACCGATCGCCATGCCTGCGAAGATGATGAAGAGAAGAGTCGACATTCCTGTTCGAGTCCGAGTTGCGAGTTTCGAGTGCGCCCTTCCTTGACTCGAAAACCGGAACGCGAAACGTGTCACACCGTGAAAAACATGACCGTCGCGGTCAGCACGATGTTCAGAATCGCGGCCGGCAACAAAAACTTCCAGCCAAAGTTCATCAGCTGATCAAAACGAAATCGCGGCAGCGTGCCGCGTAGCCAGATGTATAAAAATAAAAAGAAAAGAATCTTAGCGAAAAAATAGACAACCCCGAGAAGTGGAATCTGCGCTACGCCCGGTCCATTCCAGCCACCCAGAAACAACGTGGTCGCCAACATCGAAACCGTGATCATGTTGATGTATTCGGCGTTGAAAAACAGGAGAAACTTGATCGAGCTGTACTCAGTGTGAAAGCCGGCGACTAACTCCGTTTCCGCTTCCGGCAGATCGAAAGGCACCCGGTTCGTCTCCGCGATGGCGGCGATCAAATAGAGAATAAAACCGAGTGGCTGGTAAAGAATGTTCCAGTGCAGACCGTACCAACCCGACTGTTGTTGAACGATCTGATAAATATCCAGCGTGCCGGAAAGCAGGACGACGCCGATGAGCGACAAGCCGAGCGCCAACTCATAGGAAATCATCTGCGCCGACGAGCGCAGTCCACCCATCAGGCTGTACTTGTTGTTTGACGACCACCCCGCAAGCGCAATTCCATAAACGCCTACCGAAGTGACACCGAGCACGTAGAGCAATGCGACGTCGAATTGCGCGATTCGCAAAGGGAACGTGCCGAGGAAGGGAAGTGTGATAACGGGCCCAAACGGGTAGACGATGATTGCCATGATGGCAGTTATTACCGCAATCATCGGCGCGAGCAGAAAAACAAATTTGGTTGACTGATCAGGAACCAGATCTTCCTTCATCATTGTTTTGATGAAGTCGGCAAATGGCTGCAGCACGCCGCCATAGCCGACGCGGTTTGGCCCCAGGCGGCCCTGGATGAGCGCCAGCACGCGACGCTCGGCGAGCACCGTTGCCGCCACCAGCAGCATGATCGTCAGAAAAGCGACCGTGATCGCGACAATCACAACCAGGGAATGGATGTATTGGTTGTTCCAGTCCATTGTTAGAAAACAGTGAATCGTAAATCGTAAATAGTTCGCAACTTCTATTTGCGATTTACCATTTACGATTTACTCGTACCAGCTATCTGGTAAAGCGGTGAAACCCTGACGGTTTCCGGTCGCGGGTTGCCTTCCGCGAGCAAGCCAAACTGCGGCACTTTGCCAGTTAACGTTCCAAGCTTGAAGAGCTCGTGACCCACCTTCGGGGTAACAGTCTGTTTTTCTCTCGTCGAGGGGAGTCCGTGTACGGACTCGCGAAGTGTAGCCAACTCCGGCGCCAGATTTCTTTGCGCTGCAATCGTATACTTCGCCTGCACAGGGTTCGATTCATCTTTCAGCACCGGATAACGCAAGCCTGCATATGCCGGGATGCGCTCCGCAATCTCATTGAAGACCGCGCTCGCCGACATCTCAAAGCCAAAGTTCACTCCCAGTTCTGCCGCCAACTGCGCCGTGATTATCCAATCGGCTTTCGCCTGGTGAACCGGCGGAATCGATTGGCGTACGCGCTGCACAAAGCCGTCGTTGTTTGTAAACGTGCCGTCAATTTCAGCAAACGACGCGGCAGGGAAAACGACGTCCGCGAAGGCGGTAGTATCAGTTTCAAAAAGTTCCTGAACAACCAGGAAGTCGAGTTTGCGCGGCGATTGCTCGCGACCGCGCAATTGTTCGGGAAGAAAACTACCGGCGAGATAAATCGCGCGAATGCTTTCGCCGGCTGCGTCGAGCATTTGCGTCGCACTCAAGGCGCCATTCTGCAAACCCATGTCGTGGGCGCCGATGCTGTTGTTATAGATCGGCAACGGATGCAGCAACACGCGCAGCCCGTCCGCTCGTACCGAGTAAGGCATTTGCGCCAGCAGGACTTGCGCGGTCATGCTCAACTCGGTTGAGAACATGACAACCAGATCGCCCTGCGTATCTGCGATTGACTGACGCAGCGCCTGGAGCTCATCGGCGTTGACGCCAAGTTTTTCGGCGGCCAGAGTATCGTTCTTGTCGTCTGCTAAGGCGAGCACGGCGGCGTCCTCAGTTCCCGGACGAATGTGAACGAACTGCGCGGCTTGCTCAGTTAGTCTAATCGGCGTGCTGTTGACGACGATCAACTTCGCCCCGCCGTTGCGCACAGCCTGGCGAATCTGTTTCCCGGTCAGCGGCTGCAGTTCCTCCGGCTCACCGCCAATCAACAGGATTGTTTTGGCGTAGCGAATATCACGGTGCGTCGCCAAGGGGCCGCCGAGGTTCTGGAAGAACGGCCGCAGGTCTGATGTGTCCGTGGTTGTGTAATTGCTGGTTCCCACCAACTCCGTCGCAAACTTATAGAGCAGATAATTCGCTTCGTTCGAAATGCGCGGACTGCCGACTACGGCGAGCGCGTCGCGTCCATGTTCGTCGACGACGGCATCTAGCTGCTTTGCGACATGGAGAATCGCTTCATCCCAGGTTGCCGGAATGAGCTTGCCACCCTTTTTGTAGCGAATCAGCGGGGTGCGGATGCGCGTCTCGTGATTTACGAAAGGATGACCGAAACGGCCCTTAATGCAGAGGAACTCGCCGTTGAGCCCGTTAACGTAGCGATCGCGAGCGACAATGCGCATGAGTTCATCGCCGCGCGTGCCAAGCGACATCTGGCAGCCGTCTGAACAATAGGTGCAGGTTGAAATAGTTTGCGTCAACTCCCAGGGGCGCGCCTGATGGCGATAAGTTCCGTCGAGCAACGTTCCGGTTGGGCAGACTTCGATGCAATTGCCACACTGCGAACAATCCAACCAGCCTCCGTAGGTGCCGATTACCGTATTCGCCCCGCGCCCGCCAGCCTCGATCGCATCCTCGCCCATCCACTCGTCGCAAACACGCGTGCAGCGTTTGCAGAGAATGCACCGCTGCGGGTCGTTCGCGACCATCGGCGAAAGATAGCGCTCGGGTTGGTAGTTTTTCTTTTCGATGAAGCGCTCTTCGAGGTTGCCCCAGTCAAACGTCATCTCCTGTAATTCACACTCACCGCCGCGGTCGCAGACTGGGCAGTCAAGCGGGTGATTGGCCAGCAGAAACTCGAGCATCGAGCGCTGCGCCTTTTCAATCTCATCGCTCTCGGTGGTCACTACCATGCCCTCGGTGCAGATGATCGTGCAGGAGGTTTGCAACTTGGGCATCTTCTCGATACGCACCAGGCACATACGACACGAGGCCTGCAACGCGAGATCCGAGTAGTAGCAGAACGAAGGGATGTCGAAAGCCTTGTCGCGACAGACGTCGATTAGACGCGCGCCTTTTGGCACTTCGAATTCTTTCGTGTTGATAGTGACTTTTATTACTTCAGTAGACATTGAAATGTTCTTGCCTGCGCCTTACTTACGTTGCTTGGTTCCCGTTCGTGCCAACCAGATGCTTCTTGAAATCCTCGGGAAACCTCTTAATCGCCGACTGAATAGGCCAGGAGGCCGCATCCCCCAACGGACAAAAGGATTTGCCCTCGATGTTGTCGCAGATGTCGAGCAGCAACTGCGCATCTTCTGGTCGACCGCCGCCGTTCGCGACGCGCTTGAAAACTTTTACCAGCCAATCGGTGCCTTCCCGACAGGGCGTGCACCAACCGCACGACTCGTGTTTGTAAAACTCCGTCAGGTTCTTAGTCGACTCGAAAATATCAACCGACTCATCCATTACGATGAAGCCCCCGGAGCCCACGCTCGAACCGCCAGCGACCAGCCCCTCGTAATCCATGCGCACATCTTTGCCAAGGATTTGATCGGCGCGCATCACGTAAACAGACGAGCCACCCGGAATCACGGCCTTCAGTTGCGTCCCATTCAACATTCCACCACAGTCTTCCATGATGAACTTTTCCATGTCGTCGTAGCCCATTGGCAGCTCGTAAACACCGGGGCGATTCACGTGGCCGGAGACTGACCAAAGCTTCGTGCCACCGCTCTTTTCAGTGCCCAGTTTCTGATATGCCTCACCACCCATCTTGATGATGTCGGGCACCGCCGTCAGTGTCTCAACGTTGTTCACCACCGTCGGGCTCGCATATAAACCCGAGACAGCAGGGAAGGGCGGTTTCATGCGCGGGTGGCCACGCATGCCTTCGAGCGAACTGAGTAACGCAGTTTCTTCGCCGCAGATGTAGGCGCCGGCGCCGGTATGCGTATAGATTTCAGAAGAGAAGTGTGAATCGAGGATGTTGGCGCCAAGCAAGCCGGCGGTACGCGCTTCATCAAGTGCTACGTCGATGATGTCGATGAGATACCGATACTCGCCGCGCGTGTAGATGTAATTCGTTTTTGCGCCTAACGCATAAGCCGCGATCAGCATGCCTTCGATCAGCATGTGCGGATCGCGCTCCATCAGATAGCGGTCTTTGAACGTGCCCGGCTCAGATTCATCTGCGTTACAAACAACGTACTTCGGCTTCGGCGAGTCTTTCGGAACAAAGCTCCACTTCATTCCGGTGGGAAAACCCGCGCCACCACGTCCCCGCAGCGCCGACTTCTTAACTTCATTGATGACGTCGTCGGGCGACATTCCAGATAGAACTTTCTTGAGCGCTTGGTAACCGCCATTCGCGCGGTAGACGTCAAGCGTTCGCGAGTTCTCGAGTTGAACTCGCGCGAGTTGAAGAGGTTCACATCCGATGGCGCCGATAAACATTGGTTAGTAAATCGTGAATCTTAAATCGTGAATAGTTAAGACAATGAATCGAGAATCTGATCTGTTTTCGCGTTTGTCAGGTTTTCGTGGTAATCAAAGCCAATCTGAAACATCGGCGCGGTGCCGCACGAGCCCAAACACTCCACCAGCGAAACCGTGAACCTGCCATCGGCGGTAGTTTCACCCGGCTTGATTCCGAGGCGACTGCAAACGTGTTCCGTTATCCCTGGCTCACCCATGATCTTGCACGACAGCGTTTTGCAAATCTGAATGTGATACTTGCCGACCGGCTCCGTATGCAGCATCGAATAGAATGTTGCAACTTCCCAGATGTCGGTGATGCGCAAGCCCAAACGATTGGCGAGATACGCAACTCCCGGCGGATCGAGGTAACCGCGTTCGCGCTGCACGATGAACATCAGCGGCAGAATCGCAGAGCGCATCACCGGATACTTCCGGAGGTGCGCATCAATCTCCGCTTCGACCGTTGGCGAAAACGAAGCCACCTCGTCGCCGATGTCGACTGGCTGCGACAGTGGTTGAATCTGTATTGGTTGCGTGCTCATTCGCTTGTCAGTTTCGAGTTCCGAGTTTCAGGTTCGAGTCATTCCTAATTGTTCAGAGTCGGTGTTCTATTTCGAATCTTGCTAACCTGACGCGATCAGAACTCGAAACTCGAAACGTGGAACTCGAAATTATCTATCAATCTCTCCGAGGACAATATCAAGCGATCCGATGATCGCCACGATGTCTGCCACCATCGCGCCTTCCGACATATGCGGCAGCGCCGACAGGTTCACAAAACTCGGGCCGCGGAAATGTACTCGCGCCGGCTTTGGTCCGCCATTGGATTTCACGTAGACGCCCAATTCGCCCTTCGACGCTTCGATTGCGTGATAGACCTCGCCCTCCGGCACATCGAAGCCTTCGGCCACAATTAAGAAGTGGTGAATCAAAGCATCCATGTGCGTCTTCATTGCCTCGCGATCCGGCAAGACGACCTTGGGATCGTCGGCTTTAACCGGCCCCGGCTTAAGTCTTCCCAGCGCCTGCGCCACGATCTTGTGCGACTCCTTCAGCTCCCGCATGCGCACGAGGTAGCGCGCCCAGACGTCACAGTCGGTTTCAATCGGCACGTCAAACTCATACTTCTCATAGCTGCTGTAAGGATTGGCGCGACGGATGTCGAGGTCGACTCCGCTGCCCCGCAGACAAGGTCCGGAAAGTCCCCAGTCGATCGCATCTTCCGCGCTGATAACGCCAACTCCCTGTGTCCGCTTCTGAAAAATCCGGTTGCCGGTAAGCAAGGTGTGGAACTCAGCGACTGACTTGAGGAATCCATCCTGAAACTGTTGCACGCGACGCTCGAAACCAGATGGCAGATCCATCATCAAACCGCCGATGCGAAAATATGACGGTGTTAAGCGCCCGCCTGAGGCAGCCTCGATTAAATTGAGAATCTTTTCGCGCTCACGGAAGCAATAGAAGAAGACCGTCATCGCGCCAATGTCGAGCGCGTGCGTTGCGAGCCAAACCAGATGGGAAGCGATGCGCTGGAGCTCGCACATCAAAACCCGAATCGTTTGCGCCCGCTCCGGGATTTCTAAATCCAGGAGCTTTTCAACTGCCATCACGTAGGCCAAGTTGTTGCCGAGCGGATTGAGGTAATCCATCCGGTCGGTGATCACAATTCCCTGCTGATACTTCTTGTACTCAAAGAGCTTCTCCATGCCGGTGTGGAGATAGCCGATATCCGGCGTTGCCTTCACCACCGATTCGCCGTCAAGCACCAACTCGAGCCGCAAGACTCCGTGCGTAGACGGATGCTGCGGCCCCATAGAGATGGTCATCTGAGTGTCGAGCGGGCGATCGACGACCTCAAACTGCGGCGGAATGTTGACTACAGAACTCATAGAGTTTCAAGTTTCAAGTTTCAGGTTCGTAGTAACTTGGAACCTGGAACTTGAAACTACTTCAAGCTGTACGGTTCGTATCCCCTTAACGGAAAGTCCTTGCGCAGAGCGTAGCCCTGCCAATCGTCAGGCAAGAGTATTCGACGCAAATCCGGATGTCCGTCAAAGACCACGCCAAAGAGATCAAACGTTTCGCGCTCGTGCCAGTTCGCCGTGCGCCAAATACCGGTAACGGTTGGCACGCGCACGTTCGCTTCATAAAGCAGGACTTTCAGTCGCAGCCGATGATGTTTCGTGGTCGAAAACAAATGATAGTTAACTTCAAAGCGTGGCTCTTCTTCGACGCCGCGGTCTGCACCGCAAAGGTCCGCCAGGAAATCAAAGCCCCCGTCCGCGCTCGCCTTTAGACTTGCGCACACTTCGCCAATGTGAAGTGCCGGGACGATGGCGGTTACTTCACCGAACGCCTCGCTAACGTCGGTTATCCAGTCGGGATGTTCACGCTGTAACGCCGTCACCAATTGGGACGGCGTGGCTGCTTGATTTGCTTTTGCTGTCGACTCCGGCAAGGTGCTCTCGCTGTTTTCCCCAGTGGTCATGAAACAATTGCGCCCGCGCGAATTACTTAGGATGAGCGCCTTCGCTCATGCCTGGAAGCGATTGAATACGGCCGCGCTTCAGCGGGAACGTTTCGAACTGTAGAACCATCGGTGATAGGCAACGTGCCCGGGACTGATGCGGTACGTGCTTCTGCTTCGGGAACGTCGCGGCGATCGCGCGATGATTCCTTCATGACCTTGTCCTGCAACATCATTACCGCGTGAATCAGCATTTCCGGGCGCGGCGGACAGCCCGGAATGTAAACATCGACCGGAACAATCTTGTCCACGCCCTGCACGATCGCGTAGTTATCAAACACTCCGCCGGAAGTCGCGCAGGCTCCCATGGAAATTACCCACTTCGGTTCCGGCATTTGATCGTAAATGCGACGCAGCACCGGAGCCATCTTTCTGGAAACACGGCCGGAGACGATCATTACGTCCGCCTGTCGTGGGCTCGCGCGAAAAACTTCTGAACCAAAACGCGCCAAATCATTTCTTGAAGAGGTGGCGTTCATCATCTCGATGGCGCAACAGGCCAAGCCAAACGTTGCCGGCCAGAGCGAAGATTTGCGCGCCCAGTTGATCAGCGAATCAAGTCGCGTTGTCAAAACTTCCGGCAACGCTTCGGCGATGATGTTCTCTAATCCCATTCAAAATTCCTTACGGCAATAACTCATGCAGCAGTTCGCGTGCTGTGTCGTTTCCTGTCTTCCATATCTGCCAACAGTCGCGCTTCAGCCTCGGCCTCGCGGCGCGCGGTCTGGCCCCAATCAAACGCGCCTTTCTTCACTACATACACATAACCAACCAGCAGCAACGCCACAAACATCATCATTTCCACATAGACGAGCGTGCGCAAGCCATAAGCAGGGCCGGCAAGGGTCTTGAATACAACGGCCCAGGGCATCAGGAAGATGACTTCAATGTCAAACAAGATAAAGATCATCGCGATCAAGTAGAACTTGACCGAGAAGCGTTCGCGGGCGGTGCCGACCGGATCCTTACCACACTCGTAGGGCATCATCTTCGTGCGCGTGTGCTTGCGCTGTCCGATAAACTGCGAAAGCACAATATTGCCCACGGCAAATCCGGCTGCCACTATGAACATCAGCAGGATCGGCAAATAGTCGTAAAGATGAAAGTCCAATGCGTTGCGTCCGTCTCAGGTTCAGATCAATCCGCTCCTTATGCCTCCACTCGGAGCGATAGATGCACCTCCTTCGAACGCACAAAAGACCATTCGAAGACGTGCTAGATTGAGAATCATTGTACAAGCGGAATCGTAGTCGAAGTGATCAGGGGTGTCAAGCAACGTTCCCGGAGATTATCGCGGAAATAATTTGGTAATTGACCCTGCAAAAATGCCTGTGTTAACTTCGATTGAGATTTCGGAATCTCGCCTGACGGTTGCCCCCAAAATAACTGACTTCAAAGATTCACGATTGTGATCACCGGCTTCAATACTGACATAGAACACGACGGCGTTGTCTATCACGTGCAGACGGAAGACAAAGGCCTCGACTCGCCCTTGATACTCTCGCTCGTTTACGTGGGCGGAGCGATTCTGGCTGCCAAGCGGGCCCGCTACGATGACTTGATCGAGGCCGGTTTTACTGAGGAAGTGCTGACAAAGCGTCTCAAGCGGCAGCATTCGCTGATCTGCGCTGCGATCAACGCTGGACGCATTGCGGATCTAAAAAGGATGGGCAGCAAGCCGGAGGAAGTGGCTTCCATAGCTGCGATCGAATCAGACGTGCAGCCCGTCGCTGATGAACGCCCGGCTCGTAATACAGCGCCTTTAGATGAAAGGCTCCTGCCCGCGCGCGATCAGCCGGCAGTTGCTGAGGAGTCGGTGTATACGGTGTACGACCCTCGCCGGCAAGCGCCGCCGGCAGAGGTTCTCGAGCCTGAAAATGGCGTGACGCTGACGATTCTGGACGAAGAAGAGTTTCAGGCAGGCGAAGCTTTCACGATCCACATTCAATTAATAGATCGATCGGGAAAGAAGGAGAAGCCGCTCGCGGGCGTGGCCTTGTCTTTGAAAGTCCTGGGAACTGCCTTCCGTCCGCAAATATATTCTGCGAAGACCGAACGGGGTGGCTTTGCTGAGGTGCCCGTGACAATGCCCACATTCAGTTCCGGAAGGGCGGCTGTTCTGGTGCGCGCGATGGTGAAGGGTGAGACGATTGAAGTGCGTCGGGTAATTCACCCGGGCCAGTGAGGGCAACCTTTGCGGATTCAGATCAACGGCGAACCTCGCGAAGTAGAGGAGAACATTTCACTGCCGCGCCTCATCGCCGTCTTGAGTCTCAAACCTGAACAGGTCGCAATTGAAGTCAACCACAACGTCGTTCGCCGCGCGCAATGGGAAGATACTGTCTTGCACAACGACGACAAGGTCGAGATCGTTCACTTTGTCGGCGGCGGCGAAACCACGATGCAGGAGCAATAGGCAGACAGCAGTAGCGCTGCTTATAATTCATTCATGTCAACACCAGCAGTCGCTCCTTCTGAGAAGTTCGAAATTGGCGGGCGCGTGTTTACGTCGCGGCTCATCATCGGTACCGGGAAATATCGCTCATTCGACGAGATGAAGGCGGCCCATCGTGCCTCGGGCGCCGAGATGGTGACGGTCGCCGTCAGACGCGTGCCACTCGATCGCAGCAGCGAATCGTTTCTCGATCATCTGGATCCCTCGCTCGCAATACTCCCGAATACCGCCGGCTGTTATACCGCTGAGGAAGCGATTCGCACCGCACGTTTAGCACGTGAAGCGCTGGGCACCGACTTGATCAAGCTGGAAGTAATCGGCGATCAGACGACGCTGTTTCCCGACAACGAACAAACGCTCGAAGCTGCACGCGTGTTGGCAAGGGAAGGCTTCGTTGTTTTGCCTTACTTCACCGACGACCTGATCATGGCGAAGAAACTGTTGGACGCTGGCTGTCCGGCTGTGATGCCACTGGCAGCGCCGATCGGTTCGGGTTTGGGGATACAAAACCCCGCGAACTTGCGCATCATGCGCGAGCAACTGCCGCAGGCGACAATTATCGTCGATGCCGGTGTGGGCACCGCGAGCGACGCCGCGATCGCAATGGAGTTGGGTGCGGATGCCGTACTGATGAACACGGCGATAGCTGAAGCTCAAGATTCCGCAAAGATGGCCCAGGCGATGAAACTAGCAATTGAGGCCGGACGACTTGCGTATTTAGCGGGTCGTATGTCGAAACGCCTGTACGCCAGCGCCTCGAGCCCGCTTAGCGGCATCGTTCGTTAGCCGCAACCCAAAATCCAGAGTTTCGAAACCAATCTAGATCCTCACTCCGAACCTCTTACTTTTTCTTGCGCAGAGCCTGCAAAAGTAGTAAACGACACCTGCCGACATTCCGGCGGCCGTGCTCCGCCTATTTGTCTCAGCCGAATTCTCGAAGGAGGAAACAATGAAGAAAATTCTACGATTGCTAGGTCCGCTACTGTTTCTGTTGGTATTCACTACGACGCTTCGCGCACAGAATCCCAACGTGGCGATTCACCTCGATGCGGGCACCACTGCCGGCGAGTATTGCGTGAAGGGTAATCTCAAGAACCTTAGACCGCTGACGATCAGCGTGTCATACATCGAGTTGTGGATTTACGACGGGAAAACGTGTAAGCGGGTTTGTGTGACGCGCAAAGTTATAAACAAGAAGATCGACTCCTGCGACATGCTGGACTTTGAGTTGTGCTGCAAGGGTCCGTCGCCGGCCTCCGTCCCAGTCATCTATTACGTTCGCGTGCACCACAGCGCTGGGACGAACGAAGCCTGGGCCTCGACTTAGCGCCAATTCCTGGCGCTTCCTGACTTCCGCTAACTCTTCCACCAGAGGGAAATAAACGATCGGGTAGTCGGATGGTGCTCGCTGGATGCATTAACGATCTTCAGCGAGCGCCAGTTCGATTCGCTCCTGCTCGCGCATCACACCGTCTCCCAATTCAGTGAGCGAAATGGTCGGATACGCTCCCGCGCTAACGCGCAAACAACCCGCAGCCAGCAACGCCTCGATGTAGAGCAGAATGTCTTCCTGCCGCATGTCCTTCAACAAACCGTACGTAGATAGTTCGTTCAGCTTTGCCTGCATTACATTCTTCGCCGCCGAGCCGCGCAAGCTCGCCGCCAGCAGCGTTTTTCCGAAGCGGCCTTTCATCCGCGCCGCGCACGCGAGAATCTTTCGCACGCGCAAGTTCTCATCATCCGTAAGCGCGCGTGGCGAAACGACCGTAGCAACCTTTGAACGGCCGCGGCGATTGCGACTTGTTAAGTCGCTTAACACTTCATCGCTCGTAAGCGGAGTTCGTGCGGATGACTTTGGCGAGCAGTTACCGCAGGCGCCGCACTGGCGCGCGTGATGGCGATCGCCGAAGTAGTCGAGTATATGGGCACGGTAACAGTATTCCGTGTAACAAAACTCGATCATCTCGCGTAGCTTGCGACGCTCGAGAGCGGCGCGGCGCGTTACGTCGCTTGCGTCGACGCGAAGTCTGGCAGCGGGAACACTGTCAAGCATGACGATGCTGCGCGCCCGCCGCCGCGAGTTGCCGGAGGTTGAGTCTGCCAAAACTGATAACAGCGGGACGCCCGCTGTCCCAGTAAAATCGGTCTCTTTAGAAGCGGTGCGGGTTTCCCAGGGCGGCGGCTGGTTTGAATTGAAGCGGCGATCATTGTTCGCCGTGCGGGCAATGTGTCCGGCGCGTTCGAGCAGGTAAAGCGCAGACTGCACGGCCATCTCGTTTTTGGCCCCGGCGCACTTCGCAATCTCCGCCGCCGATAATTCGATCTGCTTGAGACCGGTCGATACCAGAGCCATGTAAACGTTGCGCACGAGGTCAGCGGTGGGATAAGAGCCTTCAATAAAGAAATCGTGGGTGTTCTTGTCAGCATAGTTGAAAAGCAACAGACAGGACGACGGCAGGCCATCCCGTCCGGCGCGCCCGATCTCCTGATAGTAGGCCTCGATTGAACCGGGCATCTGGTAATGCGCCACAAAGCGTATGTCAGGTTTGTCGATGCCCATTCCGAAAGCATTCGTAGCGACGATCATCTGCGTGCCGCCGGCCATGAATTCTTCCTGCGCTTTCACGCGCGCCGAATCGCTCATGCCGGCGTGATACGCAGAGACACTCAGTTCCTGTCCCCGCAGCTCCCGCGCGACTTGCTCAACTGCTTTACGCGTTGACGCGTAAATAATTCCCGACCCGTCGTGCATCTTCGCCAACCGTTTGATGCGGGCGACTTTCTCGCGTTCCTTTTCGGTGTGGACGACGTCAATCGTGAGATTCGGCCGGTCGAAGCCGCTGACGAATGTCTCCGGGTTCAGAAGCCCCAGTTGCGCGACTATGTCGGACCGAACATAGGGTGTCGCAGTCGCCGTGAGTGCGAGCGTCTGGGGCGTTCCCAAAAGCGGAATTACGCTTTTCAAGCGCAGGTAATCAGGACGAAAGTCGTGACCCCAGGTGGAAATGCAATGCGCTTCGTCGACGGCAAGCAGGGACACTTTGACGGAGCGCAGCGCCTCGAGAAATCGTTGGCTGCGGAAACGCTCAGGTGCAACGTAAACCAACTTAAACTCACCGCGTCGCAAGGCTTCGATGCGCGACCACTGTTCACGCTCGGGAATAGAACTATTAATGAAGGTCGCCGGGAGCTGGCGCGCCTGCAGCCCGTCCACTTGGTCCTTCATCAGGGCTATCAGCGGCGAAACCACCAGCGTCGGACCAGCCAACATCAGCGCCGGCAGTTGATAGCAGAGAGACTTGCCGCTGCCCGTAGGCATGACAACGACAGCGTCTTTTCCTCCGAGAATGGCGGCGATGACCTCACCCTGGCCCTCGCGGAAATCGGCGAACCCGAAGTGTGCGCGCAGCGATGTGAGGGCCTCGGCAATGGAATGCATCGGCGGGAGTCTAAGGCTGGAATCATTCGCTCGCAAGAGCAGTTCGGCTGCAGCGCCGGACTTGCATTAGCAAACCTATTTGCAGCGCCAACGAGACTAGTTTCTTCCGGAAAAAGTTACCGCAGGAGGACGCCAGGTTTGGTGGTCGCCGACGATTCCCTTGCTCACGCTCACAACTTCCAGCCGCTCGGGTATCACTTTGATCAGCAGATAGTCTTTAGCGCGGTCGTGGTAGAAGGCCAGCCATTCGTCCTTCCACCACTTCAACTTCAGCTTCGGATCGTTTACCAGCCGAGCAATGCCGTAGATGGCGACATAGGCTTGCGACTCGCGATCAAAGTAATAAAGTGTGACGTGCGGGTTGCGGCGAATGGCAGCGACTTTGCGGCTGCGCGGATTCGTGCCGAGCCAAACAACCAGGTGCTCGTCAGGCGCAAATGGATCCAGGGTTCGCGCCTGCGAACCACCGGAAGAGTCCGCAGTGATCAGCGCGCAATAGCGAGCTGAGATCATTATTTCGCGCGCCGCAGTGATTAGTTCGGTTCGGCTTAAAGGCTTTTTGATGTCCTGCGCTGCGGCGAGAATCGAGGCGGCAAACAATACGACCAACCCGCCTGAAACTTGCGCTAAACGTAAACCAGCTTTCATTGGTGAATCTCCGATTGGCGGTCAGCACAGACTGGAAAGTCGGTCTTACTTCAGCCACGTTCGTCGAATGGGGTGTGCCTCAGTATTGAAAATCACTCCGGCGAAATCAAGCGTGTGCGGCGGCGCGAAGAGCAGGTAGAAATACTTGAAAGTCTCCGCGAACAGAAAGCTCTGCATCGAGTCAGACTTTTCTTTAGTGATGACACTCTTCAGCGCAGCATAGCCGGCATCAGTGCGGCAGTATTTCACGAAATCACGAAAGAGCTGCCCGCCCATTAACCGGTAATCCGGATCTTTCGTGTATTGGTGCAGATAGTAGGTCGATTCGACTATCTCTGGACGCAGCGGATAACCAGGATGCGTGATCTTCATCGTCATGTAATCAACTTCTTCCGGCTCAATGTTCTGAAGTTTCCACATTCGAAAAGACGAATGTTGCAAGTCCTTCGCGCGGGTCAGATCTCCGGAGAGGGCAAGTACGGCCGGAAAGAACGCATCGAGGGCGCCGTAGGTCGTGGCGGCGCGCTTGCCGGTGTTCATGTCCGCATGACCGTACCAGAGCTCAAGGCTCGGTCCGCGGTTGGTCTCCTGCTCAGGAGAGTCGGCCAGGTATTTATTGATCGCCGCGATGCTGTCGAGCCACATTCGATGGCAGTCTTCGTCGCCGAACAACAACCAACACTTCAAGAGGTATTCGTAGTAACTATCAATCGCGCCGTTGATATGGCTGTCGGTATTGATCCATTGGCCCGTCTCGACATTTATCTTCTCGCCGACCAGGCCGATCGCCGAACGTCGCTTGTAGGTTTCAACCAGTGCCCGCTTTGCCTTGTCGTAGAAGAGGGGCCTTCGCAAGAGTTTGCTGAGCGTGCCAAACTCAATCAGTAGCGTGCCCGTCTCCGCCGGATTACTTTCCGCATCACGAACTTTTCCGGTCTTCAGATTGACGAACCGGTAAGGCATGCCGGTTGGCGAATCGAACACAGGCAGAAGTCTGTTGCCGAGATCTTCGGCCAACGCCAGCAGTCGCTTGTCGCCCGTAAGTTGGTAACTCGAGAGTAGGCCGCCCAACAGTCGAATCGTGACCTCGAAATTTTGAACGGAGATGTCTTTGTCGAATGAAAGATGCTTTAGGATGTAGTCTTTTGTGCTTGTCGCCTCGTCTTTCAATCCCATGATGATCATCGTGTCGAGCGCGTCGACGGGCGTCATCAGTAGCGGCTCGGCGTACCAATCGTGATAGCTCTTGCTGAGCGGCTTTAGATCGTCGTGGCCCCAGGCGTATTTCTTGTAACCGTTCCAGGCGTGCAGAAATTCAGTGCGCACGTCTGCGGCGGTGGGGCGCGCAACGTGTTTCCCCTTAGTTGCCTGGGGATACGCGGCCGGTGCGAAGAGACTAACAAGCAGCAGAAGAGCTGCCAGTGTTCGGAAGCAGAAGCATCCTGGTGTAGCTAAGGACATATGATTGGGGCCGTCGCCGTATTGCGCGCCGCCGGCGCGCTTGTCGGGTTGCTGAAGTCGGCGGAGTTGTTGTTGCTATCCACGCAGCTTGCGGTTCGGATCACGGAGCGAGCGTTTGAATTCGTTCCGGACACACTAATCGGAGCGGTCTCGGAGCAATTAGCCGTGCTGCCGTAGCCCAGAAAATCTACAACGGTTGCGCCCAACGGACAACCGCTCCCGGTCAGGTTCGTGGTGCCCAGAACCAGCGCCACCTTACCAGCCGTGGCGGACATATTGACGGTGCCGGTGGCGTCCGGGGTTGGCAACGCCGCACCGACCGCGCCTCCAGAAGCTTCCTGAATCAGGAAGTAGTGACCGGGCAGAAGAATTCCGGATGTGATGTCAGTCTTGTTAGTCGAGAAGTTGCTGGTCGCCGCCGCGTACTGCACCGAGTAAGGTGTCACCGTGAAATCAATGGTCGTCGTGCCGCGATTGAAGATTTCAATGAAGTCGTTAGTGTAGGTTGCGCTAGCGTTGCCGCCGCCGCCGTAAACCTGGCTGATGACCAGGTTTGCTAGATCATCGTTTTGGATCGTTCCCTGGCCCTGGCCGTCCAGCGCGGCCGCGTTAACCACATTGGATAGATTGACGAAGAACCTTTCGTTCGACTCGACCAGCGTGTCGCCGTTAATTGTCACGTCAAACGCATAGGTTGTGTTGCCCGTGGGTATTGTTTGCGCGTTGAGACTGCGCTTTACATAGTCGTTGTCTTCACTTGGTGGCGTGTCATCCTGAGCGGTGCCGTCGGCGGTGGCGATGTCGAATGTGATGCCGCCTGCAGGGGCAGGCAATGACGAGGTAACGGTGAACGTGAACGTCGTTGTGCCGCTGTTCGTCTCGTTCGCAGCAACGTCATTAATGCTGATGGTCGGACTGTCGTCGTTCTCGATCGTGCCGCGTCCCTGCGCATCGCCGATGACCGCGCCGGTCACGTTCGTGACGTTAACGAAGAAAGTTTCGTTCGCCTCGATATTCAGATCACCATTAACGGTGACAGCGAACGTATAGGTTGAGCTGCCCGCCGGTATGTTTTGCGCAGTCAGAACGCGGGCGACGTAGTCGTTGTCCTCCCCGGCAGGATCACCGTCGTGCGCCGTATCGTCGGCGGTCGCAATGTCAAACGTCACGCCGCCGGTCGACGCCGGGGCAGAAAGGCTGACCGTAAAAGAGAATACCTGCGCACCGCTGTTGCCCTCGCTGAGTGCGACGTCATTTACCCTCAAGCTAGGCAGGTCATCGTTTTGAATTGTTCCGACCCCCTGACCATCTGTAATTGTGGCGCCCGACACGTTCGTCACGTTCACGAAGAACGTCTCGTTGGGCTCAACCGCCAGGTCGCCGTTAACGCTGACGGTGAAGATGTAGGTTTGTTGTCCGGCGGGAATCACCTGATTCGTCAGCGTCTTCGCTACATAATCGCTGTTGGCAGTAGTCGCCGTGTTGTCCTGGGTGGCGATGTCGAAAGTGATGTCGGTGGCAGGCGCCGGCGCCGAGAGACTAACGGTGAAGGTTGCATTAGTTGAGCCGCTGTCGCCCTCTGCGATTGTGACATCATTGATAGTTAAATTCGGTGCCGCCCCAGCGACGCAACTATTAAGTGGTGAACTGCTATTGCGCGGGAAGGGAGTCGACACCAGGAAGTCGGCAGCGTTGTCGTTAGCATCCGTGCAGCCACCCGCTTTGCGGCGGTCGGCGGTGGCGTTGCCGGGAGGGGCGGCTCGCCCTAAACCTTCGAAGCAATCAGCGGTCGTTCCATAGCCGACGAAATCAACAACGGCGGCGCCGAACGGACAACCGCTGGCGCTGAGTGCCGTGGCGCCGGCAACCAATGCGACCTTGCCGGCGTTGGCTGCCATGGCGATGGTGCCCCTTGCGTCAGCTGTTGGCAGCGGTGCGCCGTTGGATCCGCCGCTCAGTTGGACCAGGAAATATTGTCCCGGCGCCATCATGCCGGAGGTTAGATCAACCTTGGCCGAGCCGAAACTTGCCGTGGCGCCGGCGTATTGAACGGAGTAAGGCGTAGTTGCAAAATTCATCGTAGTCGCGCCGCGGTTGAAGACTTCGACGAAGTCGTTCGTGTATTGCGCGCCCGAATTGCCGCCGCCCGCGTACACCTGGCTGATGACAAGGTTTGCAACATCGTCGTTCTCAATGGTTCCCTGACCCTGGTCATCGGCGATGGTCGCCTCCGTGGCGTTCGTCAGGTTTACGACGAACGTTTCGTTATCTTCCACCAGCAAGTCGCCGTTTACAGTAACTTCAAACGTGTAAGTCGTGTTTCCGGCGGTGATCGTTTGCGCGCTGAGAGCGCGCGGTAAATAGTCGTTGTCTTCACTGGGTGGCGTGTCGTCCTGAGCGGTACTGTCGGCGGTGGCGATGTCAAATCTGATGCCGGCGGCAGGCGCTGGTAAAGACGAGGTGACTGTGAAGATGAAGGTGCTCGTGCCGCCATTGCCTTCGCTTGATGAGACATCGTTGATGCTGAGCGTCGGACTGTCGTCGTTTTGGATCGTGCCACGGCCCTGACCGTCGGCAATGGTTGCGCCGGATACGTTGGTGACGTTTACAAAGAAAGTCTCATCCGGCTCTACTGCCGCGTCGGCATTAACCGCCACACTAAATTGATAAGTTTGACTGCCGGCGGCGAACGTTTGTCCGGTCAGACTCCTGGCGACATAGTCGCTTTCCGCAACGGAGGCGGTGTTGTCTGCCGTGGCGATATCAAAGGAGACAGCTCCAGCCGTTGCGGGAGCCGACAGGCTGACAATGAACGTAAAGGTCGTGAACCCGGTGTTCCCTTCGTTCATTATTACGTCGTTAATTGAAAGCGTAGGCATGGCAGTGCACCCGTTAGCTCCATCGGGTGTCGGCGTAAACTGGTTGTAAGTGGACGAATTACGCGCGCCGCCCGAGCCGTTCGGGCATCGCTGGTTCGAATTGGCGGTGCCGTTGCCGCCATTGTCTTCGTTGACCTGCAGCTGACCGGAATTCAACAGTGTCAACAAACCGGGGTCGTCCGGATCGCTGGTGTCGTAAACCAGCGCGTCAATCAAGTTCATCATCTTGACGGATGTGCCGTTAGGAAAGTCTGTCGCGTTGCCTACGTAGACCGCGATCGCGTCCGCGCCGTTTTGCATTGTTCCATCAGCGAATATCTGATCCACGCCGGGTACGGCGGCATTGCCGAGTGTGAAGTAGCCACTGGCGTTCGTGCTGTGACCATCAAGATCGAAAGCGGCGTACGACTTGTCGTCACCGCCGTTGTAGAAAACTATCACCAGCCCGTTCAGTTGTGTGTTACCGGTGCCACCGTCGTAAATTTCGACAAACTCGGCTGTGTCTGTTCCTAACTGATCGGAATCAACTTCGTTAATGACGACATTCGGAGGGGCGACCGCATTCACGGTTAACACAACCGGCGGCGACTGTACGCCGCGACCGGTGGCGCGAATTTCGGTTGAACCTGCCCCTACGCTGCTGGTCAAGCCGTTCTGACTAATAGTGGCTACACTGGTATTGCTGGACTGCCACGAGAAGAGCACGCCCGGCACTTCATTGTTGTTCGCATCAAACGCGCGGGCGGTGAACTGTTGCTGGGCGCTCACATTGATAGTTGCTAAGGATGGCGAAACTTCTACTAGTGAGATCGCGGGCGTGCAGGGACTGAATGCTGCACCGGTGATTTGCATGCCGGGACTGTACGCGCGAGCACCGCCGCTGGCAGTGAGGTGCAGCGCGAAGTTGCCCGTGATATCCGGCGAACGTGTAATTGATTGATTGTTGTCAGCGTTGATTCCGCTCGCGCCGCCATACGCGACCAGATTAGCGATCGCGCCACTCTGATCCTGCAGCGAGATGACACCGCCGCCGTTAACCAGCGAAAGTCCCCCGGAGGACGCTTTGAGGACCAGTGCGCCGCCAAACGCTGGATCGTTCGGGTTGAAAGCTGCAGCGGCACCGCCGAACACCACCAGAGCGCTGCAGGAACGCAGAATCGTGCCGTCGACAAAGGTGTGGCGAAGCGTGTCGGAGCCAGTACCTCGCGTGAAAATCCTGTAAGCACTGATGTCAATGTCGTGCGTGCTTGTGTTTACTAACTCAATAAATTCGTCGTCAGCCGAATCGCGCACTCCGTCACGATTAGCATCACCTGCCAGTGTGTCGGGCGGATCAGCCAGAAACTCGTTGATTAAGAGATCTCGTCGCGCGTCGCCGGTAAATTCGACGCTGACGGGATTACTGTCGCGGCCGTCAGATCGGATTACGAGATCTACTTTTCCGACCCCTCGCAAGTCAGCCGGCACCAGCACGTGAACTTCGTCCATGCCTGGCAGGTTGGGTGTATGAACGATCGACTCCAGCGCTAGCGCGCGGCCACCTGCGGTCACGGATACCGTCGTACCGTTGCGCACGCCGGTCGAAAAAACAAGCAAACGCAGGTTGCCGTCGGTCGGGTCGAACGGGACGGGCTGCAAGGTGTCGGCGTTCAGAATTATTCCGTCCCCCAGTCCTTCGCCACTGTTCGTGAACACGCCGGGGGCGGATCTGAGTACGGTTACGTTGCCCCTGCTTTGAAAGCCATCAGAATTAGTGACGATGACTTCGGCGGTACCAGGCGCCGTCGCGACCGGCACGTGAAAATGAACTTCGTTTGGCGAGACGAAGAATACTTGCGCCGGCTGACCGTTGACTGTGACTGTTGTTCCGCCAACTGTGGTAGAAAACATTCCATCTTCGTTTCGCTGAGCTTGCTGCGTGGTGAATGCCAAGGCACCGCCGAGTGCTGCAGCAATGCTATCCGGCGCGATGGCCTCCGTCAGCGAAGGCTCATGGCCCATCGAGGCACGGTTCAGGACAGTGATAGTTCCGGAGGCGGGGCGGGGCGGCGTGCCGCTGACGTAAATTTCCGAGTCGTTTGCAAAAACGTCCTGAGAAACGGGGCCGGAAAGCAACCGCGGAAAATTGAACGCGATTACCGAACCATCGTCGTTCAGGGAAGAGACTACGTCAGCCGTCGCTCCCGATGTCGTCATGTTCGTGATGCGTCCGGTCGTTCCTGAGGGAATATCAAATGTATAAAGTTCGACGCCTGTGTCAGAGTTGCTACCTTGTCCCGCAACAGCGCGACGCGTGGCGAAAGAGATCTTCGTGCCATCCCCACTGATGCTCGGGTGTAGCGGCACGTCAGTAGCGCGCGAGCCCAGTGTTGTAATTTGGCGCGTGGTGTTGTCGTTCCGTCCGTCGAAGAGGAAGACCTGGGTGGTATTGGTTGCGGTTTGTGCCGACCAGATTACGCGCTGGCCGTCATCGCTGATCGCTCGACCATAGGTCAGCGCCAGCAAGGGAGCAGCGGCGACAAGTGTGCGGATCGAAGGAGCACCGAGGCGGTTTTGCAGCAGCAGATCACGACTAGTGCTAGCCGTTGATCCAGTGTCGCGTATGTAAGCCACGTTGATGGCGTTGCCACTAAGCTTCGCGTCAGTCGCGCCAACGATTCCAGATGAATTGGTAAGCTGCGTGAAACTCAACGCGACGGAGTCGTAGATGAAGATCTCAAGATTGCCGTCGCCGTTTTGGCTTGTTAGATCGCGGTTGGAAGCGAAGGCGATAAAACGCCCATCGTCGGATATCGACGGCTCGAAGTTTCCGTTTACAGTGCGTTTTGAAATGTCGCCCGGGGAGGTGTTTGTGACTTGAATCAGCCTGGCGCCGTCGTAAAGAAAGATTTCGGAGTTCGCATCATTATTGGTTCCTAACGGATCGTCTTTGGAAGCAAAGGCAACGCGTGCCCCATCCTGGGAGAATGCAGGTGCAGGAGCCCGGCTGGCGCCGATCTCGACGAAAGCAGCCGGATCAACAGCGACGTTGGCCCGAATCGCGCGAAAACTTTCAGCGCCGCCGGCGCCCGCGACGTCTTCGGTCGACTCAAAACCCACAATCCGGCCGTCGCCGCTGATTGACGGGTTGACAGAGTTTCCTGCTTCGGTCGTGTTGGTGATTCGTCGCAACTCGGATTGAACTTGCGCGTTCTTCCAGCCCGACGCGGACAACGCCGCGGCAGCGAAGCAGAGAAACAGCAACCCTCTATAAAGCATTCGAATCGGCTGGCCTTCGAAGCGGAAGCTAAATAGGGTTTAGCTGTTAGTTAGCTTAGAGTGAAACCACCACCACGTTGTCCTGCAGAATGATCAGCGGCGACAGTCTGCTAGAATGAAAACGCAAGTGACAAAGATTAGGAACGCGAATCTTGAAGACAAACGGATTCTACTGTTTTCTTCACGCAAGACAAGCAAAACAGCGCGGCCTTCGAAAGATATGTTTGCAAGAGCGTTTGCAAGTGAACTATTGAGCGCGGAGCGCAAATGGGAGTAGTCAATGAAAATTCTAATTGGTGGATCTCACGGGCTGGTAGGGACTGCCCTGATCAAATCTTTAACGGCGGCCGGCCATGAAATCGTTCGTTTGGTCAGGCATGCTCCAACTTCCAAAAGCGAAGTTGAATGGAGCCCGGACCGCTACAGCATCGCGTTGGCGCGCATTGAAGGGTTTGACGCTGTAATTAATCTCGCCGGCGAGAGCATTGCTGAAGGAAGTTGGACCGACGACAAGAAACGGCGCATTCGCGAGAGCCGCGTAAAAGGAACAAAACTGCTCGGCGATGCGCTGGCAAATCTAACCGTCCCGCCAAAGACTTTCCTTTGCGCTTCTGCCATCGGCTACTACGGGAATCGCGGCGACGAGCTTCTGACGGAAGCGAGTTCGCAGGGGAATGACTTCCTGTCGGAGGTTTGCGCGGAATGGGAACAAGCAACGGCGCTGGCGAAGGAGAAGGGAATCCGCGTGGTCAATGCTCGGTTCGGCGTGATTCTCGACACGGACGGCGGCGCCCTAAAGAAGATGCTGCCACCTTTTCGTCTGGGCGTTGGTGGAAAGGTTGGTAGCGGAAAACAATGGATGAGTTGGATTGCGCTTGACGACGTGGTCGGCGCGCTAAACTTTGCGCTGGTCACTGAATCACTACGTGGTCCGGTCAATTTTGTGGCCCCGAATCCTGTGACCAATGCCGAGTTCACCAGGACTCTGGGCAAGGCTTTATCACGCCCGACGCTGTTTCCGATTCCGGCTTTCGCGATTAAACTCCTGTTCGGCGAAATGGGTGAAGCGTTACTACTCGGTGGCCAGCGGGTTGAGGCGGAGATTCTAAAGTCTACAGGATACGAATTTCAGCATTCGCAGCTTGAGCCGGCGTTGCGCCACATTTTGCAAACGACTGACGGCTGAGCAATCACGATTCCTGGATGCCGGAGCGAAGTAGCGATCAACCAGCAGCCGGGGCGTTGGTTAAGACACTACCGGGGCGTTCGCTTCCTTGCGTTTTGCAAATCCTTCCAGCACCTCAAAAACTTCCAGCGCATATTTCACATTCCCAAACGGCGCCGACACCTGCACACCTTGAATCGCATCGCGCACCTCAAGCAACGACTCGCGCGCAATCTTCAATCCTTCATCACGACCCGCTTCTTTGCTGATCGCAGATGCGGCCCGCATTCGTTCCATGATCGACGGCGTTACGCGCACGCCGGGAACTTCATTGTGCAGAAACTCCGCGTTGCGAAACGAAACCAGGGGCCAGATGCCAGCGACAATTGGAATGCGGCAGTGTTCGATGCGCTTGAGGAAGACGCGCAGTTGTTCCGTGTCGAACACCGGTTGGGTAATCGCATATTCAGCGCCTGCTTCAATCTTCCACTCGAAGCGCTTGATTTCTTCTTCAAGATTAACCGCGCCCGGATTGACGCCAACGCCAATCGAGAAAGCGGTCGGTTTACCGGTCGGGTTGTTGCCGAGATCCAGTCCGTGGTTCAGCTTGTTCACCATGTTCGTCAGACCAATTGCGTCAATGTCGAATACCGCGGTGGCGTCGGGATATGGTCCCATCTTCGGCGGATCGCCCGTGATCAAAAGCAAGTTATGTAATCCGAGCGCCGCAGCGCCCAATAAGTCTGACAGCATGCCCAGCAGATTGCGATCGCGGCAGCAGTAGTGGAGCACGGTCTCAATTCCTATTTCGCGTTCCACCAGAATCGCAGTAGCCATCGCGCCCATGCGTGTTTGCGCGCGCGGGCCGTCCGGTATGTTGACGCCATCGACGCCGGCGTCCTTCAGGAGACGAATCGCATCCAGAGTCTTCCAGGGATCGCAGCCCTTCGGGGGCAAGACTTCACAGGTGGTGACAAATTCACCCTTCGCGATCTTGCGTGACCAATGCGATCTTTCTTCTGCAGGAACAACGATAACGTCCGCCGGTTTCAACTCATGCACCGCTAACTGAACTGGAGCGCCAACCACAACTTGCTGAGTGCGCGGACTAAACTGACGAACCGCGTCGGCAATCCACTTGATATGCGCCGGCGTTGTGCCACAGCAGCCGCCCACGAATCTGGCGCCGGCCTGGATGATGCGTCGCGAATATTCAGCCATGTACTCCGGCGAACACATGTAAAACTGCCGCCCCTGCACGTCGCGAGGTAAGCCGGCGTTTGGCTGAGCAGATAGCTTGCGAGTCGTAACCGGACGCATCTTTTCGATCGCGTTTAGAACAATTGCCGGGCCGACGCCGCAGTTGAGCCCGATAACGTCCGCCCCCCATTCGTCGAGTTGGGTAGTAAACGATTCGGGTGTAGCGCCGAACACAGTGTTGCCGTCGACCTGAATCGTCATCTGCGCGATGATCGGCAAATCACACAATTCGCGCACGGCCCTAATGGCCTGATGCAATTCAGAAAGGTCAGCAAACGTTTCCAGCACGAACAGATCGACGCCGCCTTCGAGCAACGCTGATACCTGCGCCGTAAACATTTCCTTGGCTTCATCGAATGACGTTGGCCCATACGGTTCAATCCGCAGACCGAGCGGGCCGACTGCCCCGGCAACATACGCGCGGCTTCCTGCCGCCTCGCGCGCAATCCGCGCCGCGGCAATATTTATCTCGCGCAAACTGCCTTCAAGACCGTACGGCTGTAGTTTGTTTGCGGTCGCGCTGTAGGTGTTGGTTTCGATGATGTCGGCGCCGGCGCGCACGTATTCAGCGTGAACGTCGCGCACGAGATCCGGCGCGACCAGATTCAGTTCGTCGTAGGAGCGATTGATATAGACGCCCTTAGAATACAGCATCGTACCCATCGCGCCGTCGAAGACGTGAATGCGGTCCAGCTCGAGGATGTCTCTGAAAGGTTCCATAACTCACCGCCGGTCTTTGGCCTTAGGTCTTAGGTCTTCGCAAGAGGAAGAGATGCACTGTCCCGAAAACTCAAAACAAAGACCAAAAGCAACGACCAAAGACCGCAAAGAAAAATCCCGCGCTCAACAACGCGGGACTTCAAGATTGCCTGAAGTTTTTCGGGTCTGGCCTTTCGGGCGTGCCCGAGCTGTTTAGCCGTTTGTTTTACGTGGCCGCAAGTCGCCTTAACTCACCACGTTTTTCAGTTGTGCTTATACGCCGCTGGAAATAGCCGTGTCAAGCACCGACCCGCATCAGCACCGACCCGCACCGTGTTTGCAGTTTTGTGATTTGACGCGCCGGCGCATTTGAGGTCTTCGTCAGTCTTACGCCGGGCGATGAGCAACGTCAACTCATCCCCGGCGCCTAACTGTTTCACAATAGGTTGTAAAGAACATTAACCCTGATTCACGTTCTTCGCCCCACTGAGTTTACCGTAGATATCAGTGATGAAGCTTGAAACGAGAAATGCTCCGGCGGTCGACGCTACCGCAGGAAGAGCTTGGCTCCAGGGCTCCGGTTGTGGCCCAAAGACCTGTGTAAAACCCCAACCGCCAAGGATGCCGGCAGCCAGGCCGATGATTCTGGACACAAGCCACCAGGGCTCGGGATCAGGGTCAGGAATTGGCGGACCTGGCCATCCAATCCGTATGCGACGCGGTTCGCTGCCACACCAACCAGCCAATGCCCATAAGGCTATCAGTGGAATACTCATTGTTGACCTCCATTGGTAGTGAAGAAGTTGCTTGCAGGATCGGGGTGTCGACTTGGAACAACCAAACACCCCACGCGCTCAAACCCCACCTAGGTACGTGAGAATACTGAAGTACGGCAGGCTTATACACCCTGCTGGTTGGCCACACAATAGCTGGCGTCAACAACACCGAACCGCCTTCAAACCTATACCTTGACAGAGCGTGCTTATTTTGGCTGAATGCTCTGGTCATCAAAGAGGCGCAAGGCTCTCCCGTTAGTTCGTTATCAGCACTCCCCCTTTCGAGTTTTTCAAACTGTGAATAAGGAAGAGTTTCTATGAGCACAGCTATTGACGGCACTGGCGCGAGTCCGGAAGTTCCGACGGGCGATCACGGTTTCTTTGGACACCCCCGCGGACTATCGACCCTGTTCTTCACCGAGATGTGGGAGCGCTTCAGCTATTACGGCATGCGTGCGCTGCTGACGCTATACATGACGAAGAGCGTTGTCGACGGCGGCCTCGGCTTCAATGAGACCTACTCGGGGGTTATCTATGCGACTTACACCTCGTCGGTCTGGTACTTGCCGCTGGTGGGCGGTTGGCTGGCGGATAAGTTTCTCGGCGCGAGACGTGCGGTGTTAATTGGGGGAATAATTATCGCGAGCGGCCACTACTTGATGGTCTTCGATAGTGTACCGACGTTCTACAGCGCCCTGATACTGATTGCTCTTGGTACGGGCTTGCTTAAGCCGAACATCAGCGCGATGGTTGGCCAGTTGTATCGCAAGGACGACGAGCGACGTGACGCGGGATTTTCTATTTTCTACATGGGCATCAACCTGGGCGCGTTCATCTCGCCTTTCATTACGGGGTTCCTGGCTCAGGGAGCATTCTTCAAGCGCGTCATTGTGTCGATCGGCCTCAATCCGGCTCATAGCTGGCACTGGGGCTTCGCGGCGGCCGGCGTCGGCATGACGATCGGTGTGATCCAGTACGTGCTGGGCGGCAGCAGGTTGCGCGATGCGGGATTGAAACCAACAAAGACCGCTGCGCGGGCTGGGGAGACTTCGAAAAAGAGTTTCGACCTAGTCACTTCGGTCCTCTCTGTGGTCGGCGCTTTGCTAGGCGCGACCTTCGGTTATCGCTATGACGCGGGCTGGATTTCGGTTCCGTTCTGGACGGTCTGCGGCTACTTCATTGGTTACCTCGGCGGCACAACTCGACTATTGAAAGGCGATGAGCTGCGGCGCGTGTTGGTGATTTTTATCCTCGTCCTCTTTTCAATCATATTCTGGATGACTTACGAGCAGGCCGGCTCCAGTCTTACCTTATTTGCTGATCGACTCACCGTGAAGACGATCTTCGGGTGGGAATATCCGTCCAGTTGGTTCCAGTCGGTGCCGGCAATCTTTGTGATCATCCTGGCGCCGGTGTTTGCTTATATCTGGCAGCGGATGGGTAACCGGCAGCCCTCTAGTCCGGCAAAGTTCGCCTTCGGATTATTCTTCGCCGGAATTGCGTTCGTCGTTATCACGTTTGCAGCGCGCCTGACAGGGGCAGGTCGCGTGTCGCCGCTCTGGTTGGTGGTCGTCTATTTCATTCAAACTGTCGGCGAGATGTGTCTGAGCCCGGTTGGCCTAAGCACCATCACCCGGCTGTCGCCCACAAGGATGGTCGGCCTGATGATGGGCGTTTGGTTTCTATCGATTTCGGTCGGGAGCTATATCGCCGGCCGCACGACGCAACTATTTGTCGCCGGAACGCCCGAAGTATTAACGCGTGCCTTCGGGATCTTTGCCGGAATTACTCTCGCAGCCGCGCTCTTGCTGGCGGTGCTCACACCCTTGATTAACAAGATGACGCCGCGTCCAGAATCCGCTTAATTGTCTGGAGACGAAAAATAGTGCGAAGACAAATACAACTCGTAATTGGCCTCTTATTTCTTGCGCTTGTTCCGGCGACTCGATGCCAGAACAAGCTTTTGACCATCAACGACATTTTCGACCCGGCGAAGAAAGTTAACTTCAACGGCACTGTGCCAACCGTCACCTGGCTCAAGGATGGCACGCATTATCTGGTCACCGACCCATCAAAGAAGGACGCGCAGAAGATCCAAAAGGTTGACGCTGCAACCGGTGAGTCCGTTCCGTTTTTTGATAGCGCGAAGATGCAGGCCGCATTACGAGCCATCGGCGGAGTGACCGAACAGGACGCAAAGCAGCTTGCGAGTCGCGGCAATTACCAGATGAGCAACGATGACACAGCGGTGCTGATCAACTGGAACAACGATCTCTTTTATTACCAGTTAGGCGGCGACAAGGCTTCCCGCGTCACGAACAATCCGGAAGAGGAAGTCGGCGAGACTTTTAGTCCTGACGACCGCATGCTTGGGTTCGTCCGCAATAACAACATCTACATTTACGACCTCGCCGCTCAACGCGAACGCAGACTGACCAGCGATGGTAGTCCGAAGATTCTGAACGGCCGCCTCGATTGGGTTTACCAGGAAGAATTGTATGGTCGGGGAAATTTTGAAGCGTACTGGTGGAGCCCTGACTCCACCAAGCTTGCTTACCTGAGACTCGATGAAAATCCGGTTCCCGAGTTTACGGTCGTTGATCACATTCCCTACCACCAGGATCTCGAAATGACACCTTATCCGGAATCAGGCGACCCGAATCCGGTCGTGAAGCTTGGCATCGTAAACGCAGTGGGTGGCGCAACGCGCTGGGTCGACACCTACAAGTATCAAGCGAACGACTTTCTGATCGTCCGGGTGACGTGGACACCAGACGGCAGCAAGGTGGTCTACCAGGCGCAGAATCGTGAACAGACTTTTCTGGATCTAAACTTCGCCGGCAGCGAGGACGGCAAGTCCGCGACCGTTTTGCGCGAAACCTCGAAAGCCTGGGTGGAGGTGATCGACGATCCAACCTGGCTGAAGGACGGCTCTTTCCTTTGGTTGAGCGCGCGCAGCGGTTGGCAGCACATTTATCACTACACTCAGGACGGCAAACTACTTCATCAGGTGACGGATGGAAAATGGGAAGCGCGAACTATCGACGGCGTCGACGAGAACTCGGGGTTCGTTTATTTCAATGCGACTGAACACAGCCACATTGCGCCGCAGGAATACCGCGTCAAGCTAGACGGCAGTGGATTTACTAGGTTGACTACCAGCGAAGGGACGCACAAAGCGTCGGTAAGTCCGACCGCCGCTTTCTTTGTCGACAGTTGGAGCGATGTGAACACGCCCACGCAAATGCGGCTCTACGAAGCGAACGGCAAACTGATACGGACCATTTCCGAAAACAAGGTTGACGCGCTCGGCCAGTACAAACTCGGCGCCGCCGAACTACTAACCGTCAAAACTCGGAACGGCTTCGTGATGGAAGCGATGATGATCAAGCCACCCGACTTCGATCCGAAGAAAAAGTATCCGGTGCTTGAGTTTACCTATAGCGGACCACATGCGCCGCAGGTGAAGAATGGTTGGGGTGGCGCCGGTTACATGTGGCATCAATTGGTGGCCCAGAAGGGTTACATCATTTGGATTTGCGACAACCGAACGGCAAGCGGCAAAGGCACGGAATCCGAGTGGCCGGTTTACAAGAACTTCGGCGAACTGGAGTTGCGCGACCTCGAGGACGGAGTATCCTGGTTGAAGAGCCAGCCTTACGTTGACGGCGATCGCATCGGGCTGTGGGGTTGGAGCTTTGGCGGGTTCATGACGAGCTACGCCTTAACGCACAGCCAGAGTTTCAAGCTGGGCATTTCCGGGGGCACAGTTTCCGACTGGCGCAACTACGATTCGATTTATACCGAACGTTACATGCAGACGCCGCAGAACAACGCCGACGGCTACTGGAAGAGTTCGCCGGTACACTTCGCGAAGGATTTGCATGGCAAGTTGTTGCTGATTCATGGCGCAATCGACGACAACGTTCACGTGGCTAACACGATTCAGTTTGTTTACGAACTACAGAAGTCAGGGAAGCAGATTCAGATGATGCTCTATCCGAAGTCGCGACACGGCGTGACTGACCCGGTGTTGGTCAAGCACCTGCGTCAGATGATGACGGATTACATCATGGCGAATTTGTGAGCGTTTCAGATCGAGAAGAGCCGAATGTTTATAGCCACAGCGCCTTACCCAAAACAAACAAGCTCCGGAGGAGCGAAATGTGAAAGAACTTTCGCGCCAACACAACATTCCGCTCCTTTGGAGCTAAAGAAGTCTTGGGGATTCGTCAACTATAAACATTTCGTCCGTTGGCGACTGAGCGATATGGTTAACTCCGTTGACACTTTGGACAGTAGTAAGTTGATCTGCCGCCTTGTACCACTCGGCGTATACGCGTGCCGCAGTTAACGCAGGGCTCGGCCGCGCGTTCATAGACTCTCCAGAATCGTTCTGTTGTTCCAATGTAACTGCTATCGCCGTCCGTGAGATCGATTCGCAGCGTTGAGCCGGCAGCGATCGCTTCCTTGAGTATGTCGCGGATCGCCTGATGAAGTCTTAGCGCGCGCGCCTTCGATAACGTGTGCGCTGATTTCAACGGACTGATGCGCGCCAGAAACAATGCCTCGCTCGCGTAGATATTTCCCAGCCCGAGAATCTTCGTTTGATCCAAGAGCAATTGCTTCAGACTGCGACGCGACTTTGAGAGCGTTTCGAGAAAGTAAGGGAAACTAAAGTCATCCGTGAGCGGCTCCGGTGCTAGCGCTTCGATTTGCGGCAAAGCTGAGAGTCTGCTGGCGGCGAGCAATCGCATGCGGCCAAACTGCCGCATGTCACAAAAGACCAGACGTCGGTCGTCGTCGAGGTAGAAAACCAGGTGCGGGTAAGGTGGCAAAGGCTCGTCCTGCCTGATGCATAGAAACTTCCCGGTCATGCGCAGGTGGACCACCAGTACATCGCGCGAATCCAGCTCAATCAGAATGTACTTGCCGCGCCGGTTGATCGCGTCGATCCGCGGGCCGCGAAGTTTGCGCTTGAAGGTGGCGGGCGAAGGGCTGGACACGAGTCGCGGCAGGTTAAGGTCGGCCGCCATTATGCGCCGGCCAAGCACAGCACGGCGCAGTCCCCGCACGACATGTTCAACCTCAGGTAGTTCGGGCATTCGTGCGCGGTCTGCGGCTCGCCGCCCCCTTCTGCTTGAGGCCGCTAAGCGTTATTTCGGGCCTTTGTCTAAAAGACCCTTAGCACTAACAGGATGATGACGATTACCAGGATCAGACCAATGCCGCCGCTTGGTCCATAACCCCAGTTTCTGCTGTGTGGCCAGCTCGGAATTACGCCAAGCAGCACAAGAACCAAAACGATTACCAGTATCAAACCCAAACTCATGTAAACCACCTCCGGTTGAGAGCGTTTCTTTCGAGTGAGGGCTGATTGACTAAAGGAATTGAATGGTAGGGCAAAAGGTAACTACTTTCGCGCCCGGAGTCAACTATTGCTTCGTTATAAATTCATTGGGAAAACCCCCCGGATCTGAAGTCTACTGACGCGCGAGCGCCTCACCTCCGGCCAACAGAGCGTTCACCTTTTCCACAGTCGTTGCTTCCGCGTAGATGCGCAGCATCGGTTCTGTCCCTGATTGTCGAAACAATAACCACGACTCATCCGCGAAAAGCAGTTTGGTCCCGTCAGTTGTCTCGACATCGCAGATCGAGTAGCCGGCTATCTCCGCTGGCGCCGCGGTAGCGAGGCCCTCAATAAGTTGCTGGCCCACGGACGTTTCAACGTGCAGGTCTCTTCTGCCGAAGTGAAATTCGCCAAACTCCTGATGAAGATCGCGCAACATCTCAGACGGCGGCTGAGCTGCTGTCATAATTGCTTCGAGGAAGAGAAGAGAATTGAGAATGCCGTCGCGTTCGGGGATGTGGCCCTTGACGCCGATGCCGCCAGACTCCTCGGCTCCAATCAGAATGTCATCGTTGAGCATCAGATCGGCGATGTACTTGAAACCAATCGCGGTCTCGTAGAGTTTGAGATTGTGCGCGGCTGCGATCCGTTTCAAAAGTACCGACTGAGAAAACGTTCGCACCACGCCCCCGGTCATCTTCCGATTACGAACGAGATGCAACAGAATAAGCGGAACGACGTCGTGCATGGTCATCGTTTCGCCAAGTTCATTGACGGCGCCCACGCGATCTGCGTCGCCGTCGGTCGCCAGCCCGACCAGTGCTGCGGTTTCAGTCACGCGCTGCTTCAAGGCTCCGAGATTGCTATCGATCGGTTCCGGATTAACTCCACCAAACAGCGGATCGCGATTGGCTCGAATTGTTTCGACCTTAAGCACCCCGCCTTTCAGAAAACTCTCGACCCACGAGCCGCCCGCGCCATGCATCGGATCGATGATCACGGTCGCTTTTGTATTCCTTAGGCGATCGAGATCGATATAAGAAGCGATCTGCGTTCGATAGCTTTCGATCGCGGGTTGAAGTAGCTGATTCGCGTCCGCCGGAACCTCACCACGGTTTGGAGAGTTGGCATCCACCAGTTTCTCAACTGCTGATGTGGTTTCCGGCGCAGCGCTGCCGCCCCAGGGGGCTTTGATCTTGAAGCCGTTAAAGTCCGACGGGTTGTGTGATGCGGTGATAACAACGCCGCCAGCGGCATTTAGTTCCTTCACGGCCCAGGAGATCAGTGGTGTCGGTGCGTCTTCATTGAAGAGAGAGACTTTGAAACTGTTGCCGGCAAGGACTTCAGCGGCACGCTGTGCAAACAGCTCGGATAGAAAGCGTCGATCGTAGCCGACTACAACTAAAGGTGAGTTGGCCTCACTTTGCAACAAATAATCGGCATAAGCCTGCGCCACGCGCTCGATATTTTCAAAGGTATATTCGCGCGCGATCACTGCGCGCCAACCGTCAGTGCCGAACTTGATCTTTGCGAGGCTCACAATTTTAAAGCAATCCGTTTTCGCGCTTGGTGCTCATTGCGGGCCGGACGCTCGCCGTCCTAGTATCTGCTGGAGCTTTGTCGCGCATCTAGTCTTGTACAGGTACTTCTCCGGTGATTGTGTAGTCAGTCAGAGACGTCTTGTCGCCGAGGACAGAACCAGGCCCAACTACGCCGGAGCGTCCAATATGACAACCGCGCCCAACGATGGCGCCCGAGACTTGTGCCGCAGCGCCGATGCGCGTGTGCGGCCAAATCACCGAATTCTCCACGCGCGCCCGCTCTTCAACAAAGCATCCGGGGCCAAGCACGGAGTTGATGATTTGCGCCCCCGGCTTAATCTGACAGTCGTCGCCGATGATCGAAGTCTCATCAACTTCGGCGGCGGTAGCTGAATCAAATTCGCCCCGTCGTTCCTTGAGATGAATACGTCCGACACGATTTCCCAGCAGGTCCTGGTGCACGCGCAGATAGCGTTCGGGCGTGCCAATGTCAATCCAGTAGGTCCTCGGTGGAACGTGCGCAAAGAAAGGTTCCTTTCGTTTCAGTAACTCCGGGAACAGTCCATATTCGAAAGAATGATTCTCGCCGCTTGGAATCAGATCAAGCACCTTCGGCTCCAAAATGTAGGTCCCGGCATTGATCGTGTTGCAAGTGATTTCTTCCGGCTTCGGCTTCTCCAGAAACCGGCGAATGCTGCCATCTTTTTCAGTCTCCACCAGACCGTAAGCCGACGGGTTGTCTACGGGCGTTAGCACGATTGTCGCGGTGGCCTTGTGTTCAGTATGTTCACGAATGACAGCCTTGAGATCGAGATCAGTCAGAATGTCGCCGTTGAAAACTACGGTAGGCTCGCGAATCAGGTCTTCAGCAAACTTGTAAGCACCAGCGGTGCCCATCGGCTGCGGCTCAACTGTGTACTTCAACTTCACGCCATACTCGGAGCCATCGCCAAGCAGCTGCTCAATCTTGTTTGGTTGATACGAAAGCGAGAGTGTGATGTCGGTAATTCCCGCGCGGCGTAACGTGTCGATCTGGTAGAGCAGAAACGGACGATTGCAGATCGGCACAATCGGCTTCGGCGTGTAGACAGTGAGCGGGCGGAGGCGTGTGCCTTTTCCGCCGGCAAGAATTAGTGCTTGCATGTTTATGGACCGGGATGTTGATTTGAAGGTTGAATAGCGATTGAGTCTAACATTCGCTTGCTGCGCTTTTCAATTGGGGGTTTCAGTAGCACGTTTTTGAGATTGCGTCGCAAATGTTTCAGCTGATTGAGTTATGGAGGGCTTTAACTCAACAAGCAATGCCGTGGCCTCGTGAGACGTTCCAAGTGGTGCGTTCAACTACAGACCTAACAGTTGCGTTACCCTAAGCTTCCTTGACACGCTAACTGCTAAATAGTAATCGTAAACAGCGAATATTTTTCAAACATAAGCTGGAGTGCTGATGAGCGAAACGCGTGAAGCAGTAATCATAAGTGCAGTAAGAACGCCGGTCGGTAAGCTTTTAGGCTCATTGAAAGAATTTAAGGCGACTGATCTCGGCGCGATCGTCGTACGTGAAAGTGTGAGGCGTGCGGGCGTCGCGGCCGAAGATGTTGACGAAGTGATCATGGGCTGCGTTATTCAGGCTGGACTGGGCCAAAACCCGGCGCGACAAGCGGCATTGCGCGGCGGACTTTTACCGGCTGTCTCGGCGGTGACAGTGAACAAGGTCTGTGGTTCAGGTTTGAAAGCTGTGATGATGGCCGCGCAGGGAATTCAACTCGGCGATACGGACATTGTTGTCGCCGGCGGCATGGAATCGATGTCTAACGCTCCGTATCTAATTCCTAAGGCACGCGAAGGCTACCGTTTGGGAAACGGCGTGCTGGTTGACGCGATGATTAATGACGGACTCTGGGACGCGTACAACGACTATCACATGGGTTGTACTGGTGAAGTAGTTTCCGAGAAGTATGCGGTGAGTCGCGAGGAGCAGGATGAGTATGCGCTCAACTCGCATCGCAAGGCAGCGGCCGCAATTAAAGCTGAAAAGTTTAAAGACGAGATTGTGCCGGTGGCGATTCCGCAGAGAAAAGGCCCGCCGGTGATGTTCGACACGGATGAGACGGTCCGCGCAGACACGTCGCTCGAGGCGCTCGGTAAATTGAAGCCCGCGTTTCAAAAGGACGGTGGCACCGTGACTGCCGGAAACGCTCCGGGAGTTAACGACGGCGCGTCGGCGGTTGTGGTTACATCGAGCGATCGAGCGAAGTCGCTTGGTAATGAGCCGCTGGCGCGAATCGTCGCGCAGGCGACTTCCGGAGTTGAGCCCGCACTCGTAATGATGGCGCCAGTGGAAGCGATCCGAAAAGTTTTGCGCAAGGCCGGCTGGTCGCTAGCGGAGGTTGACTTGATTGAATTAAACGAAGCGTTTGCAGTGCAGGCCGTCGCGATCACGAAGGAACTGGGTTTGGATAATGAGCGCTTGAATGTGAACGGAGGCGCGGTGGCGCTCGGGCATGCGATTGGTCAATCAGGTTCGCGACTGTTGACAACGATGCTGTACGAATTGAAACGTCGGAATGCGCATCGCGGCGTGATCTCGTTGTGTCTTGGCGGCGGCAACGCGGTGGCAATGGCGGTTGAACGTTAAGGACTGTGGTGGGACAGTAGAGAAGTAAAGAGATTAGCCATTTGTCATTGCTAGTTTGGCATTTTTCATTGAAAGCAAATGCAGATGCTTCTCGCTTCGAATGACAAATGAGAAATGGAAATGTTTTGGTTCTAATGCATGACTGAAATCATTGGCGTAGTTGGGTCAGGAACCATGGGCAACGGCATTGCCCAAGTGGCCGCGCGTGCTGGCTACAACGTGGTCATGCGCGACGTCAAGGATGAGTTTCTTGAGTGCGGAATAAAAGCGATCGAGAAAAGTCTGCAAAGAGATGTTGATAAGCAGCGACTCAGCGGCGACGAGAAGCAATCGGTTATCAGCCGCATCAAAACCACGACAGAACTCGACGCTTTGGGCGAAGCTTCTTTCGTGATCGAAGCCGTAACCGAAGACCTTGTCGTTAAAACGGAGCTCTTCAGCATGCTCGATCGCATCACGCCTCCCGACGCAATCCTCGCGTCAAACACTTCGTCAATTTCGATCACTCGCCTGGGCGCCGCGACCGGTCGGCCAGACAAGGTCATCGGTATGCATTTCATGAATCCGGTGCCGGTGATGAAGTTGGTTGAAGTTATCCGTGGCATTGCAACTTCCAACGAAACTTACGAACGAGTCCGGAGTTTGACGGAAACACTTGGCAAGACTGCGCTCGACTGCAATGATTCACCAGGTTTTGTTTCCAATCGCGTCTTGCTGCCGATGATCAACGAAGCTATTTTCGCGCTGCATGAAGGTGTGGCCACGCGAGAGAGCATCGATGGCATCATGAAACTGGGGATGAACCACCCGATGGGCCCATTAGAACTCGCCGACTTCATTGGTCTCGACGTATGTCTGGCAATACTCAAAGTGTTATACGATGGCCTCGGTGATCCAAAGTATCGCGCTTGTCCTTTACTAAGACGTTATGTCGACGCCGGCTGGTTGGGAAGAAAAACCGGCCGCGGCTTCTACGAATACTGACGAGAATTCGGAGTGCCGAAATATGACGTTGGACTACTGAATACTGACTACTGTTTTCGAATGTCCCAAATAGCTCACTATTGTCAAAAGTGCTTAGCTGCGAATCCGCTGGGTCAGGAGTTTTGTGCGCGCTGTGGCACACGCCTCATGATTGTCGTTGAGCGCTCCTCCGCTCGTTACGAGGAGCTGGAATCCGGCGGAACAAGCGAAGACCATCTGCTCGAACGAATATCGACGCTGGAAAACAGGTTGAGCCGGTTAACCGAGAAAGTCGAGCGAGGTCTCGATCTGCTTTTGCGACAAGCGCAGAACGCGCATTTCGACCGCGCTCTGGTTAATGCGCTCGTGGGCCTGCTGACTGAAGAGGGGACGATTGCGGGAGACAAGCTCGAGAGATTGTGGCTTGACCGGTGCCAGAAAGATGCCGAGGAGCAACTCGAGAGTGAGCGTCGCGACGAGTTGCGCCTGCAAATCCTCGCCAGTTATCGCGGAAAGGAAAGCGGCGCTTTCGAGCAGTGCATCAATGAAGGATTCCTATTGATTGACGACGACCAGCCTGGTCGTGGCGTGCGTTTTCTGCAGCGGGCCAGCGAGATGTCCGCAGACAACGCTCCTTTGCTTTATTTTGTCGGCGAATATTTCTTTAGAACCGGTAAAACGCGTCGGGCGCAGAATTATCTTGCCCGGGCCTACGAGTTGTCGCCGCGCGATCGACGCGTGTCGCTGTTGCTCGGCTTAACTTGCGCCGACGAAGGCGATGTCGATCGCGCCAAAGAACTCTTGAATAGCGCGACCAGGCTGGGCGGCTCAACGTTCGCAGCACATTACGGGTTGGGCCGCCTGTTCGTGGCAAAAGCACAATGGCGTGAGGCACTGCAGGAGTTTAAATTGGCACTCGCAAGCAAGGCTTCACCGGAGGCCCACTACGCCCTCGGTTGTCTTTACTACCAACTGTCCCGCGATGGGCTGGCGACCCGTCATTTGCGGAAAGCACTGGAGCTTGACGAGCACTATGGCGAAGCGTTTTACATGCTGGGGTTGGTTTCTGTACGTGCTGGACACCTGAAACTTGCCGACGAATATTTCCAAAAAGCGGGCGCCCGGGCGGTTGCCGGCAAGGCTTCTGCAGCAAAAGGAAGACAGCAGAATTCCCGGCAATCTCTTAGTGCGCCTCTGTTTCGCGTTTCGGCTGCGAATGCGAGAAAGCTTATAAGCGGGGGCGATCGCCGCTTGGCAGAAGCGCTGCGACAGGACGCGCTTAGCGCCTGCAGTTCCGCATATGATGACGGTCGTTAGGCCGCAAAGCGTCAGTTAGAGGGTGCGGTCTCGTTGACACTCCGGTTTCTGTAGTTATAATGGCCTTTTGCGCATTTGCCGCCAAATTGGGCTGTTCGCAATAGGGTGTAGGTCGATGCGGATTGAGCTTGCAAGTGTGGAGGGGGGAAAGGGCTCGTTTGCTCATGCCTACCTGCCTGGAGACTTGGCGCTTGGAGATGACCGCGTGAAGCTGCTGGATGCGCCCGCGGTGGCCGGAAGGATTCGTCAAAACGGCGATCGCGTGCAGGTAAACGGGAAGGTGGCCGCACGAGCTCAGGTGGAATGTGATCGTTGCCTGAAAGCAATCGAGCTGCCGATCGACTCGACCTTCCGGCTTGAGTATGTTACGGCTGAAGTTTACGAGGCACAACGGGCCTTCGAGCTTGCTGAAGAAGATTTGAACCTTTCGATCTTCGACGGCGAAGGCATTGACATCGACGAACTGGTAACGGAAGAGCTGCTGCTGGCCGTGCCCGACCATGTTCTTTGTACTGAAACCTGCAAAGGCATGTGCACCATATGCGGCTTGAACAGGAATTCGACCGAATGTGGGTGTGACGCCCACGAAGTGGATCCCCGCTGGGCGGGATTGAAGAAACTGGTGAATAGTAAATAGTGGATAGAAAGTGCAGGCCGTTCCAACGGGACTCGTCTATTTACTACTCACTATTTACTATTTACTGATTTTCGACCGGAGTAATTATGCCAAATCCTAAGCGACGACATTCAAAAGCTCGCCGCGGCAAACGCCGCGCACATGATGCCCTGCGGGCACCGCAGACTAGCCTCTGTCCGAATTGCCAGGAGCCCCGCCTGCAACACCGCGTCTGCCCTAAGTGTGGGTTTTACAAAGACCGGCAAGTTGTGCGTGTAGATCAAACTTAACCTGATCCGAAGCTATCGCCTGTGCGAACTCAGTCGAAGGATGAAGCCCGGCTTACGGGAAAAGTCGTTCTCGACGCGATGGGTAGCGACCACGCGCCGCACGCAGAGATTGACGGCGCTTTGGCGGCCGCACGCGATCTGGGCGTCAAGGTAATTCTGGTGGGCCAACCGGAAAAGTTGGAGTCGGAGTTGAAACGGTGCGGCTGGCGCGGTGACGGCGACAAGGGAATCGAACTGGTTGAAGCAGCCGAAGTGATCGGCATGGGCGAGCCGGTTATGACTTCCGTGCGACGCAAGAAGAAGAGTTCTTTGAGAATCGGCACGCGGCTCGTGGCAGACGGAAAGGCCGACGGCTTCGTTTCCGCCGGAAATACCGGGGCCGCAATGGCCACGGCTAAAATGGTTATCGGCATGTTGCCTGGAGTCGATCGTCCCGCACTGGCAGCTCTTATTCCAACTAAATCCGACAAGCCAACGCTGCTCCTTGATGTCGGCGCCAATTCTGAGTGCAAGCCGCAACACCTGGTGCAGTTTGCTATCATGGGCGACGCCTATTCGCGCGCGGTGCTTGGCACTATCAGCCCGGTTGTGGGGTTGATGAGCATCGGTGAGGAAGAAGCGAAAGGAAACGATTTAACCAAAGAGGCGTTTCCGCTGTTGCGCGAAATGTCGAGTCTGAATTTTATGGGAAACGTCGAGGGGCGCGATGTTTTTTCCGGCGCCGTTGATGTGATTGTGACGGACGGCTTCACCGGCAATGTCATGCTCAAGCTCTCGGAAGGGCTTACTGACGCGATGTTATCCATGATCAAACGCGAGCTGACCGCTTCGGCAGTGACGAAAGCCGGAGCGATGCTGGCTAAGCCGGCCTTTCGAAACATCAAGAAGCAACTTGACTATTCGGAACACGGCGGTGCGCCGTTGCTCGGCGTACAGAGAATAGTGGTTATAGGTCACGGCCGCTCGAATGCGCGGGCCATTCGCAACGCGATACGCAGCGTTAAAGAGTTTTCAGAAAACCGCGCCGGACAGCGCATCGAAAAGGGCATTGCGGAAACGAATGCGCTGCAATCGCTAGCGCAAACTTTCAGTTTGCGTAGCACCTAATTGTCGGGCGTGCAACACACTTGCGTACCTGCTTGGTTTTCCGGGGGGTAGTGGATAGTATTACCGGCCACGATTAAGCAACTGAGGAATTGATGGGAAATATTCGCGCGGGGATTCTGGGAACGGGCCACTCTTATCCGGAAGGCATTCTGACGAACGCCGAACTGGAAAAGATGGTCGAAACATCTGACGACTGGATTACCAGTCGCACCGGCATTAAGCAACGACGCAAAGCAGCGCCCGGCGAATACACTTCGCAATTTGCCGTTCGCGCGGCCCGCCAGGCAATCGAGCGTGCCGGCCTGCAAGCCACGGATATAGATCTACTCCTTTGCGCGACCGTCAGTCCCGATCAAATTCTTCCGTCCACCGGCTGCATAATCCAGGCGGAGCTCGGCGCGAACAAGGCTGCGGCCATGGACATCGTCGCTGCCTGCTCCGGCTTTTTGTATGGATTAACGATCGCGGACACGATGGTTCGCACCGGGCAGTCCAAATATGCGCTCGTAATCGGTGCCGAAGTGCTGACGCAATACGTTGATTACACCGACCGCAATACCTGTGTTCTATTTGGCGACGGTGCGGGAGCTGCGGTTTTGGGTCCAGTAGAAGGTGACCGGGGCATTCTCGCCGCAAGAATCAAGTCGGATGGACGATACGAGGAACAGCTCTTCTCGCCTGGTGGCGGAACGCGACGGCCGGCGACAGCTGCCACTCTGGCGGCCGGCGATCACTTCTTTAAGATGAGGGGTAATGAACTTTTCAAGGTTGCGGTGCGGTCGATGACTGATATTTCAAAAGAAGTGTTGGAAGAAGCCGGGTTGAGTGCAAGCGACGTCAAACTTTTCATTCCGCATCAGGCGAACCAGAGAATTACCGATGGTGTGGCCAGCAAGCTCAATGTGGAGAGCGAACGTGTTTATTCAAACATTGCAATGCACGGCAACACCTCGTCCGCGTCTATCCCCATCGCGCTCGATGAATGCGTGGAAGCGGGAAAGCTCAACCCTGGTGATCTGGTGTTGATGGCCTCATTCGGAGGCGGCGTGACCTGGGGCGGTGTACTGGTGCGCTGGTAGAAGAAGGCGGTGAATAGTAAATCGCATGAATAGTAAATAGATGTTGTTTTCACAGCAGACTGGTTCAACGATCATGAAGAGCTTTCCTGGGTTTTAACTATTTGCTATTTGCCATTTACTATTTACTTCCATGTCACTTGCATACATTTTCCCCGGGCAGGGATCGCAATGTCCGGGCATGGGGAAGAATCTGGTAGAGAATTTTCCCGTTGCGGTTCGGCTCTTTGAAGAACTTGACGACGCTCTGCACTTTTCCGTTTCGCGATTGTGTTTCGCAGGCTCTCCGGAAGAGTTGCAACTGACAGAGAACACGCAACCGGCGATTTTCTCGGTGTCTATTGCGGCGTTGCGCACGATGGAGTCGGAAGGGTTTCCGCAACCGGACTTTGTCGCTGGACATAGTTTGGGTGAATATTCTGCACTCTGCGCTGCGCGCTCACTTACCGCGAGTGTGGTGGTGCAGACCGTCAGATTGCGCGGTCGTTACATGCAGGAAGCGGTGCCGGTCGGGACCGGCGCGATGGCGGCAATAATTGGGGCGGACCTGAAAGACATCGAGAAGGCGTGCGCTGAAGCTGAACAGGGTCAGGTTTGCGCGCCGGCAAATATCAACTCGCCTGGACAGGTAGTTATAGCCGGAAACACGGAAGCCGTGGACCGCGCAAGCGAGCTGCTACGAAGCGCCGGTGCGAAACGAGTTTTGAAGTTGAATGTAAGCGCACCGTTTCATTCTGCGCTAATGATGCCCGCGCAAGAGCGACTGGCAACCGATCTTGAGGGCTTGAGTTTTGCCAATTTGGCGGTGCCGCTGGTAACGAATGTCGACGCCGTAGTTATTCGCAAGGCTAGCGAAGCCAAAGATTCCCTCGTTAGGCAGGTTTCATCGCCGGTACGCTGGCAGGAGTCCATCGAGTTGTTGATTAAGGAAGGTGTTGATACCTTCGTAGAAGTAGGCCCGGGAAAAGTTCTTAGCGGCTTGATGCGACAGATCAGTCGTGAGGTAAAGTGTTTTAATGTCGAGGACGCGGCCAGTTTGAAGAGCGCTGCCGCGGCCCTTGGTGTTTCTTAAGTTTGAGATCATTTATCACAGAGGAGCAAAACGAGATGCCCGATCCAGAAATAGAGAATAAGGTCAAACAGATTATCGTTGACGAGTTAGGTGTGGATGAGAACGAGGTAACACCGAATGCCCGGTTCATCGACGACCTGGGCGCAGACTCTTTGGATACCGTAGAACTTGTGATGCGTTTTGAAGAGGAATTCGGCATTGAGATTCCTGACGAGGACGCGGAGAAAATCCAAAGCGTCCGTGATGCCTACAACTACATCGACCAACATAAGAAGTAAGGACGACCGAAGACGGACGACCGGCGACCGCAGGCCCGATCTATGGTAGATCGATCAGAAGGCGGCGACGCTATTCGACATCGGTCCTCCGTCGCCGGTCGTCGGTCGCATTACAAGGAGCTTTGATTTGGCACGACGTGTAGTTGTCACAGGGTTGGGCCTGATAACACCGGTTGGCAATTCAGTGGAAACGACGTGGGCCGCGCTCATGAGCGGCCGCAACGGCGTAGGCCCAATTACGAAATTTGACACGGAAAAATTCTCAGTCAAATTTGCCGCCGAAGTTAAAGATTTCGATCCACTCAAATTCATTCCCAAGAAAGAGGCGCGCAAGATGGGCGCCTTTATTCATTACGCCATTGCCGCCGCCACTGAAGCAATGGCCGACAGCGGCTTCCAGCTTACCGAGGAAGGAAAGTTTCCTGCGGAGCTGGCGGAGAATGCCGGAACCTACATCAGCAGCGGCATCGGCGATTTCTGGGCCATTGAACGCGAGCACTCGAAACTTTTGAACGATGGCCCGGACCGAGTTTCGCCGTTCTTCATTGTTTCGGCGATTGTGAATCTCGCAGCCGGCCAGGTTTCAATTCGTTATGGAGCCAAGGGGCCTAACTCGGCCACGGCGACGGCCTGTTCCGCAGGCGCGCACGCTATCGGCGATAGCTTTAAAATCATTCAACGTGGCGATGCGGATGTGATGATCTGCGGCGGCGCCGAGTCTGCGATTACGCCGATGAGCGTCGCCGGTTTTGCCTCGATGCGCGCCCTGTCGACGCGCAACGACGATCCCGAGCACGCCTCGCGGCCGTTTGAACGCGACCGCGACGGTTTTGTTATCGGCGAGGGCGCCGGGATCATGATTCTGGAAGAGTTGGAAATGGCGAAGCGACGCGGCGCGCGAATTTATGCGGAGTTGGTTGGCTACGGGATGACTGCAGACGCGTTTCATCTGACTATGCCCGACGAAACCGGCTCCGGGGCGATTCGCGTAATGCAGAAAACAATTCGCGACGCCGGCATTCAGCCCGAACAGGTTGGTTACATCAACGCGCACGGAACCTCGACGCCTTACAACGACAAGTTTGAAACGCTCGCGATCAGGAAGACCTTTGGCGACCACGCCTACAAGCTCGCGGTTAGTTCGACGAAGTCGATGACCGGTCACTTGCTGGGCGCCGCCGGGGGGATAGAAGGCGTGTTCTCCGTCCTTAGTTTGGACCGTAAAGTTTTGCCCCCAACGATCAACTACGTCAATCCAGATCCGGACTGCGATCTTGACTACATTCCGAATAAACCGCGCAACGCTGAGATTGAGTATGCGCTCTCGAATAGTTTCGGCTTCGGTGGGACAAACGCGGCGTTATTGTTTAAGCGCTACGAAGGATGAGAAATCTGCAGTCAGTAATCAGCAGTCAGCGAGCAGCTGCCTCGACAATTGCTGAATGCTTATTGCTGAAGGCTGAGTGCTTTCTATGAAGATAATAGTAATGATGAAGCAGGTCGCCAACAAAGACGCGGTCCTGCGCATTAACAAAGAAGGCACGTGGATCGAAGAAGGCGACCTGTCTTTTGAGGTTAGCGAGTCAGACGGGTACGCGCTGGAAGAAGCCTTGCGAGTTAAAGAAAAGCTCGGCGGCGAAGTGGTTGTTTGTTCGATGGGTGCGCAGCGAGTGAAGAGTGTCATCAAAGACGCGCTGGCACGCGGAGCTGATCGGGCAATACACGTCGTTGGCGCCAACCTGGGATCACTTTCTCCGTATGCCGGAGCGAGCGTGCTGGCCGAAGCGATCCGCGAGGAGAAGCCCGATCTCGTATTCACGGGTTTGCAGTCAGACGATTATGGTTACGGTCAAACCGGCGTAATTCTCGCGGAGTTGCTGGGATTGCCACACGCTACCATCGCGATTGAAGTAGACGCGAGTGGCGAAAAACTGCGCGTCAAGCGTGAACTCGAGAGCGGCTGGTATCAGTGGTACACGATGCCGACACCCGCGTTGCTGACCATCCAGTCCGGCATCAGCCAGATTCGTTACGCAACTTTGAAGGGCATCATGGCGGCAAAGAAGAAAGAGATTAAGGAAATCACGCCGCCGTCAGAAATTGTCGCGCGCCCATCGCACCAGCGAATCGAGAAGATTTACCTGCCGCAGAAGACCAAGCAAACACAGTTGCTCGGTAACGGTGATGCGAAAGCCGGCGCGGTGGAGTTGGCGCAGAAGTTACACACTGAAGCGCGTGTGTTCTAACTTTATAGACTTAAACGCAACAAACTCACCAAGCGAGAAGGAGCACGACTATGTATTTGTCTCTTACGCAGGGATCGAAATTTCTCCTGCCGCTTTGCTTACTGATGGCGATTCTTGGTTGTTCTTCCTCGCAAACGTCTGTGCAGGCCAACGTGCAGAAGCATTCAAACGCGAATCAGGTTATGGAGTTGATGCGCGTGGGCAGTGCCTACTACTTAAAGCATGATTTTGAAAACGCCATCGGGCCGTACCAAAAAGCGCTCGACCTCGAAAGAGAAAACCGCACGTTGGACGATACGTTTTGGAAGGTGCTGGTCGACAATCTTGGGATGTCGTATGGCATAACCGGAAATCTGGACAAAGCTAAAGAGGTATTTGCGTATGGTATTTCAAAAGAGCCGGACTATCCAATGTTCTACTACAACATGGCTTGCACCTATGGCGAGAAAGATGACATGGAGAAAGCCATCGAATACCTGAGGCTGGCGTTTGACCGCCGTGAGAACATGATTGCGGGTGAGAGGATGCCTAACCCGGCGACTGATTCGTCGTTTGAGCGGTTCATGAAAGAGGAAAAGTTTAAGGCCGCACTGAAGGAACTGAAACACTAATGAGCCAGGGAATTTTAGTTTTCATCGAACATCGTAACGGTGTTCTCAACAAGACTTCACTCGAAGCGATTGCCGCGGCGCAAGGTCTGGCGACTCAACTGCAAGAGCCCGTCAGCGCCGTTATTCTTGGCGCTGATGTGGCAGCCCTCGCGCAAGAAATTGCTGGGTATGAAGTGGTGAAGGTGGTAACCGCTACCAATGCATCGCTCGCTGAGTACACTCCAGACGGCTACACCGCCGCGATGGAAAGTGTTGTCCGCGCGCTCGACCCGCAGCTCGTGGTTATGCCACACACCTATCTCGTACGCGACTACGCGCCCAAGCTGGCCGCGCGTTTTGGCAAGTCTCTGATAAGCGATTGCATCCGCGCGCAGGTAAATGGCAGCGCGATCACATTCACTCGCCGCATCTTCCTCGGCAAGCTTGATGCGGATGTTGTTTCCGATGGGGCAGCGCCGGTCTTTGTAACTTTCCAATCCGGGGCCTTTCGGCCGGACCAGGCAAAGAAGGGAAGTAGCGCAGTCGTCGAGGACATGCCAGTTGAAGTTGGCGAGATTCGTATGACTCCGGAAGCTCCGTTCCAGGAAGTGAAACAAGCAGTCGACTTGAGCAAGGCAAACATTATTGTCGCGGTTGGCCGTGGCATTAAGAGCAAAGACAATCTGGCGCTGGCTGAGAAGCTGGCAGAGGCGCTTGGCGGCGACCTGGCTGCTTCGCGTCCTATCTGCGACGCCGAATGGCTGCCAATTGATCGCCAAATTGGATCATCAGGCCAAACCGTTGCACCCAAGCTTTACGTGGCTTTGGGAATATCAGGCGCAATCCAGCATCTCGTCGGCATGAAAAACTCGGGAACGATTGTGGCCATCAACAAGGACCCCGAAGCGCCAATCTTCGATATTGCCGATTATGGGATAGTTGGCGATTTGTTTGAGGCGGTACCGGTTCTCACTGAAGAGATCAAGAAAATCAAAGGCGGCGGGTAGGAAGGTTTACGACCGGGCAGTTGCCGGTCCCAAACCATCAGCTCTTGGTTGCAGCCGGCTTTCCATCACTGGTGGCCGTCTGCAATTCCTGCAGTATCTCCTCCGGCTTCCATTCATTCCCACGATAGATCTTCACAATCTTGCCATCCGGACCGATGACTGCTGTGCGCAGCGAGTGAATAACCTGCTCCGTTCCGGACGATGAGTCCTGAAAATAGCGCAGGCCGAAAAACTTCGCGATGCCTTTCACTTCGTCTGCACTCCCTGAAGCAAACTCCCAATGCGCGAAAGTCTCCTCCGTGTATTTGCCCGTATAGGCCGCGCCATAGCTACGCAGGACTTTTGGCGTGTCGTAAGCTGGGTCGAAACTAATGCTCAGCAGATGGGTCTTCGCATACAGTTCAGGCTGTTTTTGCAGATCCTTATCGATGGCCGCAAAATTACTGCTCATCAAGGTGCACTGATTGGGATCCTGGCAGCGCGTATAAATGAAAGTGAGCAAAAGCGTCTTGCCTCGATAGTCGTGAATCCGAATGGTCTTGCCATCCTGGTTCAGCAGAGCGTAGTCCGGCACTTCAACCCCAACATTCGGATCAGCTCCTTCAACTACCGGCGCTCCTGAAGTTGGCGAGCTGTCTTCTGTGATCACTTCATCTTCAAGCCACGACTCAGTACCATCAACAACCAGGGTTGCGGTGATTTGATTGCCGGGAGACGCTATCTCGTATACCCAGTCGTCCTTGACGCTGAATGACATAGTCATGCCTGGCATGTAGCTTTTGATGTCTTCATGCTGAATGGTTAACTCCCGCTTTCCTTTATCAATCGCCACCACTTTGCCTTTTAAGTCGTAGTGTTTCTCATTGGGTGAGCGCACGCGCTCTTTTGGCCGACAGCTTGAAAGGCCGAACAGCAAGAGGCTGAAACAAAAGAGAAGGGCGATCGCGAGAGTTTTAGTTATTTTCATTATGAAGCGCTGGCGAACCGGGCGGCGGGAAATTGTAAGGCACTCGATACCGGCAGGCAAATCGCTATCGGAACTTCAGACGGCGGCTCTCATGTTTACCACAACACGTATGCTAGGATGCGACCAATCCAAATGACCGCGGGGCCGTTGGCAGATTCTTTCATGAACGAAGCGAGACCCAGAAGAAGCGCTCAACTGCTGGACAGCGCGACTGTTGCCGATCAGATCAAAGCGGAAGTTGCGCGCAACGTAGGGCAGTTTGCGGTCGAGTTTGGAGTGCAACCTTGTCTGGTGGCGGTGCGTGTAGGCGACGATCCGGCGTCAGCAGTGTATGTAAGAAACAAGGTCCGGGCTTGCGAAAAGGTTGGCATTCGTTCTGAGCAGCACGCGCTTCCGGTTCAGACAACGGCGATTGAACTGTTGGACTTAGTTGGTTCGCTCAACGAGCGGGGAGATGTCGACGGGATACTTGTGCAGTTGCCGCTCCCTGCCGAGATTGACGAGAGCAAGATCATTGAAGCCATTGATCCGGCAAAAGATGTCGATGGATTTCATCCAATGAACATTGGCAGGTTAGCGATGGGTCGCCCGACTTTTGTGCCGTGCACACCGGCAGGGATCATTGAACTCCTGGATCGAAGCGAGGTTCCAATCGCAGGCGCGAACGCTTGTGTGGTCGGTCGCAGCCAGATTGTCGGGCGGCCGATGGCTCAGCTGCTCCTGCAACGCGATGCGACCGTCACCATTTGCCATTCGCGCACGCGTGACCTGGCTGCAGTCACCAGCGCGGCGGATTTGCTGGTGGTGGCAATCGGTCGTCCGGGCTTCATTGGCCGTGAACATATTAAGCCGGGAGCCACTGTGATTGACGTCGGCATGAACAAGGTCACAGACGCAGCAACCGTGAAGCAATTATTCGGCATTGAAGCAGAGAGCAGATTGGCGGCGATCTCGAAACGCGGCTTTACGTTAGTCGGAGATGTTAGTCCCGGTGAAGCAGACGAAGTCGCCGGGAAACGGACGCCAGTGCCCGGCGGAGTTGGATTGCTGACCGTAGCGATGCTTATGCGCAACACAGTCAACGCGGCGCGGCAACGAAGAGGGCCCGGCTAGCCACTAAGCATTTGAAAGAACATTCTGTCTTAGCTAATTCTAAGGAGCACCTAAACGACTATGAAGAGAATTCCTGCTATTGCTGCTGGCTTAGTGATCTTAATCAGCGCGTCAGTTTCCGCATTTGCACAAACGCGTCCGGCACCTACGACTGCACCGCCTGCTGCACCGCAAACACCAGTCGCCGTCGCCCCCGTGCCTGCCACTAAAATGGCGCTCCTCGACACAACCCAGTTCGCCGATGAGAAAGCCGGAATCGTGCGCTACGTCAGGGCCGCAAGGACCGTGCAAGGAGAATTTGCTACAAAGACCGCAGAACTCCAAAGCCTGCAAACTCGCATCAAGGCGTTGTCTGACGAGATTACCAAACTCGCCGCCAATCCGGTGGTTGGTCCGGAAAGCATCAAGGCGAAGCAGGACGAGGGAGAGCGGCTGCAACGTGAGTTGAAGTATAAACAAGATCAGGCTGCCGCCGATTATCAAAAGCGTTTGGAGCAGGTGGTCGGCCCGATCTCAACTGACATAGGCAAAGCGTTGGATCTATACGCGAGTCAGCATGGCCTGACCATGATCCTCGATATCAGCAAGATTCTGCCGGCCATTCTGACAATTAGCCCGGCTGTGGATATCACGCAGCCTTTTATCGCCGAATACAACAGCAAGAACCCTTAACCTGGATCAATGCTGCGCGTTGGCTTAACTGGTTCGATTGGCGTCGGAAAGTCTTTCGTTTCCGGCGTCCTGGCTGGCCTGGGGTGCCGCGTGCTCGACGCCGACGCAACCGCCCGTGAAGTAGTGCAGCGTGGCTCGGCCGCTTTGCGGGAGCTGGTTACGACGTTTGGGGCCGAGATTCTCCAGAACGATGGCGCCCTCGATCGTGCAAAGCTGGCCGCAATCGTCTTCGGTGACTCAAGCAAGCGCCTCGCACTAAATTCGATCCTGCACCCTTACATTATCGCTCAACAGGATCAGCAACTGCGCGAATGGGAAGCACTGGATCCAGACGGTATCGCGGTTGTCGACGCCGCCTTGATGATCGAGTCTGGTGGTTATAAACGTTTCGACAAACTCATCGTGGTTCATTGTCAGCCAGAGACCCAACTCGAGCGCCTGATGGCCAGAGACAAATTGAGCAAAGCGGAAGCGGAACGACGAACTTCAGCGCAGATGCCACAGGAAGAGAAAAAGAAATTTGCCGACTTCCTGATTGATACGTCCGCGGGGTTTGAGGAAGCACGTAGAGCCACTGTTGATGTTTACGCAAAACTGCGTGGACTGGTGGAGAGTTAGAGCCGCAGCTTTTGGTGAACACGTCCCACTCTCATTCACAGCTGGCTTTAGCCGGCTGGCCGTTCAGCTGAAAGCAGGGAAATCGTTTAAAGGGTTTCTGGTTTCTAGCCCTCGTTCACCGGGCTGAAGCAAAGTGTGATTTTGAAATGTGAAGCTTGGGTAGGGTCTTCAGTTTGTGGATCGAGCACTTTAATGACATCGACTAGAAACATCTTCAAAAAGAGCCTCCGCACGCCGCTTGCCAGCGTGCTATTGCTCGCGTCGATGCTTAGTCACGGCGGTTGCCTCCTGAATGAAAAACCCCAGCGCTACTATGGTCGCATCGCGGTCCCCAATAGCCAAACCTTTAACTGGAGTGACGGCGGCTTACCGCAAACGTTCGATCCCGCGTTCGCAGCCACGCCGCCGGATACTGATTTGGTGCGAGCGATCTTTGAAGGACTGACGGACTACGATCCTCGTTCGTTGACTCCAGTCCCAGGCGTTGCGTGGCGCTGGGAGGCATCGAATGCCGGACGCGTTTGGACGTTCTATTTACGGGATGACGCGCGCTGGTCCAATGGCGATTCGGTTACTGCTTCCGACTTTGTGCGCTCCTGGCGCCGCACGATGAGAATCGGCGATTTGGCGCCGCATACCGAGCTGATGGCAAACATCGAAGGAGCGCGGCTCGAAAACTCTGTCGGCGTAACTGAGTCTCGCTTGACGGGCGGGACAGCACAAACGCAAAAACAAGTTTCGAGTGCGGGTGCCGCCACAGGCGCAAAGCCATTGGCTGGTTCGAAGGGAAACAATGCAACCCCGTTTGGAGTTGAAGCTGTTTCCGACCGCGTCCTCCGTGTTCGGCTGCGTCGACCTGACCTGAACTTTCCGGCGCTGGTCGCGCATCCTGTCTTTCGTCCGGTGAAACTGAACGATGAAGCTAGTACCAGAAAGTTAGAGGCTAACGAATTAGTTTCAAACGGCGCTTTCTCGCTGGCAAAAACTGAGGACGCTCGCGTCTTGTTGCAACGCGCAAACACCTATTGGAACAGAAACCAGATAACGCTCGAGCAGGTTTCTTTCGTTGGGGAGAAGGATGCCGAGTCGGCTTTGGCTGCATACCGAGCCGGAGAAGTCGACGCGGTGACTAACGCGGCATTTGAACCGTTGGCAATTAAACTTCTTACTCCTTATGAAGATTTTCGACGCACTACTTACGGCGCGTTGACCTACTACAGTTTCAACGGCGCGCGCGCACCGTTTGACGATGTGCGGGTGCGCGAAGCACTCGCCATCGCGATTGATCGCGACCGGATCAGCGCCGATGAGATGGGCGGCGCCACAGAACCAGCCAAACGGTTTCTTCCGGAGACGGCTGCTGATCAGCAGGTGCCCGTGGTGAACAAATCCGAGGTCCTGGAAAAAGAGTATGAGCGCGCGAAACAACTCTTGGCGGAAGCTGGATTCCCGGGGGGCACAAACTTTCCGAAGGTGAAGCTGCTCGTCAATCGCAACGAGCAACAGCGCCTGGTGGCGCAGGCGGTCGCGACCATGTGGCGCACGGTGCTGAATATTGAGACCGAGATCGTAGTTAAGAACTGGGACGAGTACGAAACTGCAATTCGTGACGGTGACTATGATGTAGTGCGACGCGGTCTCGTGATGCAAACCACCGACGAACTCACCAACATTCGCATGCTCTTTCCGGAGGACGTACAAACGGGAAAGGCGGCGACTGGAAAAGAGTCGGGACCAGCAATAACCCGCGATGGCGAAAAAGCGAATGCGAAAGGCGGAGACTTGCGGACACTGCAGCCGATCGAGTCGGAGGCTCAAGCGCTAAAAGACTTGAGCGCGATGCCGATTTACTTTGCGTCATCCTATTCTTTGGTCAAGCCGTACGTGTCTGGCTTCGACGGAAACGTGCTTGACTCCCCGTCCCTAAAGACAGTGCGCATCAATGCTGGTTGGAAGCAATCTGAGGCTGACAAGAGTAAGTAGTCAAGAATGTTGCCGAATTTAGTTTTCGCATGTTAAGTTCCGACTTGCTTTAAATATCTCCGATATCAGCTGACCCGACAAGAGAATCTGTCCCACTAAACCATGCTGCGCTTCATCATCCGCCGGCTGATTATCACCATCCCAACGATCCTCGTGGTAATAACTATTACCTGGGGTCTCATCCGACTGGCGCCGGGAAATTTCTACACAGGTGAAAAAGTGATTCCGCCTGCAATCGAAAAGAACATCCGCGAGAAGTATGGTCTCGATAAGCCGTGGTACCAGCAATATGGTCGCACAATGTGGAGCATCGTGCGGCATTTTGACTTCGGCACGTCGTTGAAATACGAAGGGCAGTCGGTCAACTCAATCATCGCGCGCTCGCTTCCCGTTTCCGCCACGATAGGTTTACTCGCATACTTGCTCGCTTTGGTTGTAGGAATATTTGCCGGCTCGCTTGCGGCTTTGAAGCCAAACTCAATAAGCGACTACGCTTCGATGACCCTCGCGATGCTCGGGATTTCAATTCCCAATTTTGTTCTGGGGCCGCTCCTCGTTCTGATATTTTCGCTGACGCTTTATTGGCTGCCACCGTCGCGCTGGAACGGTTTTCCCAGTCGCAATGTCATTCTCCCGGTCATCACGTTGTCAGGGCTCTACATGGCGTACATTGCCCGGCTCACGCGCGCCGGCATGCTCGAGGTGCTGCGGTCTGACTACATCCGCACTGCGCGGGCGAAAGGTTTGAGCGAGACGCAGGTGGTAATTCGCCACGCGTTACGCGGTGGGCTGATGCCGGTGGTTTCTTACACCGGACCGGCACTCGCGTTCCTCGTCACCGGCACCGTTGTCGTCGAACGCATTTTTGTTTTGCCAGGCTTGGGGAGTTATTTCATCCAGGCGTCGCTAAACCGCGACGAGCCGCTGATTCTCGGCATCGTTGCATTTGTCGCCATTACGCTGTTGTTGATGAATCTGCTGGTCGATATCGCCTATGCGTATCTCGATCCACGCATTCGCTATTAGTTAGGACAGACTTTCCAGTCTGTCGCTGGCGTGAACCAATTGAGGACCGAATGGCAAGAATGCCTGTCGAACAAATGAACGAAGACCGCCCAACAATTCCTGGCGACCACCCGCAACCGGAACCCGGGTTAACGCCGGATACGTCACTCAGCTACCGCGAGGGTGACGTTATCCACACCGCGCCGGAGTTTGTCCTGGCCGATGCGGACGTGCTCGCGGCAGAGCGGGGTGATGTAATCGCCGGCACTTCGCTATGGCGCGACGCCTGGCGGCGCTTGCTGAAGAACCGGCTGGCTGTCTTCGGCATGATTGTCGTCGTGGTTATCACGTTAGCATCGTTACTGGGTCCTTTCGTCATCAGGAAACTGACCGGAATGACTCCTGATTTCATTCCTTCCAACGTAACAGCGTTGAGGTCCATACCGCCGTTGACAGCACCCGATGGCTCTTTCTCCTGGACGCATCCGATGGGAACTGACAATCAGGGCCGCGACTTGTTAGCGCGCGTGCTGCAGGGCGGTCAAATCTCATTGATGGTTGGCATCATCGCCACGCTCGTATCGTTGCTCATCGGCGTGAGCTACGGCGCGACGGCCGGATATCTTGGCGGGCGGATAGATAACCTGATGATGCGCGTGGTAGACGTTCTCTATTCGCTCCCATACATCATCATCGTGATCGTCTTGCTGTCTGTATTTCGTAGTCAAACTGCGCGCGGACAAGTCGTACTGCTATTCATCGCGCTGGGTTCTGTGTCGTGGTTGACGATGGCGCGCATCGTGCGTGGGCAAGTGTTGTCTTTGAAGAATCAGGAGTTTGTGTTGGCGGCGAGAGCCACGGGAGTTTCTACGCCGCGAATTATTTTCCGGCATATCGTGCCTAACACGCTTGGACCAGTCATTGTTTACGCCACGCTCACGATTCCCACCGTGATGCTAACGGAAGCATTTCTTTCCTTTCTCGGGTTTGGCGTGCAGCCGCCGCTGGCCTCGTGGGGTAGCCTCGCGACCGACGGCATCCAGAATATCGGGATCTTTCCGTGGCAGCTTGTCTTTCCCGGAGTGACGATGGCACTGACACTTTTTTCACTTAACTTCCTGGGCGATGGCTTGCGCGACGCGCTCGACCCACAAGGCAGCCGACGGTAAATCTGAAGTCAGGTCATGACCAGCAACGGAAATCTTCTCGACGTCAGAAACCTGCGCACGTACTTCGACACTGAAGACGGCGTGGTGAAAGCCGTCGATGGCATCTCGTTTCAACTGCAGCGTGGTCAGACGTTGGGCATCGTGGGTGAGTCTGGCTCGGGTAAGTCAGTAACGAATCTTTCCATTATCCGGCTGATACCAAAGCCGCCGGGACGAATCGTTTCCGGCGAAGTTGTATTTGATGGCCTCGACATTCTTTCGCTCAGGGAAGATGAGGTGCGCAAAATTCGCGGCCACCGGATCGCAATGATCTTTCAGGATCCGATGACCTCGTTGAATCCGTTTATGAAGCTTTCGCGGCAGATGATGGAGGTAACCCGACTACATCTGGGTCACACAAAAAGCCAGGCTTATGCGCACGCAATCAAGATGCTGGAGACGGTTGGAATTCCCGAGGCGCGCGCGCGCGTTGACAGCTACCCGCACGAGTTTTCCGGCGGCATGCGCCAACGGGTGATGATTGCGATGGCGCTTTCATGCGAACCCGAGTTGCTGATTGCCGATGAGCCCACCACTGCCCTCGATGTCACGATTCAGGCCCAAATTCTTGAGTTGATAAAGAAACTCAAGGAGGTCACCGGCACTAGCGTGATACTGATCACACACGATCTCGGTGTGGTTGCAGGCATGACCGATCACTTGCTGGTGATGTACGCAGGCAAGATCTTTGAACAGGCGCCCACCGCCGATTTGTTCGCACAGCCGGGCAATCCATATACGAAGGGATTGCTGCGTTCAGTCCCCGATCCGCTGAAGGAACAAGGCGAGCTCTACCAGATTCCCGGTCTGCCGCCGGATGTGGCGCACCTGCCGCCGGGTTGTCCCTTCGCTCCTCGCTGCCAGCGTGCCGAGGAAATCTGCACGCGCGAGTTTCCGCCGCTTGTACAGCTAACGTCTGAACATTTTTCGTTGTGCCATTTCGCGAGGGAAGTCTATGAGGAATCACGGGCGGAGGCGCAGAATGCCCAAAAGGCAGGCGGCAGGAGCGGGCGGGAAGAATAACTAGTCTGCGAGGCGTGTCGAGCCAATATGATTGCTACCGAGACAGATCTGGACTTGATTTCACCGGAACCACCGCACCCCTTGATTGGCAACGACGGCAGGCCTTTGCTTGCCATACGCGATCTCAAGGTTCACTTCGATCTCCACACCGGCCGCAAGGGCGTTGTGAAGGCAGTCGACGGCGTCAGTATTGACATCTATCCCGGCGAAACGCTCGGTTTGGTCGGCGAGTCTGGCTGCGGCAAGTCGACTCTCGGTCGAGCGATCCTTCGTCTAACCGAGCCGACCTCCGGACAGGTGCTGTATCGCAATCAGGATCTGGCGCGACTTTCCAAGCGAGAAATGCGCGAGCATCGGCGTCATCTACAAATAATTTTTCAGGACCCTTATGCTTCGCTCAACCCGCGAATGACGGTTGGCCAAATTGTTGGTGAACCGCTCGAGACCTTCAAACTTGCCAAGGGCAGGGAAGCGGACGAACGCGTTCAGGAACTGCTCGAGACGGTCGGCCTGAGCAAACGCTTCATCAAACGCTTCCCCCACGAGTTCTCCGGCGGACAACGCCAGCGCATTGGGATCGCACGAGCGCTGGCTGTGGATCCCGACTTCATAGTTGCCGACGAACCAATCTCGGCGCTCGATGTTTCCATCCAGGCACAAATCATGAACCTCCTGGAAAAGTTACAGCGCGAAAAGAATCTTACCTATCTGTTCATCTCTCATGACCTGCGGGCGATTCGCCACGTTTCCGATCGAGTTACGGTGATGTATCTCGGCAAACTGGTTGAAATTGCCGGTGCGCAGACTATTTATTCAAATCCGCTAATGCCGTATACGAAGGCACTAATCTCCGCGGTGCCGGTGCCTGACCCAAAAATTGAGGCCAGACGCCAACGGATAGTCCTTGAGGGCGATGTACCCTCGCCAATCAACCCGCCCCAGGGTTGTCGCTTTCACACCCGGTGTCCCTACATGATCGAAGCCTGCAAACAAGTTGTCCCACCTCTGGTTGAGATAAAACCCCACCACTTTGCCGCTTGTATTCGCATCAGTCCAGAACTGCCTGACATTGATAAAGTGGAGCCGGGCGCTGCTCCCGGGCTCGCCTACGCGCAGGAAGCGGCGACCTGATAGGATCAACCGTCCCCCTTTAGCAAACTTCGGAAAAGCCTGGTCAAAAAAGAGACTCAGAACCTGTCCCAGATGAAAAGAGGGTCCTATTGGTCGTATACCAGTAGGGTGACTTGTGCTATGTCGAAGAACCGCCTGGTTCTCGATGCGGTCGGTCACAAACCGAGAGTCATTTGTTGGCGTTTGCCCTGAAATCTTGCAAGCTTGAACTGTTAGTCTGTCATCACGGATGCCGCCAAGAAATCGCCCAGAGACTCCCAAGCGACAGGAGTATTTAGACAACGGCGTTTTGCCCGCCGAAGACGCACGCTCGCGATCCCTGGCGGTCCCGTCCGAGCCCAGCATCGTTCAGGACCATCCTCAGGATGCCCCAGCCGGATGGGCTGCCATCCAGGAAAACCTTGCGGCATCTGCCGGGCTTTCTGTCTTGCTCGTCGACGGCCGTCAGCCTCCGGCCATCGTAACTTCCAACAACAATTCGATCTGTCACGCGTTTCAGTCATCGCAGGAATACGTCAGCCTTTGCGATCCTTATTGCGGAGACGCCCATCGCCGTGCGCTCAGCGCCGGCTCAGCAGTTCAATACAAGTGCCACGCCGGGCTGCAGTGTTTCACCATGCCGGTGCATCTGGGCAGGGAACAGCATCTGGCCGCGATCGGCGGCCGCGCTTTTGTGAGCGCTGAGGACTACCGCAACCTGGTCGAACGCTTTCGCGCGGGCGAGCTTAATGATCTGCTTGGAAGTGAACCGTTCGAAAACGTGATATTTGCCGAGCCGCAAAAGTTGGATCAATTGTCCGAACGACTGCAAAAAGCAATGCGGACCTTTAATGCGCCTAACACCAGCGCAGCGGTTGTCACCGACACGAGTCCGGCACCTGAGTCCGAGAAGATATCGACTGCTGCTGACGCTGTTGAGACTGTTGAACTGACGAGGCCAGAACCTTCTGCTAGCCTGCAACGGGAGGTTGAACGCCTGCGCGGAGAACTGGAGCACCGTTCACAACTAGCCGAAACACTGCAGCGTTTTCTCGAACGCATCAGTTCGCGCGAACCCGCTAAGACCTATACCGCGATTCTTGCACACTCGATGGAGTTGCTTAAAGCTGAACGCGCGTCTCTCTGGGTATTCAATGAAGCCTCAAATGAAATCAGTCTGAAAGCTGCGTCCGGCTTTGCCACTCCCGAAGACGAAGTCTCTCCGAACCGGATGGGCGAAGGCATTTCCGGCGGTGTGCTGGAGTCGGGAAAAGCGCTGGTCGTCTCCGATTTAGAAAAGGCGGGGCTAACAGCCGGTCCGGCCGCTCACGGGTACAGAACAAAATCCTTTATCAGCTTTCCCATCAGCATGAGAGGTCGGAAAATTGGCGTGCTCAATGTCGCCGACAAGGTTGGCACCAGCACATTTGACGATGTCGATCTGAGCCTGTTGGAAATTATTGGGCCGCAAATCGCGGTGGCGATGGAAAGCGCCGAATGGCGGGAACGCGCCACCGAATTCCAGCTGTTGTCGATAACGGATCCGCTGACCGGATTGCTGAACCGGCGCTACCTCGAAGAACGTTTGACCGACGAACTTAACCGTTCACAACGCTACAACTATCCCATGAGTTGTTTGATGATCGACATCGACGACTTTAAGAACTACAACGACAGCAACGGTCATCAGGCCGGCGACGTTGCGCTCAAAATCACCGCCCACGCATTGAAAGCCGCGCTACGCTCGGCTGATGTGGCGTGCCGTTATGGTGGCGAGGAGTTTTGCATTCTGTTGCCGCAGACGTCGCTCAGCGAGGCCGGCGTCATTGCCGAACGCATGCGACAGCGAGTGGCGGAGCGGGAATATCCATTTGGCCAAACACAACCGCTCAGGACGGTCACCGTCAGTATCGGAATTTCCACCTTTGCCAAATACATCGATACCGCTGAAAAGGTTATCGCTGCCGCTGACCGCGCGCTTTACATTGCCAAGGCACAAGGTAAGAACCGGATCGAGTTTTACGTTGAAAACCTTTCGAGTTAGCCCGCCGCTTTGATGAATCACAATCGGAACAACCATGAGCGCCAGATCCTCGGCCGCGTTAAGCGCGACGAGTTTATTGGCAGGACAACTGAACTGGAGCGACTCGTTAGCTACGCTACGCAGTCGAACCAGGCGCGTGCCAGCTCCGGGTTGCTCATCTTGCTGGCGCCACTGGCAGGCGTTTCAGAGTTTCTGCGTCAGGCTTTCGATGAGTTATTCAATCGTCGCGAAGCGGTCGTACCGATCTACTTTTCGCTGCCGCAAGCTGAAACAACGGCCGTCAGCGCCGCGATCGAGTTTCTCAATGCCTTCCTGCTGCAATACATCGCTTATCGCCGCGATGAACCTGCGTTATGCCACGCTTCGCTGACGCTTAGCGACCTCGTCAAACTTGCGCCCGCGGCTGATGTTGTTTGGATAGAAGAACTGGTTGAGACCTACAACCAGCAACTGTTTGGAGACGATGATCGGGAGCTCGTGCGTTTCTGCCTCACGGCGCCGGACCGGGTTTTGCCAACGGATGCACGCCCCTTTGTAATGTTTGATGCCGTACACCTGGCCAACTACGCAGACTCGGCCCTACGTTTCGCGACGGAAATCGTTAAGGCCCTTAGGTCTAGTCGGAACCCGTTTGTCCTCGCTGGTTTGCGGCGCGAAGTTCTCGATGCCGTGTCGTGCGCCGGAGATAACTCGCACGCGCATGACGTCATGCACCTCGAGCAACTGGGAGAAGATGATGCTCGGAAACTTGTCAACGCGGCAGCTCAGCGGCAACAAGTTGTCATAAACGACGAATCGCGAGACCTGCTCGTACAACAGTTGGAGGGGAGCCCGTTCTTCATCACGGCCATGATTGAGGCAGCGAGACAAGACCACGTCGCGCTCGACTCCTATCTCGCCTGCGAACGGCTGTATGTTGATGAGCTCATGGGCGGGCGACTGAATCGCTATTTTTCGTCTGTGCTTGAGTGTGTCGCACCGGAACCGCAGGCCAGGGCGGCGGTGGTCCGGCTGCTTTGTGAAGCCACGCCGGAAGGGAAGCGCACCGCGTCGTTTGAGAGTTGGCGCAAGCGTTTGAAATTAGACAGCGTTGCGGTCGAACAACTGCTGCGGCGGTTACACGTTCAAGAACTCGTAAATTGCGACGGCGAAACGGTCGACATCTCCGGCGGTTCCAGTCTCTGGCAAGACTACCTGCGGAGTCGTTTTCGCTTGGATGCGCTACGCGAGCCGCGCGCGCTTGTCGTCGCAGATGTGATGGCCGACGCCCTCAAACGGGCCCCCCAAACCATTGCGCGCCACTATCGCCGCGTTGCCAGCCTCCGCCTGCGCGAGTTGCTGGCCAAATTCGATTCCCAACTGGCGCCCCGCTGTCTGTTTGATTACACGGTTTTCGCTGAGCGCTACAAGGGTGCCACGCTCGAGGAAATCGCAGCGGGCCTTGATGCCGACACCGATCTAACGCGACTGCCGCAAGTCTTTCACACAGCAAGCGGACTCTCGTTTAGTCGGGCGCTGCAACAGTTTGGCGAAGAGAGTTCGGTAGTTGCGCATGGGTTTGCGCGCGGCACTTATACTGAGGAAAGCGAGATCGCTTGGCTCGTCGCCAAGGTTGAAAGCAAACTCGAAGCTGACGCCGCGCTCGTTGCGCGTTGGCTGGACTTACTTGAGAGCGTGGCGCGTCAGGCCGGTATTGTCAGAAGGCAGATCTGGTTGGTTGCAAATGAAGGTTTCGCACCCGAGGCTACTGAACTTCTGCGCGAACGAGGTGCTTATGGATCGAGCCGGCAACAATTTGACATCCTTGCCAGCCGTCTCGGTGATACGAGGGACCATTCGCAAGGATCCGACAGCGAAAACGAGTTTCAGCTGATCTTTCCGATGGGTAGTAATAACGAGATGCTGGCAGCCAGTGCAGTGGAGCAGATTGCTCGCCGGCTAAGCTTCTCGCCCGAGGCGATTAACCAGATTAAGACGGCCGTGGTCGAGGCGTGCATCAACGCCTCGGAACATAGCCTAAGTCCTGATCGGAAAATATATCAGCGGTTTCACGTCGAAAATGATAAATTGGTGATTACGATTTCGAGTCGCGGCATTTTACCGGCAAATATCGGAGGAAACGACGATGAGCTGGACGAAAATGACACGAGTGCAACTAATAACCGTCGCGGGTGGGGTTTGAAACTCATCCAGACGTTGATGGACGAGGTTGAGTTTGAACGGGTTGATGAGGGAACGAGTCTGCGGATGACTAAGTATTTGCGCAAGTAGGACAGGCATTCCTACCTGTCCAGGACAGACTGGAAAGTCTGTCTTACTGAAATTACAAAATGGGAGAAGCAATCAAATCAAACGTTCGCTCGCACTGCGTCGGCACTACGGCCGTAGTCTACGCCACCGACTATCTCAACAAACTCACCGGCGAGAGAATCGAGCGTGAGTGTAAGAAGCAGCTCGATTCCGGCGCCCGCGCGTTGGTCATTGACTTCAGCGACACCGAACTCGTCAACAGCATCGGCATCTCCATCCTGCTCGGCATCATCGACATCGCGGAGAAGAGCGGCGCGCTGGTGGTCTTCTCCGACGTTAACAACGAGACAATCCAACTTTTCGAGATGCTGGGACTGACGCGCCACGTCGTGCTTGCGAAGAACGAACAGGAAGCGCTCTCAAGTCTGTCTACACCGCCCACACAAACGCAGGCGATTGGGCACTAAAAGAATGGTCTTGGGACTTTGGTCTTTGGTCTTTGCAATCGACTCGGCATTCGTTTGATCTCTTAATCTCAGGAACAGAAAGCAAAGACCAAGACCAAAGACCCACGACCTGAGACATTCCCAATCTCGGCGCGTCTGCAGCTATAATGCTTCGCCAATGGAATCAAACACACAGAAATTAATTCACTCCTTCGGCGCGCTCGCCGATCTCGGCCAGGAGATCGCTGAAGGCGACGACTTCATGGAGATGGTGCGGACATCTCTGCACCTTCTGCTCGGCACCCTCGCAATCCGTCGCGGCGCCGTACTCGAATGTCCCGCACATCTGGAAACGACTAACTGCCTCGCCACTTGGGGACTAAGCCCGGACTATGGCGTCGAGTACATGATCGACGAAGCAACCAAAGAAGCACTCGTCAATTCCACAAAGACCGACATCACGGCGCTAAGCGGTTTGCGCACCGAGGAAATCGAAATAATTATTCCGATGGTTGTGCGCGCGAAACTAACCGGACTGGTCGCACTTGGCGGCAAGGCCAGCGGCGAACCATTTACGCCCGATGACCTGGAAGTGATTCAGGCGATGGTGCGACACATCGGCGTCGGCATTCACACGCATCGCTTACTGGCGGAAGTGAAACAACAGGCGGAAGAAAACCGCCGGCTCTATTTCGATCTACGCGCCATTTATCGTGACACCGTCCGCGCCTTCGCTGCCGCTATTGACATCAAGGACAAGTACACTCAGGGCCATTCCGAACGCGTCGGCAAATACAGCGAGATCATTGCGCGCGAAATGGGTTGGGGCGAAGAAGAAGTAGAAGGCATGGCCATCGCCGGCTACCTGCACGACGTCGGCAAGCTCGTGGTCGAGCGCGACATCATCAACGCGCCCTACCGAATTGATGCAAAGCAGTCGAGCGAACTTAACCGTCACCCCGGCGCAGGCTTCGACATTCTTTCGCCGATTCATCATCCGTTTGCCGACATTCCTTTGATGGCAAAGTATCATCACGAACGTTTGGACGGTCGCGGTTATCCCGACGGGTTAACCGATTTGGAAATACCAGTCGGCGCCAAGATTGTCAGTCTCGCCGATTCGTTTGACGCGATGACTACGGATAGACCGTACAAAACGCGTCGCACCTTTGATGAAGTCATTATTGATCTGCGGGAAAACACCGGGACGCAGTTTCACCCGATCGTAGTGGCGGCATTTTGTCGGGCGCTGTTGAAGGAATTAACCGGTGAGACTAAAGAACGCAGGTTTCACAAGATGCTTGGCAAGAACTACCTCGACGCCGAACGCGATAAACCCCTCCTGGTTGAGCTACTCTCGGAACTCGATCCAAGCACTCAGGCAGCAACGGCGGGTGGTGTGTAGAAGTCAACGGAGCTTTGGATACGCCAATCTGACGTCTTCTTAGTGATTGAGGATAAGGCATGCGGCAGGAGTTAACGCTCCCGCCGCATTTTTGTTTGCCGACCTGGTCTATTAATGCGGTTGGATCCGGAGAATGAAATTGCAGATCGCGATTTTTTGATCGGGCTGGACTTC